>URLO01000006.1 GCA_900548625.1 uncultured Eubacteriales bacterium | reverse complement strand
GTAGGCCGAAGCGGCTATGCCGCGAGGGGGAACCACGTGGGGCGCATCGCCTGCGGGCGCGAACTCTACGAGGTTTTTGACAGTCTGAACTCCCACCGGGCTTGCCCGGTGGGAGTTTTCGGTTTTTCGGGGAAGCTTCGTAAAAAGTGCAGCGCAGGTGCGGCTCAAGGCCGCGCCTGCACGTTTTTTTGCAGATATTCCTTCAGGAAGAAGATCGCCTCACGGTAGCCGTCAAAGCCGAGCCCCATGTACGTCTTCACACATGCCATACCGGCGTAGGAGATATGGCGGAAGCCTTCGCGGCGGCTGACATCGGACAGATGCACCTCGACCGCCGGAATGGCGACGGCCTTGAGTGCATCGAGAATGGCGATGCTGGTATGCGTATAGGCGGCGGGATTGATGATGATGCCGTCGAACACGCCGTATGCCGCCTGGATCTTGTCCACAAGGATGCCCTCATGGTTGGACTGAAAGACCTCGCACGCGGCACCCGCCTCCCGGCAGGCGTCCTGCACAAAGCGTACCAGCGCGGCATAATCGCGCGTGCCGTAGACGGCAGGCTCGCGCAGACCGAGCAGGTTGAGGTTCGGGCCGTTCAGGATCAGAAAGTTCATGCAAGCACCTCCAGAATGTTCTCGACCGTCTGCTCCGGGGCACCGTTGTTGTCGGCGGCGCAGTCGCTGAAGCGCTCGTAGAGCGGCGCGCGCGCGGCATACATGGCGGGCAGATCCGCACTCTGGGACAGCGGACGGCCGCCTGTGGGCAGGCGCGCAGCGTCGCGCCGGAGCCAGACGATCACGCTGTTCTGATGGAGCAGGGGATAGTTTTCCACTCGCGTCACACAGCCGCCGCCGGTCGCGATGACGCAGCCAGAGCGTGCGCCGAGCGACCGAAGCGCAGCGGTCTCCTGCGTGCGGAAGGCCGCCTCGCCGCCGGCCCGGAAGATCTCCGGGATCGTGCATCCGGCAGCCGCCTCCACGGCGGCATCGGCGTCGAGCAGTTCCCGGCCGAGCCGCGCCGCAAGCAGCCTGCCGACGGTGCTTTTTCCGCAGCCTGGCATACCGATCAGGACGATGTTCTGCATTGCGCGGCTGAGCGTTCGTGTGATCTCTGCGATCCGCGCATCCGGGATCGTGCAGCCGGTGAACTGCTCGCTGCTGCGCACGGCCTGTGCCACGAGCATTTCCAGCCCGCCGGCGTGCGGGATGCCGAGCGCCTCCGCCTGCAAGAGCAGCGCCGTCCGCGCCGGGTTATAGATCACATCCAGCACACAGGCACAGTGCGGAAATGCCCTCAGGTCTGCGGGTGCAGCGCCGTTGTTCGGATACATGCCGAGGGGCGTGGTGTTGACGAGGATCTGCGCGTCGCGGTGACGGCTGAGATTTTCGTAATTGTCCGCACCGCTGCGTGAAATACAGACGACCTGCGCGCCTGCGCGGCCAAGGACGTCGCACGCCGTGGCAGACGCGCCGCCGCTGCCGAAAACAAGCGCCTTTTTTCCCTCGGGGCGCACCCCGGTGGTGTGCAGCATCCGCTCAAAGCCGAACACGTCGGTGTTGTCTCCGTAGAGCGTCCCGTCCGCACGGCGGACAAGCGTATTAACGCAGCCAACGCGCCGCGCCGTCTCGGAGAGCGCCGCGCAGTAGGGCATGACGGCCTTTTTATACGGAATTGTGACGTTCAGCCCGTCAAAGCTGCCGCCGGTCAGAAAGGCGGGAAGCTCCTCAGGCGTTTTTTCGTAGAGCCGGTACGCATAGTCGCCGAGCTCGTGATGAATGGCAGGGGAGTAGCTGTGACCCAGCTTCCCGCCGAGAAGTCCGCAGCGCAGCATTCAGACCACCTCACTGTAACTGCCAAGATAGGAGCAGCCTTCGCTGATTTTGCCCAGTTCCCCCATGCACTGCAAAAACTGCGGGGAACTGACCGGCGCCTCCAGTTCAAAATAGAACGTGCATGCCGCGCGGCTTTCGAGCCTGCCGAGGCTGATGCCCAGCGCACTGAGGCACGACAGCACATCTGCAAGCGCGCCCGGCTCGCGCGGGAGCGTCATCATCAGGCTGGTGCGGTCGGCTTCGGGATAGATTTCAAGCTGCTTGGAAATGCAGAGAAAGCGCGTGGAATTGCCGTCCTGCACCGACTCGGAAGACGCCGTTCCCGCAGAAGACAGTGGGCAGCGGTCGAGCTTGAGCCGGACGCTCCGCACGATGCGGAAATTGCAGCGCATCATAAGGTCATAGACGGCGCTGCTTTCGCGCGGCACGACGGCATAGCGGCACAGACCCTCGTCCACAGCGGCAAAAACCGCGTCCAAATCCGGGAAATACGAAATCTCCGGTGTGCAGAACAGACGCTCGCACGCGGGCTGAGAGTATGCGCCCGCCACGCCCTGACAGGCAATGGCCGCGCGTGTGGGGAAAAGCTGCGGCGTGCCGGAAATGGCCTGTTCGATCTCGCTGTGAAGCGGAGACGTGCGTCCGAGCAGGCGGCTTTGATAGCTGCGGCTCAGTGCAAACAGCAGCCGGTAGAGCGTTTGCGTCTCGTTCTGAAGGGCGGCGGGCGCCAGCTCCGCAATCTGGCGGAGCTTCTGCCGCTCGCGCGCTGCGTCCAGAACCGGCAGATGATGCGCCTTTTTATAGGCGGCGATGTCCGCCGCCGTCGCCATGCGCTCGGTGAAAAGCGCGACAAGCTGCCGGTCGATCTCGTCGATTTTCGTTCGGTATTCGCTCAAATCCATCATTTTTCCTCCGTTTGGGGCGCGTCCAGCCATGCGTCCATGATCGCGATGGCGGCAGCGGCTTCCATGCACGGGACGGCGCGCGGCACGATGCACGGGTCGTGGCGGCCGCGGATCTCCAAAGTGGTGTTTTCCATCGTCTCAAGATCGACGCTCCGCTGCGTGCGCGCAATGGAGGGCGTCGGCTTGACGGCGGCGCGGAAAAGAAGGGGCATTCCGTTTGTGATGCCGCCGAGAATGCCGCCGGAGTGGTTCGTCTCGGTCACGACGCGCCCGTTTTCTGTGCGGAAGGCGTCGTTGTGCTCACTGCCGCGCATCCCTGCGGCGGCAAAGCCCGCACCGAACTCGATTCCTTTCACGGCGGGTACGGCAAAGACAATTTGGGAGATGCGATTTTCCATGCCGTCGAACATCGGCGCGCCAAGCCCTGCGGGAAGACCATCCACGCGGCATTCGATCACGCCGCCGAGGGAATCCCCCTCGTTTCTGGCGCTTACAATGGCACGCTGCATATCTTCCCCGATGCCGTCGGTCACGACCGGAAAGGGCTTTTCACTGACAGAGGCGTCGAAGGGAGCCTCGTCACAGACGCTGCCGATGGAGACGATGCGCGCGGAGATGCGCACGCCGCGGCGCGCCAGAAATTGCAGGCACAGCCCGCCTGCGATGCAGAGCGGAGCCGTCAGGCGGCCGGAAAACTGCCCGCCGCCTGAGCGGTCCTGATGTCCGCCGTAGCGGACGCTTGCCGTATAGTCGGCGTGACCGGGGCGCGGCACATTTTGAAGCGCCGCATAATCCTGCGGGCGGATGTCGGTGTTGCGGATGAGTGCGGTGAGCGGCGCGCCGCAGGTGACGCCGTCTGCAAGACCACAAAGAAACTCCGGCGCATCCGCTTCCCTTCTTGCAGTCGAAAGCGGGCTGCTGCCCGGCGCGCGGCGGGCAAGAAAGCGGGAGAGCGCCGCAAAGTCGATGGGCATTCCTGCCGGAAAGCCGTCCAGTGTGACGCCGATGGCAGGGGAATGCGATTGGCCGAAGATCGTGACGGTGAGGTTGCGGCCGAAGGTGTTGCTCATACTGCATCTCCTTTCAGCGATCGAAGGTCGCTCCAGAACCGGGGATAGGATTTTTCCACGCTCTCCGCGCCGGTCACGGTGACGGGAGACTCGGCAAGCGCGGCAGCAAGCGCAGCGGACATGGCGATGCGGTGATCGCCGTATGCGCTGACCGTGCCGCCGGAAAGACTGCCCCTGCCCTCGATCACAAGACCGTCCGGCAGCTCTGTGACCGCTGCGCCGAGCGCCCGGAGCAGCGCCGCCGTCGTTTGCAGACGGTCGGATTCCTTGAGGCGAAGACGTGCCGCATTCTCGATCACGGTCGTGCCCACGGCCCCGGCGGCAGTCACAGCCAGCGCCGGGACGAGATCCGGGATCTGCGCCGCGTCGATGCGGATGCCGCGCAGCGTGCCGTGCCGGACAAGAACGCCGTCCTCATGCGCCTCGACCTGTGCGCCGAAGCGCCGCAGAAGCGCGAGTACGGCGCGGTCACCCTGAGACGAGTCTGCGCGCAGCCCGCACACGCGGATGCCACGCGCGGAAAAAGCGCCCGCACAGAGAAAGAATGCTGCGCTTGACCAGTCGCCCTCGACTGCGCACGCTTCCGGCAGAGAAAAGGTCTGGCCACCGGGGATGCGGAAGGCTTCCGGTGTTTTTTCAGCCGAAACACCGGAAAGCCGCAGCGCGTCCAGCGTCATATCGACATATCCGGCGGACTGGAGCGCGTCTGTGAGCGTCAGAAGGCTTTCGCCCTCCACGCGCGGCAGTGCCATCAAAAGCCCGGAGACAAACTGGGAGGAGACACTTCCCGGCAGGGAGAACGCTCCGCCTGTGAGGCGCCCGCCCGCGTATAAAAGCGCGCCCTCCTGCCGCACGGTCATACCGTGGGCGAGAAGCTGCCTGTCAAGCGGTGCAAGCGGGCGTTCGGGGAGGCGGCCTTCCATGTGGAAGACGGCCTGCGCGCCGAGCGCGCCGCAGACCGGCAGCAGAAAGCGAAGCGTGGAGCCGCTTTCGCCGCAAAAAAGATGGCACGGCGCCTGCGGCACGGCGCGGATGGGGCTGACGGTCAGCGCGTCGTCCTGCACCTTAATCTCCGCGCCGAGTGCGCGGAGGCAGGCGGCGGTCGCGTCAATGTCCCTGGAGCGCCCGTCCAGCCTCAGGCGGACCGGATGTGTTCCGAGCGCCGCGCAGATCAGCAGCCGGTGCGCCTGTGATTTGGAGGCGGGCACGCGGATGCTGCCTGTGCGCGGGCCGGGGGCAATGGTGATGTTCATAGAGCGCCTCCGTCATGCAGCCAGCCGGGAAGCTCCGCGACCGGCACGGGCAGAATGCGGCAGAGGCCGATCTCAGCCGGAACGATGAGATGGAGCGTGGAGCCGGAGATCTTCTTGTCGGCGCAAAGCGCACCGAGCAGCATGTCGGCAGAATAGGGGCAGACGGTCGGAAGACCGTAGTGCGTGAGCCTGCCCGAAATGGCGTCGCGCACGTCCTCCCTGCAGAGCCCGCGCACGCACGCCGCACGTGCGACCATGGCCATGCCGATGGAGACGGCCTTCCCGTGTGAGAGCGTGAAGCGGCTGGAGGCCTCGACCGCGTGGCCGAAGGTGTGGCCGAGGTTCAGAAGCTGGCGCATCCCACGGTCAAATTCATCGCACTGCACGATGTCGCGCTTTTGTTCCACGCAGGCTGCCACGACTGCCTCGAGCGTCTCGCCGGACGGGATCTCCGCCAGCGTGTCAAACAGAGTGCGGCTTCCGAGTACGCCGTATTTGATGACCTCGGCGCAGCCGTCCAGAAATGTCTCGCGCGGAAGTGTGTCCAGCGTGTCAAGGTCGCATAGCACCAGATCGGGCTGATAGAACGCGCCCGCGAGATTTTTTCCGGCGGGAAGATCCACTGCGGTCTTGCCGCCGACCGAGGAATCGACCGCGGCCAGAAGCGTGGTGGGAAGCTGCACGAACGAAATGCCGCGCAGATAGGTCGCCGCGGCAAAGCCGCCGAGGTCGCCCGTAACGCCGCCGCCCAGCGCGACCAGCACATCGGAGCGCGTAACGCGGTTTTCGGCGAGAAAATTCAGGATCTTTGCATATTCCAGAAGATTTTTGGAGCCTTCACCGCGCGGAAATACATGATGCACGGTGCGCAGCCCCGCGGCCTCCAGCGAGGCACAGAGCGCTTCGCCGTAAAGGCGGAAAACACAGTCATCGGAGATGACGGCGGCACACGCACTGCCGGTCACAGCGGCGATGTGCGTGCCTGCCGTGCGCAGAAGCCCGCGCCCGACCAGTACGTCATAGCTTTTGGAGGCACGGATGTGTATGGTTTTCATCGGCTGCCCGCTGCCTCCTTTTTCTTTTTGTCATTGTCCGCAGCCGGAAGGCACGCCGCCGTGGGGGCGGGGATTCCGACGGCGCTCATGCGATCACCTCGCGCACACGGCGCAGCTTTTCGGCAAGTGCCGCGAACTGCGGCGGCGTGAGCGCCTGCACGCCATCGCACAGCGCGTGTGCGGGGGCGTTGTGCACCTCGACGATGATGCCGTCTGCGCCGCATGCCGCCGCGGCGAGAGACATCGGCGGAACGAGGGCGGCAATGCCGGTCGCATGGCTCGGATCGACGATCACGGGCAGGTGGCTCAGCTCGTGCAGCATCGGCACGGCGGACAGGTCGAGCGTGTTGCGGGTATCGGTCTCGAAGGTACGGATGCCGCGCTCACAGAGGATGACGCGTGCATTGCCGCCGGCCATGATATACTCCGCGCTCATCAGAAGCTCCTTCAGTGTGCTGCCAAGACCGCGCTTGAGGAGGACCGGCTTGTCGAGCTTTCCAAGCTCTGTCAGAAGGTCGAAGTTCTGCATATTGCGCGCGCCGACCTGAATGACGTCCACGTCCTCGAAAAGATCGAGGGCGTTGACGCCCATGATCTCGGAGACGATGGGAAGCCCCGTCTCCTGCCGTGCGATCTTCAGAAGCTCGAGCCCCTCTGCCTTGAGCCCCTGAAAAGCGTAAGGCGAGGTGCGCGGCTTGAAAGCGCCGCCGCGCAGGAGATCTGCACCTGCGCGCTTGACTTCCCTTGCGATGGTGACGATCTGCTCCTCGCTTTCGACCGAGCACGGCCCTGCGATCGTGCAGAAGTGCCCGCCGCCGATTTTGACGTTTCCGATCTCGACTACCGTGTCCTCGGGGTGGGATTTGCGGCTGGAGCATCTGAAAGGATCGCTGACCTGCTTGACGGACTCAACGATGTCAAGGCTGCGGATACGGTCGATATCGATGTGGCTGGTGTCGCCGATGAGACCGAGAACGGTATGATAAGAACCGACGGAAATGTGGACGCCGAGCTGCTGCGACTGAAGCCAGCCGATGAGCTGATCCCGCTTTTCCTCGGAAATATTGTGCCTGAGAATGACAAGCATGATCTTCCCTCCGAATCAGAAGAAATAAAAAAGCGGCACAGTGTAATCTGCGCCGCAAAAAATACGATAAAAGCTTTTTTACGCATCACAAATTACCTTTACTATGCCGTCATAGCAAAGCAAAAACGAGCAAATGCGCAAGAAACAGAACGCTTCATAAGAAAACGCTTCAATATAATATGACTTGGCAATATTGTATCGCGTGCGCGGAGAATTGTCAATTGCTGCACAAAGAAAAACGCCATTTTTCCGACGCACTCTCTGCTGTGGCTGCACCGGAAAAATCGAATAAGCAGGCAAAAGAGAAAACGTAATATATATTATGTCATCCGAACTTTGAAAAAAGTTTGAAAAACGGGTTTACATAATGGTGACAAATTTTCACTTTTCAAGGAAAAATGGCGCAGAAAGATTGAAAACCAAAATCAAATGACGGAAAAATGGAGCAAGAGGGAAGAAAAATCACCAAATTTCAGCTATAATTCACAATGTTGGCGGAAAAGGTGGAAATTCGAAAAAAGTTGGTGTATAATATGCCCATCTCAATGTTAGGGAGCGTTATCATGAAACGCAGCGCAAAAAAGCGGAAAAATCCGGCGGCTGAGGCCAGAAGAATGCACCGCCGCGAGCAGGTGCTTCGGTTTCTGCGCCAGAATACATGGCTGGCGCTGCTCGCAGTGCTGGTGCTGATCGCGCTGATCCTTCTGATCTGTGTGCTGGCCGGCGGACGAAAAGCGCCCGAGGAGGAGTCGGAGGTCACTGCGGAGAAGCCGTATCAGACGGCGTGGCTCTGCGCGGATGCGCCGGAGATCGCCTACTATGACCGGAACTTCACACAGAGCGGAACGGTCGCACGCGGCGGGCAGGTGACCTTTTCCACGTCCGACATGCTCGAACATGACGGAAAGCTCTATTATCTGACGTATCTGGACGTGCCGCAGTATGGCTATATCTGTGAGGACAATCTGACAGACGATGAGCAGGCTGTTGTTCAGGAGAAAAAGGTCTTTGTCCGCACGCCGCAGAACCTTCGCATGACGGAGGACTCCATTGAGCTGGGCGAGCTGGTCGAGCAGGGAACGGAGCTGACGGTGCTGGGCTATGACAAGACGGCAAACGGCGTGGTGCACCAGTATCATGTCCGCACGCCGCGCGGCAAGACCGGCTATATCAGCGGCAAATATGTCGCGGCGGACTACGACGAGGCGATGGAGGTCTATGACCGCTTCGGCATCTACATGACGCACGCCAGCCGTGAGGACCGCTATGACGGCGGCGACGGCGCAAGCCTCTATTATTACCCCACGGAAAAGGCAAGCTTTGCGGACAATGTCATGCCGGAGCATGTCTACGCCATCTATCTGACCTGCGACCCGAAGATCCTCGCGGACATCGACGCCTACATCGCCTACGCGAAAACGACAAAGATCAACGCCTTTGTCGTCAACATCATCGACGGCACGAGCGTCGGCTACCCCTCCAGCGTCTATGACAAATACTCTCCCACGACCGGGAAGTATGCCAACAACACGTTTGAGGAATACCAGACCGCCATTCAGAAGATCAAGGACGCGGGCTTTTATGCGATCGGGCGGCTGACGACCTTCAACGATTCCTTCTTTGTCACCGACCATCCGGAGTACGGCATCAACGACACGGACGGCGAGCCGCTCTACATTGCCAACAGCTACTGGCCGAGCGCCTTCTGCCGCTATGTGTGGGAGTACAAGGTCGCGCTGGCGAAGGAGGCCGTGCAGAGCATGGGCTTCAACGAGATCCAGTTTGACTACGTCCGGTTCCCCGACGGGACGTATCAGTATGAGAAAAACGGCAACATCGACTATCACAACACGTACGGCGAGACAAAGGCGCAGGCCATCCAGCGCTTTCTGATGTACGCCGTGGAGGAACTGCATGACGTGGGCGTGTACGTCAGCGCCGACGTTTTTGGTGAGACGAACAACCCCTATGTCACCTCCTACGGCCAGTACTGGCCTGCCATCAGCAATGTCGTTGACGTCATCAGCGGCATGCCGTATCCCGACCACTTTGCCCAGAACGGCACATACCGTCCGTGGGAGCATCCGTATGAGACGCTTCTCGACTGGGGCGCAAAGGCAGCGGAGCGTCAGAGCGAGACGCCGAGCCCCGCCATTGTGCGAACCTGGATCCAGGCGTATGACGCCATCCGCACGCCGTACAACACCTACGGCGCGGAGGAGATCGCCGGCCAGATCCGGGCGCTTCAGGAAAACGGGCTGGACGGCGGCTTCATGGCGTGGAACGCGATGTGCAGCCTCTCAAAGCTCGAAAGCTTCAAGCCGGCCTTTGACGCGCTGGAATGATCTTAAAGGAACAAAAGCAAGCGCCTCCGTATGCGTTGAATACGGAGGCGCTTGCGCTTGTCAAAAAGCCTTTTTGACAAGCTGCGGGCTCGCGATTTTTGCTGTCCGGCATCATGCAGCCTCGCTGCGTATCAGGATTCCCTTCATAAGCTCCGAATTATTGTGGAAATCGTAAACAGTTTACATTTGCCGCAGACGCCCCGATATGCAAATCAGGACGAGCGGGAGCATAAGCTCTTTACGAAGGGGACGCAGGTCTCACGGCGGGGAAAAAGATGCGGATCTCGGTGCCTTTTCCGACATCGCTTTGCAGCTCCAGACGGGCATTGTGATACTGCGCGGCGTGCTTGACGATGGAAAGACCGAGGCCCGTACCGCCGACCGCCTTGGAGTGGCTCTTGTCCACGCGGTAGAAGCGCTCGAATACGCGGCTCTGATGCGCGTAGGGAATGCCGATGCCGGTGTCGGAGACGGTGAGCAGCGTCTCGCCGCCGCAGGCGCGGACACTGACGGTGACGCTGCCGCCGTCAACATTGTATTTGACGGCGTTGTCGCAGAGGTTATAGAGCATTTCCTCCAGCAGCGCGGCCGCGCCGCTGACCGAGATGTGCTCGCCGCAGAGCGTGAGACGGATCTTGCGCTGCTCCGCCACGCTTTGCAGGCTGCACAGGACGTGCTGCGAGAGTGCGTACAGGTCAACGCTCTGCCGCTCGAGACGGCCGGCGCCCTCGTCGAGGCGGGAGAGCTTGATGATGTCGTTGACCAGCGCCAGCAGCCGCCGCGACTCGCGGTAGATGTCGGCGGAGAATTCCTGCATTTTTTCCGGCGGCACAAGCCCTGCCTGCATCAGCTCGGCAAAGCCGGAGATCGAGGTCAGCGGCGTTTTCAGCTCGTGCGAGACATTGGCGGAAAACTCCCGGCGCAGCGCCTCGCGCTGCTCACGCTCGGTCACGTCCATCAGCAGGACGACCGCGCCGACGGTGCTGCCGCCGGATGTGACGCCGTTTGCGATGACCTGCCATGTGACGGCCTCGCGCGTCAGAAGCACCTCGGCGTGGTTTCCGGCGAGCGCCGTGTCCACGGCGCTCAGAAGCTCCGGCACATGGCACACGGTGCGAAGATCGCAGAGCGGGTCGCTGTCAGGCTCGAGGGAGAGAAGCTGCATGGCGCTCTGGTTGCCGGAGAGGATGCGCGCCCTCCCGTCGAGCAGCAGAAAGCCCTCGCGCATATTTTTGGTGATGGCGGTGAATTCACGCTGGCGCAGACTCAGCTCATCGAGTTGGCTGCGGCTGGTGCGCTGAAGCTCCTGAATGCGGCTGACCAGCGGCGCAAGCTCTTTATAACTCGCATCCGGCACGGGATCGTCCAGATCGATGGCGTTGATCGGCCTTGTGATCTGCTGGGCAAGGCGATACGACAGCACGCCGCAGAGGATCAGCACCAGCGCGATGACCCACAGAAGCGGCGCGAGCAGCAAAAGCGCCATGGAAACGATCGATTTTTGCGTGCA
Organism: uncultured Eubacteriales bacterium; assembly: GCA_900548625.1. Taxonomy (GTDB): domain Bacteria; phylum Bacillota; class Clostridia; order Oscillospirales; family Oscillospiraceae; genus CAG-170. The sequence goes on along the minus strand of URLO01000006.1, from coordinate 65,868 downwards.
GGCCGTGCGCAGCACGCTGCCGTCCGAAAGCCGCAGGGCATAATAGTGCGTGCGCTCCAGAACGGTCTCGGAATCGCGCGAGGCACGCCCCGTGCCGGTGCGCAGCGCCTGCTGCACCTCCTCGCGGGCGAGGTGATCGGACAGAGCGGCGGGATCGGCGAAATTGTCAAACAGCACGCTGCCGTCCGGCGCGATGAGCGTCACGCGGTCGGATGCGCGCAGGCTCTCAAGATAGGAGAGGCCGGACCGGTCGAGCGCGAGCGAAATGCTCTCCGCCTCCGCGCTGAGGCGCTCAAAGGCCTGATTTTCATAGTTGCTGAACATGACGGCGAAAAAGAGGACGGAGCTGACGAGAAGGACGGTGATGCCGATCAGAAAGGAATTGCGGAAGATCTTCGCCGTCATACGCCGCTCCCGATCTTATAGCCGACGCCGCGCACCGTCTCGATGCACGAGCCTGCCTCGCCCAGCTTGACGCGGAGCGTCCGGATGTGGACATCGAGCGTCCGGTTTTCGCGGTCGCAGTCAAAGCCCCAGACTTTGTCCATCAGCGTGCCGCGCGTGAGGACGATGCCGCGGTTTTCCACCAGCAGGCACAGAAGCTCAAATTCCTTGTTTGTGAGCTGCACGTCGCGGTCATCCACGCGGACGATGTGACGCGGCGGTGAGACGTAAAGCGAGCCGATCTGAAAGCCGCCGTCTGCGCCGGAGGGCGCGCTGCGGCGCAGGACGGCGCGCACGCGTGCGAGCAGCTCCATCATGCCGAAAGGCTTGGATACAAAGTCGTCCGCGCCGCCGTCGAGGCCGATGACGCGGTCATATTCGGTGTTTTTGGCGGTCAGGATGATGACGGGCAGCTTTTTTGTGGCGGCGGCGGAGCGCAGCCGCTGCAAAATGCACAGGCCGTCCTCCTCCGGGAGCATGATGTCGAGCAGCAGCAGCTCGGGAGTCTCCTCGTCCATGGCGCGCCAGAACTCGGACGGGCGCGCAAAGCCGCGCGCGGCATAGCCCTGACTTTCCAGACCGTAGGTGACGAGCTTGCGGATGCTGTCGTCGTCTTCCAGCAGATAGATCATACAGAAACCTCCGCTTCGTGAGGATGTGCCGTGACCGGCCAGCTATAGTGTACGTGAAAACAGTCGGAAAAGCAATATTTAACATGGATTTAAGATGGAATTGCGCGAAGATTTAATATCGGCAGGATATCATCAAAATGTTTCGGGCTGTTTTCGGCCATACTGGAATATAAAATGTCCGCGTGGAAGGATGATTTTTTGAAATGAGTATCGGAAATTTGATCTCGCTGCTCAGCGGCGTTGCGCTGTTCCTGTTCGGCATGGCGCTGATGGGCGACGGACTGAAGAAGGTCGCGGGCAGCAAGCTGGAGGTCGTGTTATACCGGCTGACCGGAACGCCGCTCAAGGGCTTTTTGCTCGGAACGGGCGTGACGGCGGTCATTCAGTCCTCCTCTGCGACCTCTGTGATGGTCGTCGGCTTTGTCAACTCCGGCATGATGAAGGTGCGCCAGGCGATCAACATCGTCATGGGCGCGATCCTCGGCACCAGCATCACGGGCTGGGTGCTCTGCCTTTCCGAGCTTGGCGGCTCGGGTGCAGGCTGGACGGAGCTTTTCTCCACGGCAACGCTCACGGGCGTGATCTCGATCGTGGGCATTGTGCTGCGGATGTTCTCCAAGTCGCAGACAAAGCAGCATATCGGCGATATCCTGATGGGCTTTGCCGTTTTGATGTTCGGCATGAGCACGATGAGCGACTCGGTTGCGCCGCTGCGTGAAAGCCCGTTCTTCATCGAGTTTATGATGAAGCTGTCAAACCCGCTGCTCGGCATCCTGTTCGGCGCCATCTTCACCGCCGTCATTCAGAGCGCATCGGCGGCAGTCGGCATCGTGCAGGCGCTGGCCTCCACGGGCGTGATCGACTTTGCAACGGCTCTGCCCGTCATCATGGGCATCGCCATCGGCGCTGCCATGCCGGTCCTGATCTCCGCCATCGGCGCAAACGTAGACGGCAAGCGTACCGCCTTTGTCTACCTTGTGGTCGAGCTTGCCGGCGTGGTCTTCTGGGGCGCGGTGTTCTACATCGCAAACGCCATCTTCCATTTCTCATTCCTGACGATGCCCATGACGGCCGTCAGCATTGCAGCGCTCAACACGCTGTTCCGGTTTGTCAAGGTCGTGATCCTGCTTCCGTTCACAGATGTGATCGAGGCGCTGGTCAGCTTCCTCATCAAGGGTGATGCGCGCGACGAGGTGCCCGCGATCATGCAGCTCGAGGAACGCTTCCTCAAGCACCCGGCGCTCGCCATCGAGCAGAGCCGCCTTTCCGTCAACGCCATGGCCGAGGAGGCCAGAGGCAACCTTGCCGAGGCCATCGGCCTGATGCGCGGCTACTCGGACAAGGGGTATGATCTGGTTGCCCGGATGGAGGGGACGGTCGACCGGTACGAGGATATGATCGGATCGTATCTGGTCAAGCTCACAGGCTGCGAGCTGACCGGGAGACAGAACGAGGAAGTTCTGAAGTTCCTTCACACGATCTCGGACTTTGAGCGCATTTCGGACCATGCGCTGAACATCGGCGAAAGCGCGCGCGAGCTGCATGAGAAGCATCTGACCTTCTCGGAGCAGGCGTGGCATGAGCTGGATGTGCTGCAATCCGCCGTGCAGGAGATCGTCCGGCTGACAACGCAGGCGTTCACCGAGAACGATCTGGCGCTTGCAGCGCGCGTCGAGCCGCTCGAGGAGCTGATCGACAACCTCTGTGACGAGCTGAAGCTCCACCACGTCGACCGGCTGCAAAAGGGTCAGTGTACCATCCAGATCGGCTTTGTCTTTAACGACCTTCTGACGAATTTTGAACGTATCTCCGACCACTGCTCCAACATCGCCGTCGCGATGATCGAGCTGGAATCGGATGAGTTCGACACCCACCAGTACCTCAAGAGCGTCAAGGAGCTGAAGTCCGCCGATTTCACGCGCCTGTATGAGGAGTACAGCAAGGTCTATTCCATCTGAATCCACGAGACAAAATTGCCCCGGAAACTACGGTTTCCGGGGCGGTTCGCGTTTGAGAGCTTGTCAGGAAGCGCAAAATGGCGCGGGTGCGGGCTCCGGGCGCTGCGGCGTCTGGCGGAGAGTTTCGGAATCGCACGAAAATAGGCACAAAGCATAAAAAAGCCGCATCCTCGGATGCGGCTTTGTGCACAAATATCAGAAGTAGGAATTGACAATGCAGGCGGGACATGTTAAAATAGATTTCCATAATGCCTGAGTATGTGCATTTGCCAAATTCCCCTTTGTAGCCTGATTATAGCACCGGGAAGGCTGCTGCGCAAGCAGGATATGGAGAAAAACAGACAACGCAACCGAGCGTATCAAAAGCACAGAACCAAAAAGAAAGGCTGTGATGAAACATAATGGCGACGACTCAAGACGTCATGTTCGGCAAGACGCTCCGCAAGAGCTTTGCCAAGCGTGAACAGATCATTCCGATCCCCAATATGCTGAAGATCCAGAGAGACTCTTACGAGTGGTTCCTCCGTGAGGGACTGCACGAGGTCTTTAAGGACGTGGACACCATCAGCGACTATACGGGCAACCTCGAGCTCAGCTTCCTCGACTACAGCATGAACGAGCCGCCCAAGTACACCGTTGAGGAGTGCAAGGAGCGCGACGCAACGTTCGCAAAGCCCATCAAGGTGCGCGTCCGCCTGCATAACAAGGAGACCGGCGAGATCAAGGAGCAGGAGATCTTCATGGGCGATTTCCCGCTGATGACCAACGGCGGCACCTTCGTCATCAATGGCGCCGAGCGCGTCATCGTTTCTCAGATCGTCCGCAGCCCCGGCATGTACTACGGCGACGAGGTGGACAAGGCTGACCAGCACATCTACAGCGCAACGGTCATCCCGTACCGCGGCGCATGGCTGGAGTACGAGACGGATCTCAGCAACGTCTTTTATGTCCGCATCGACAAAAACCGCAAGATCCCCATCACATGCCTCATCCGTGCGCTCGGCATTTCCACCGATGCGCAGATCAAGGAGCTGTTCGGCGAGGATCCGCTGATCCTTGCAACGCTCGAGAAGGATACCTGCCACACGCGCGAGGAATCCCTGCTGGAGATCTACCGCAAGCTCCGTCCGGGCGAACCGCCCACGGTCGAAAGCGCGGAGTCTTATATCGAGGCGCTGTTTTTTGACGCACGCCGCTACGACGTCAGCAAGGTCGGCCGCTACAAGTTCAATAAGAAGATGGACATCTGGAGCCGCCTGTCCGGCCAGACGCTGGCAAAGCCCGTCGCCGACCCGATGACCGGCGAGATCCTTGCGATGGACGGCGAGACGCTCAACCGCGAAAGGGCGCACATGATCTCCGATCACGGCGTCAACGAGGCGGTCGTGCTCTGCGGCGACCGCGAGGTCAAGGTGTTCTCCAACGGCATGGTCGATATGGCCAAGTTCGTAGACTTTGATCCGGCGCAGTACGGCATCAAGGAAAAGGTCTGCTTCCGCGTGCTGCGCGAAATGCTTGAGACCGTTCCCGCCGACGGCTGGAAGGAGGCCATCGAGGATCGCTATGACGAGCTGATCCCGAAGCACATCACGAAGGACGACATCCTTGCCTCCATCAACTACCTGATCACAATGGTGCGCGGCGCCGGCACGACCGACGACATCGACCATCTCGGAAACCGCCGCCTGCGCTGCGTGGGCGAGCTGCTCCAGAACCAGTTCCGTGTCGGCTTCACCCGCCTCGAGCGCGTCATCCGCGAGCGCATGACCATTCAGGACCTCGACGTTGTCACGCCGCAGAGCCTGATCAACATCCGGCCTGTCACGGCGGTCATCAAGGAGTTCTTCGGCTCCTCGCCGCTGTCGCAGTTCATGGACCAGAACAACCCTCTGGCAGAGCTGACGCACAAGCGCCGCCTGTCCGCACTCGGCCCCGGTGGTCTGTCGCGTGAGCGCGCGTCCTTCGACGTCCGAGACATTCACTATACGCACTACGGACGCATGTGCCCGATCGAGACGCCGGAAGGCCCGAACATCGGTCTGATCAACTATCTGGCGTCCTATGCCAAGATCAACGAGTACGGCTTCATCGAGGCACCGTTCCGCAAGATCGACAAGGCGACCGGTCGGATCACCGACACCGTGGAATACATGACCGCCGATGTTGAGGACGATTACTACATCGCGCAGGCCTCCGAGCCGCTGGATGAAGAAAAGCGCTTTGTCAATCCGCGTGTCATCTGCCGCCACCGCGACGAGATCATCTCCGTTGAGCGCGAGCTCATCGACTATGTCGACGTTGCCCCGAACATGATGACCTCCATCGCGACCGCGTTCATCCCGTTCCTTGAGAACGATGACGCAAACCGCGCGCTGATGGGCGCGAACATGCAGCGTCAGGCCGTTCCTCTGATGGTTACCGAGGCGCCGATCGTCGCCACCGGCATCGAGCACAAGTGCGCCGTTGACTCTGAGGTCTGCATCACCGCCAAGGGCCCAGGCGTCATCACCCGCGTTTCCGCGACCGGCGTTTCCGTCCGCTATGACGACGGCAACATCGCCGATTACACGCTGACCAAGTTTGCCCGCTCCAACCAGGGCACCTGCATCAACCAGCGCCCGATCGTCACGGTCGGCGAGCGCGTGGAGGCCGGTCAGGTCATCGCCGACGGCCCCGCCTGCTCTCAGGGCGAGATCGCGCTCGGCAAGAACGTGCTCATCGGCTTCATGACGTGGGAAGGCTACAACTACGAGGACGCCATTCTTCTGAACGAGCGTCTTGTCCGCGAGGACGTTTTCACCTCCATCCACATCGAGGAGTATGAGACCGAGGCCAGAGACACCAAGCTCGGGCCTGAGGAGATCACACGCGACATCCCGAACGTCGGCGAGGACACCCTCAAGGATCTCGACGAAAACGGCGTCATCCGCATCGGTGCGGAGGTCACCTCCGGCGATTATCTGGTCGGCAAGGTCACGCCGAAGGGCGAGACCGAGCTGACGGCTGAGGAGCGCCTGCTGCGCGCCATCTTCGGCGAAAAGGCAAGAGAAGTCCGCGATTCCTCCCTCAAGGTCCCGCACGGCGAGGCCGGCATCATCGTGGACGTCAAGGAATTCACCCGTGAAAACGGCGACGAGTTGGCGCCCGGCGTCAACAAAGTCGTCCGCGTATATATCGCGCAGAAGCGTAAGATCTCCGTCGGTGATAAGATGGCGGGCCGCCACGGCAACAAGGGCGTCGTTTCCCGCATCCTGCCGCAGGAGGATATGCCGTTCCTGCCCGACGGCACGCCGCTGGACATTGTTCTGAACCCGCTGGGCGTCCCGTCCCGTATGAACATCGGTCAGGTCCTGGAGGTCCACCTCGGCTACGCTGCGCACGCACTCGGCTGGAAGGTCGCGACCCCGATCTTCAACGGCGCAAACGAGAAGGAGATCCGCGAGCTGCTCAAGCAGGGCGGCGTTGCCGAGGACGGCAAGACCGTTCTGTACGACGGCCGTACCGGCGAGGCCTTTGACCAGCGCGTTACGGTCGGCTATCCGTACTACCTCAAGCTCCACCATCTGGTCGATGATAAGATCCATGCCCGTTCCACCGGCCCGTACTCCCTGGTCACCCAGCAGCCGCTCGGCGGCAAGGCGCAGTTCGGCGGCCAGCGCTTCGGCGAAATGGAAGTCTGGGCGCTGGAGGCTTACGGCGCTGCATACACGCTTCAGGAGATCCTGACGGTCAAGTCCGACGACGTGACGGGCCGTGTCAAGACCTACGAAGCCATCGTCAAGGGTCACAACGTACCCAAGCCCGGCGTGCCGGAATCGTTCAAGGTTCTGGTCAAGGAGCTTCAGTCTCTCTGCCTCGACGTCAAGGTGCTTGACGAGCAGGGCGAGGAGATTGAACTCAAGGACGAAGATGAAGATGAGGGCGGCTTCAACGGCAACTACAACGACGAGGAGATCTCGCTGTATGACGGCCCGGTCGGCAACGATGTCGAGGAAGACGAGGCTGCCGACGCCGGTTATGAGCTGAAGGACGAGGACGATGTGCTCGGCCTGCTGGACGATCTGAATGACGGCGCGGATGACGCGTCCGACGACGAATAAGGAGGTGGCAATACAATGAGTTACGCAACCTTTGACGCTATTAAAATCGGTATTGCTTCCCCGGATAAGATCCGCGAATGGTCTTATGGCGAGGTCAAGAAGCCGGAAACCATCAACTACCGCACGCTGAAGCCCGAGCGCGACGGCCTGTTCTGCGAACGCATTTTTGGCCCGACGAAGGACTGGGAATGCCACTGCGGCAAGTATAAGAAGATCCGCTACAAGGGCAAGATCTGCGACCGCTGCGGCGTCGAGGTCACCAAGGCCAAGGTGCGCCGCGAGCGCATGGGCCACATCGAGCTGGCGGCTCCGTGCAGCCATATCTGGTATTTCAAGGGCATTCCCTCCCGCATGGGTCTGCTGCTGGATATCAGCCCCCGCATCCTTGAAAAGGTGCTCTATTTCGCCAACTACATCGTCACCGATCCCGGTGACTGCCCGTTGGCGAAAAATCAGATCCTTTCTGAAAAAGAATACCGCGACATGCGCGAAAAGTATGAGGACGACTTCAAAGCCGGTATGGGCGCAGAGGCCATCAAGGAGCTTCTCGGCCAGATCGACCTTGAGGAGCTCTCCGAGCAGCTCCGCAGCGAGCTGAAGGACGCCTCCGGTCAGAAGAAGCTGCGCATCATCAAGCGTCTGGAAGTGGTCGAGTCGTTCCGCATGTCCGGCAACGACCCCACGTGGATGGTCATGGACGTGCTGCCGGTCATCCCGCCGGAGCTTCGCCCGATGGTCCAGCTCGACGGCGGCCGCTTCGCGACCTCCGACCTCAACGACCTTTATCGCCGTGTCATCAACAGAAACAACCGTCTCAAGCGCCTGATCCAGCTCTCCGCGCCGGATATCATCATCCGCAACGAGAAGCGTATGCTTCAGGAGGCGGTCGACGCCCTGATCGACAACGGCCGCCGCGGCCGTGCCGTCACCGGCGCGAACAACCGCGCCCTCAAGTCCCTCAGCGACATGCTCAAGGGCAAGCAGGGCCGCTTCCGCCAGAACCTGCTCGGCAAGCGCGTTGACTATTCCGGCCGTTCCGTCATCGTTGTCGGCCCGGAGCTGAAGCTCTATCAGTGCGGCGTGCCGAAGGAGATGGCCATTGAGCTGTTCCGGCCGTTCGTTATGAAGAAGCTGGTCGAGGACGGCCTTGCAAACAACATCAAGTCCGCCAAGAAGATGATCGACAAGGGCAAGGACGAGGTCTGGGACGCGCTCGAGGACATCATCAAGGACCGCCCCGTCATGCTCACCCGCGCGCCGACGCTGCACCGCCTCGGCATTCCGGCCTTTGAGCCCGTGCTGGTCGAAGGCCGCGCGCTGAAGCTGCATCCGCTGTGCTGCACCGCGTTCAACGCCGACTTTGACGGCGACCAGATGGCAATTCACGTTCCGCTGTCGGCAGAGGCACAGGCTGAGGCCCGTATGCTGATGCTGTCCGCCAACAACCTGCTGCGCCCGCAGGACGGCAAGCCTGTCACGGTCCCGACGCAGGATATGATCCTCGGCACCTACTACCTGACCTATCAGCGCTATGACATCGATGCGTTCGATACCATCCATGAGGCGCTGCCGCTGCTTGACTGCGGCAAGCTGGCGCCCGAGAAGCCCATCTGGGTCAAGAACATCTGGGACGATCCGGAAAGCACGGACTTCCAGTGCTATCTCCGCACCAGAGGCGAGCTGATCGAGAACGAGGACGACCGTCCCGAGACCATTCCCGGCTCGTATCAGACGCTGGAGCAGGCCGTCAAGGCGCTCGAAAACGGCGAGATCGCACTTGACGACGTGATCTATGTCTGGAACATCTGGGACAACATCGCCGACATCAAGGAGGAGAACCACATCTTCGTCCGCACCGTCGGCACGTATGCAAAGGACGCCTTTGAAAACGGCTGCGTGAAGCCCAGAGAGTACTTTAAGATGTACCATTCCGCGGACGAGGCCATGATGGCCTACTCCGACGGTCTGGTCGATATGCACGACCCGATCCGCGTCTGGAAGGAGATCGAGATCGACGGCAAGCCCGAGCATCGCATCATCGATGCGACGGTCGGCCGCCTCATCATCAACGGCGCCATCCCGCAGAACCTCGGTTTCAAGAAGCGCGAGACCACGGACGATCTGTTCCCGCTGGAGATCGACTTCGTCGTGGGCAAGAAGCAGCTCGGCAAGATCATCGACAAGTGTATCCGCATCAACGGCTTCACCGAATCGACCGAAATGCTCGACAAGGTCAAGGCACTTGGCTACAAGTACTCCACCAGAGCCTCCATCACCGTCTCCATCGCCGATATGGAGGTCCCGGAGAAGAAGTTTGACATCATCCGTGAGGCAGAAAAGGAAGTCGTCAAGATCGACCGCCAGTACAAGCGCGGCTTTATCACCAACGACGAGCGCTACCGCCTGACCGTTCAGCAGTGGGAAAAGTCCATCAAGGACGTCACGGACGCGCTGCAGGGCAACCTGAAGCGGTTCAACCCGATCTTCATGATGGCAGACTCCGGCGCGCGCGGCAGCATGAACCAGATCCGTCAGCTTGCCGGTATGCGCGGCCTGATGGCGGACACGAACGGCCGCACGATCGAGATCCCGATCAAGGCAAACTTCCGTGAGGGCCTGTCCGTTCTGGAATACTTCATCTCCTCCAGAGGCGCCCGTAAGGGCATGACCGATACCGCGCTGCGTACCGCGGACTCCGGTTATCTGACCCGCCGCATGGTCGACGTCTGCCAGGACGTCATCATCCGCGAGTTTGACTGCGGCGCCACCAGCGGCAGCTGGAAGGGTGACTACTACGAAAAGGGCCAGCTCATTGACTCCTTCGGAAACCGCATCCGCGGCCGTTATCCCGTGGACGACATCGTTGACCCGAAGACCGGTGAGCTTCTCCACTCCAAGGACGTCATGCTCAAGGAGGAGGACGCCGCCATGTTCCAGGCTCACGGCATCGACAAGGTCTATGTCCGCTCCGTCCTCGGCTGCAAGGCACGCTCCGGCGTGTGCGCCAAGTGCTACGGCATGAACCTTGCGACCTCTGAGCTTGTAAACCTCGGCGAAGCGGTCGGCATCATCGCCGCACAGTCCATCGGTGAGCCGGGCACGCAGCTTACCATGCGTACCTTCCACACCGGCGGCGTCGCGGGCGACGACATCACGCAGGGTCTTCCCCGAGTCGAAGAACTGTTCGAGGCCAGAAAGCCCAAGAAAATGGCGCAGATCTCTGAGATCGACGGCATTGTTGACGTTGACGATTCTCACCGCACCGCGCTCCGCAACATCACTGTGACCGCCGACGACGGCGAGGTCAAGCAGTATCAGGTCCCGTATTCCGTCGGCCTGAAGGTCGAGCACGGCAAGCGCGTGCGCAAGGGCGAGCCCATCACCGACGGTGCGCTGAACCCGCACGACGTGCTGCGCATCTCCGGCGTCGAGGCTGTTCAGGACTATCTGACGCAGGGCGTTCTCGCCGTGTACCGTCAGCAGGGCGTTGACATCAACGAAAAGCACATTGAGGTCATCATCCGTCAGATGATGCGCAAGGTGCGCGTGGAGGAGCCCGGCGATACGGAGCTGCTCAGCGGCACGGTCGTGGATGTCCGCGAGTTTGAAGATGCGAACGAGGCTGTGCGCCAGCGCATCGAGGCCGGCGAGACGGATCTGCATTATGCGACGATCAGCCTGATCCTGATGGGCATCACCAAGGCGTCCCTTGCGACCGAGTCGTGGCTGTCCGCCGCCTCCTTCCAGGAGACGACGAAGGTCCTGACCGACGCCGCCATCAAGGGCAAGGTCGACCATCTGATCGGCCTGAAGGAAAACGTCATCATCGGCAAGCTCATTCCCGCAGGCTCCGGCCTCGCGGCGTACCGTGATTTCGAGGAGATCACCGCGCCCGAGTCCATCGTCACGCAGGAAATGATCGATCAGGAAAAGCTTTAAGCGCCGTAAAACGGCACAGAGGGAGACCGGACCCGGTCTCCCTGAGCTTGTCAAAAAAGTCTTTTTGACAAGCTCTCAAACGCGAACCGCGGAGCTGGGTTCGCGTTTGAAAAGGCTGCACCCGGCGGCGCGCATAATTTGTGCGCGGCTTGCGCACAAATTCCACACTTGCCGGGCGTAGCGTGTTTTGTCCGATGTACACGCCACCGGACAAAACCGATTCACACTTTATTTCGCCGTGCGCGGCGAAACTCTACGAGGTTCTTTGACAGACTGAGGGAGACCGGACCCGGTCTCCCTCTTGCGCACAAATCGTGTTTGCACGCACACAGACGGAAACATGACCGTATTTGGCGGACACAACAGGAAAAAGCACGCGATTTCCGGAAAAATTGTCATGTATTTTTGACAATTCTTGTTGACGAAGTTCGTTGATTCTGCTATAATTCATGCTTGTGTGGGTCTGCCCGCGCGATTTGTCGGAGGTGCAGCAATGCTGGATGAACTGAAAACCGAAAAAAAGGTGGTCGGGATCAAACAGCTTCGCCGCGCGCTGACGGATCAGACGGCGGAACTTGTGTTTCTGGCGAAGGACGCCGACCCCGCGCTGACGGAGCCGCTGATGGCGCAGTGCCGCGAAGGCGGCGTTGAGGTCGTGAGCGACGTGACGATGGCCGAGCTTGGAAAAGCCTGCGGCATATCTGTCGGCGCCGCCGCCGCGGCAATCCTGCGGCGCTAATATTTGGTCCCTGCGGAATATCCTGTGATATTTCGGGACAATATAAAAGCTGTAATTCAGCATCATTCGAGAAAGGAGGAAAAATCATGCCTACTTTTAATCAGCTTGTAAGAAAGGGCAGAGAACAGTCCACTTACAAATCCACGGCACCCGCGCTCCAGAAGGGCGTCAACACCCTGAAGAATCGGACCACCGATCTGTCTTCTCCCCAGAAGAGAGGTGTCTGCACCGCGGTTCGTACCACCACCCCGAAGAAGCCGAACTCCGCTCTGCGTAAGATCGCCCGTGTGCGTCTGACCAACGGTTACGAGGTTTCCGCGTATATCCCCGGTGTTGGCCACAACCTGCAGGAGCACTCTGTCGTGCTGATCCGCGGCGGCCGTGTCAGGGACCTTCCCGGCGTTCGTTACCACATCATCCGTGGTACGCTCGATACGCAGGGTGTTCAGGGTCGTATGCAGGCCCGCTCCAAGTACGGCGCGAAGAAGCCGAAGGCTGGCAAGAAGAAGTAATCTTCCCGGCGCTTTACTGCAATGATGCCTTTCGCAAGGCAACGCCTTGCTAAGAGTTTTTATATATATGACGTAAAACCTCTTGGCGGGCACAAAGAACGGAGGATATGGCCTCCGAAGTACCTATGAAATCATTTTATGAAGGAGGGAAGCAAAGTGCCAAGAAGAGGTAACGTTCCCAAGAGAGAAATTCTTCCGGATCCGATCTACGGCTCTGTCCTGGTCACCAAGCTTGTTAACAGCATCATGCTCGACGGCAAGAAGGGTGTTGCACAGAAGGTCGTTTATGGCGCTTTCCAGATCGTCGAAGAGAAGACCGGAAAATCCGGTCTTGAAGCTTTCCAGCAGGCCATGGAGAATATCATGCCCGCCGTGGAAGTCAAGACCCGCCGCGTTGGCGGTGCAAACTATCAGGTCCCGATTGAGGTCCGTCCCGCAAGACGTCAGACCCTGGGCCTGCGCTGGCTGACGAACTACAGCCGTGCAAGAAGCGAGAAGACCATGAGAGAGCGCCTCGCCGGCGAGATCATGGATGCCTGCAACAACACCGGCAGCGCCGTCAAGAAGCGTGAAGACACGCACAAGATGGCCGAGGCCAACAAGGCGTTCTCGCATTTCCGTTGGTAATTACAAAAGGAGAGCAGCATGCCAAGACAATATTCACTTGAGAATACAAGAAACATTGGCATCATGGCTCACATCGATGCAGGCAAGACCACGACCACTGAGCGTATCTTGTTCTACACCGGTGTCAATTACAGACTCGGTGAAACGCATGACGGCACCGCGACGATGGACTGGATGGAGCAGGAGCAGGAGCGTGGCATCACGATCACCTCTGCTGCGACCACCTGCCATTGGAAGGGCGTCCGCATCAACATCATCGACACGCCGGGCCACGTCGACTTCACTGTAGAGGTCGAGCGTTCGCTCCGCGTGCTTGACGGCTCCGTGACCGTCCTTTGTGCAAAGGGCGGCGTCGAGCCGCAGACCGAGACTGTATGGAGACAGGCCGACAAATATCATGTCCCCCGTATTGTGTATGTCAATAAGATGGATATGATGGGTGCCGATTTCTTCAATGTCCTGAAGATGATGGACGAGCGTCTCAAGTGCACCGCAGTTCCGCTCCAGCTGCCGATCGGCGCTGAGGATACGTTCCGCGGTGTGGTCGACCTCATCCGTATGAAGGCCTATGTTTTCTATGACGAACTGGGCAGGGATATGCGAGAGGAAGAGATCCCCGAAGAGCTTGCAGAGCTTGCAGCGCAGTACCGGGATCATATGCTTGAGCAGATTTCCGATCAGGATGAAGAGATCATGATGCTTTATCTCGAGGGTGAGGATATCCCCGAGACGAAGATCCGTACCGCACTTCGCAGAGCCACGATTGCAAATAAGATCATTCCGGTTCTGTGCGGTTCGTCTTACAAGAACAAGGGCGTACAGGAACTGCTCGACGCGATTGTCGACTATATGCCGTCACCTTTGGACAAACCCGCGATCACGGGCATCAACCCCAAGACCGAGGAGGAGGAGACGCGTCCGTCCGATGACAACGCACCCTTCGCCGCCCTCGCCTTTAAGATCGCAACCGATCCCTACGTCGGTAAGCTGGCGTTCTTCCGGGTCTATTCCGGTAAGCTGGAAGCCGGCAAAACGGTGCTCAACACCAACAAAAATGTCCGTGAGCGTATGGGCCGCATCCTGCTGATGCACGCAAACCACCGCGAGGACATCGACTGCGTCTATTCCGGCGACATCGCCGCCGTCGTGGGTCTGAAGAACACGACGACCGGCAATACGCTCTGCGATATGGAGCATCCGATCATCCTTGAATCGATGGAATTCCCCGAGCCTGTTATCCGCGTGGCCATCGAGCCGAAGACGAAGGCAGGTCAGGAGAAGATGGGCATCGCACTGGCGAAGCTCGCCGAGGAAGACCCGACGTTCAAAACCTATACCGATGAAGAAACCGGCCAGACGATCATCGCCGGCATGGGTGAGCTTCATCTGGAGATCATTGTAGACCGTCTGCTGAGGGAGTTTAAGGTCGAGGCCAATGTCGGTGCGCCGCAGGTCGCCTACAAAGAGACCATCCGCAAGAAGGTCAATCAGGAGACCAAGTACGCCCGTCAGTCCGGCGGTAAGGGTCAGTACGGCCACGTCAAGATCACCGTCGAGCCGAACGAGAGCGGCAAGGGCTTTGAGTTTGTCAACGCCACTGTCGGCGGCTCGATCCCGAAGGAATTCATTCCTGCGGTCGAGCAGGGCGTTCGCGGCGCGATGGAGGCAGGCGTGCTTGCCGGCTTCCCGGTCGTCGATGTGAAGGTCACGCTGTACGACGGCTCCTACCACGAGGTCGACTCCTCCGAGCTTGCGTTCAAGATCGCCGGTTCCATGGCGTTCAAGGATGCCTGCCAGAAGGCCGATCCCGTCATCCTCGAACCGATCATGAAGGTCAGCATCATCGTCCCCGACGATTACATGGGCGACGTGATCGGCGACATCTCCGGCCGCCGCGGCTGTGTCCGTCAGCTTGAGGCGCGCAACGGCGCGCATCAGATCGACTGCGACGTACCGCTGTCCGAGATGTTCGGCTATGCAACCAATCTCCGTTCGCGCACGCAGGGCCGCGGCCAGTTCTCGATGGAGCCCAGCCATTATGTTGAGCTTCCCAAGAATCTCGCCGAGGAGATCGTGAAAAAACGCAGAGGATATTGATTTTCAGCAGATTTTCCTGCAATGATTTTTAAAAATTCCCTTGTCAAATACGCGATTGTCGTGTATTATGAGGGGGATGTATTATGAAAATTTTTAGTACGTTCATAAACTAAGGAGGATATTTTCATGGCTAAGCAGAAATTCATTAAGGATAAGCCCCATGTCAACATCGGCACCATCGGTCACATCGACCATGGCAAGACCACGCTGACTGCTGCTATCACCAAGTACCTCGCTTTCTTCGGCGACGCTGAGTACACCGATTACTCTTCCATCGATAAGGCTCCGGAAGAGCGCGAGCGCGGCATTACCATCAACACTGCCCACGTTGAGTATCAGACCAACAACCGCAAGGGCCACAACTACAAGACCGGCGAAGACAATTTCGACATCCAGGGCCGTCACTACGCCCATGTCGACTGCCCGGGTCACGCTGACTATATCAAGAACATGATCACCGGCGCTGCGCAGATGGACGGCGGCATCCTTGTCATCGCTGCTTCCGACGGCCCCATGGCTCAGACCAAGGAGCATCTGCTTCTGGCCCGTCAGGTTAACGTTCCTTCCATCCTTGTCTTCCTGAACAAGTGCGATCAGGTCGATGACGAAGAGCTCCTTGAGCTGGTCGAGATGGAAGTCCGCGAGACCCTCGACTTCTACGGCTTCCCCGGCGATGACACCCCCATCATCCGCGGCTCCGCTCTGAACGCTCTGGCTTCCGAGTCCACCGACCCGAACGCTCCTGAGTACAAGTGCATCGAAGAGCTCATGCAGGCTGTCGATACATGGATCCCCACTCCTCCCCGTGATGACTCTCTGCCGTTCCTGATGCCGGTTGAGGACGTCTTCACCATCTCCGGCCGCGGCACTGTCGCTACCGGTCGTGTCGAGCGCGGCGTCATCAAGAAGAACGAGCCGGTCGAGATCGTTGGCCTGTCCGACGAGAAGAAGCAGACCGTCGTTACCGACATCGAAATGTTCCACAAGCTGATGGACTACGCAGAAGCTGGCGACAACATCGGCGCTCTGCTCCGCGGCGTTGACAAGAAGTCCATCGAAAGAGGCCAGGTCCTGTCCAAGCCCGGCTCCATCCATCCGCACACCAAGTTCACCGGTCAGGTTTACGTTCTGTCCAAGGACGAAGGCGGCCGTCATACCCCGTTCTTCAACAACTATCGTCCGCAGTTCTACTTCAGAACCACTGACGTTACCGGCATCATCACTCTGCCCGAAGGCGTTGAGATGTGCATGCCCGGTGATAACATCGACATGAAGGTCGAGCTGATCACCCCGATCGCCATCGAGAAGAACCTCCGCTTCGCTATCCGCGAGGGCGGCCGTACCGTTGGCTCCGGCGTTGTCATCGGCATCGACGAGGACTAATCCACAGCCTTTGAAAGAGGACGCTTCGGCGTCCTCTTTTTTGCGTCAATTTCGTTTGCTGAGTTTTGTGTTTGAGAGAGCTCCCTTTCGCGCCTGCGGGCGCGAAAGGCTGCGAGACTTCCGATATGCAAGCGGGATTGCGCCGGCAATCCCGCTTTTATTTGCGCAAAATCGGGTATTCTGCATTTATGGACGTTTTTGATGTGGAAATTTGGCGTGATCTGTAGTAAAATCATAAAAGCCATACTGCCGCCCGCTGCATAGGATAAGGCGGGAGGTGCGGTATGGTCGTTGAGATTTTGATCGTGATTCTGGCTGTATGCGGCGCGCTGATGCTCCTTTGGTGCATCACGGGCCTGATGCTGCGCCCGCTTGGAGGACGCGCGCTTCGGATGGTGTATCCGGCGTGCGGAGAGGCCGAGGAGCTGGAGCAGGCGGTACGCGGCGCGGCATGGCTGCGCGAGGTCGGGCTGACCGCGGGCGACGTGTTCATCGCGGACTGCGGCATGACCGGGCCCGCGCGCCTGCGTGTCGGGCGGCTTTGCGAGCGGCTGGAATTTGTACACCTGATCCCGGAGGCGCAGCTTCCGGAGATCCTGAGATCGGAGCGGTGAGACGTGCGGCAGGACGAAGAAATGATTCGCGGGACGGTGCAGACCGTTGTCTATCAGAACCCCGAGAACGGCTATGCCGTTCTGCGGCTTCATACCGAGGACGGCCAGCAGATCACAGTGGTCGGCACGGTCCCGATGACCGTACCCGGCGAGCGGCTGATCGTCACGGGGAAATGGGGCTATCACGCAAGCCATGGCCGCCAGTTTGAGGCGGAGTTCCTCGAACGCCTGATGCCGGAGACCGGAAACGAGATCTTTGCGTATCTTGCCTCGGGCGCGGTGAAGGGCATCGGCGAGAAAACGGCGGAGAAGATCCTGCGGCTGTTTGGCGAGCGTGCGCTGGAGGTGCTCGAAAGCGACCCCGAGCAGCTCAGCCAGATCCCCGGCATTTCCCGCCGCAAGGCGATGGAGATCGGCGAGAGCTTCCGCCGTCAGGCGGGTATCCGCCGACTCATTGAATTTCTGACGCTCCACAGGCTTCCGCCGGAGCTGGCGGTGCGCCTGTTCCGTGTCTACGGCGATCTTGCCGAGGACGCGCTGCGTGACGACCCGTATCTGCTCTCTGACCCGTATTTCGGCGCGGATTTTGCGGCGGTCGATGCCTTTGCGTTGGAGCTTGACGTCGAGGCCGACGATGAGCGCCGCGTGGAGGCGGGGATTTTATTTGAGCTGTCCTACAATCTCACAAACGGGCACACATTCATTCCGCAAAACAAACTGATCCCCGCGACGGCGGCGCTTTTGAACCTTGACAGCGAGACGATCGAATCCGGTATGGAGCGTCTTGACGAGCAGCAGCGCATGGTGCGCAGCGAGGTCGCAGGGCTCACGGCGTGTTACCTGCCGGAGTTTTATGAGGCCGAGTGCGAGGTCACGGAGCGCCTTGTCCGCATGGCGGATCTCCGCATCCAGCCGCCTGCAAGGCTGGAGACCATGCTCCGCAGCATCGAGGAAAAGCGCGCCATTGACTATGCCGCGTCCCAGATGCAGGCCATCCGTGATGCGGCGAGCTGCCAGCTCCTGCTTGTGACGGGCGGGCCCGGCACCGGCAAAACAACGGTCATGACCGGCATCCTCGACCTGTTCGACGCGATGGGGCTCAAGACCCAGCTTGCCGCGCCGACAGGACGCGCGGCAAAGCGCCTGAGCGAGGTGACGGGGCGCGAGGCCACGACCATCCACCGGCTGCTGGAGGCGCAGTTCGACCCGGACAGCGGCGCGATGGCGTTCGTCCATGACGAGGATGAGCCGCTTAAATGCGACGCCATGATCATTGACGAGACATCGATGGTCGACCTTCAGCTCATGACCTCGCTCCTTAAGGCCCTCCGGCCGCAGTGCCGCTTGATC
This sequence comes from uncultured Eubacteriales bacterium, assembly GCA_900548625.1. Lineage (GTDB taxonomy): Bacteria > Bacillota > Clostridia > Oscillospirales > Oscillospiraceae > CAG-170. The sequence goes on along the minus strand of URLO01000006.1, from coordinate 47,473 downwards.
CTCGTGGGCGACCCGGATCAGCTTCCGTCGGTCGGCGCGGGCAACGTTTTCTCGGACATCATCCGCAGCGGCGTTGCAAAGACGGTCTGCCTGACGGAGATCTTCCGTCAGGCGCGAGAGAGTCTCATCGTTATGAACGCCCATGCGGTCAACCACGGGGAGCTTCCGGTGCTGACGGTCAAAAATAAGGACTTTTTCTTTATGAAGCGGCGCTCCGGCGAGTCGGTCGTGCAGACCATTCAGGAGCTTTGTGCAGCGCGGCTGCCCAAAAACATGGGCATTGCCTCGTCGGAAATTCAGGTGCTCTCGCCCACGCGGCGGCATGAGACGGGCACGGTGGAGCTCAACAAGGCGCTTCAGGCTGTTTTGAACCCGCCCGCGCCGGGAAAGCGTGAAAAACAGTTCGGTGATTTTTCTTACCGCGAGGGCGACCGGGTGATGCAAATCCGGAACAACTATGATATAATATGGAAGCGAACGGACGGCATGGGCGCCGGAACGGGCGTTTTCAACGGCGACATCGGCACGATCACGAAGATCGACTTTGCTGCCGAGACGCTCACGGTCGTCTTTGACGACCGCGAGACGGCATACGGCTTTGATCTTCTGCGTGAGCTGGAGCCTGCGTATGCGATGACCGTCCACAAAAGTCAGGGCAGCGAATACCGCGCGGTCATTCTGGCGGCGTGGAGCGGCTCGCAGCTTTTGCTGACGCGCAGCATCCTCTACACGGCCATCACGCGCGCCAGAGAGCTTTTTATCATCGTCGGCAACGAGGAGATCATCGCCGCCATGACCCGCAACGACCGCCAGCAGCGGCGCTACAGCGGGCTGAAGCTCCGGCTCGAGAAGGGGACAGGCAGAGCATGAAAAGTAAACTGCTGGTCTGGCTTCTTGACCTCCTGTATCCGCCGCGCTGTATGCTCTGCCACCGGCTGATCGAGGCCAAAAGCGCGCCGGTCTGCGCAAAATGCATGGAAGCCCTTCCGGAGCACGACGGCGCGGAGCGCCATGTCGATGGTGCGGCGCACTGTGTTGTGACGTTCTTTTATGAAGGCACGCTGCGCGACGGCTTCCTGCGGTATAAATTTGAAGGACGGCAGTGGTATGCCCGCCAGTTTGGGGCGTGGCTCGCGGTGACCGTCCGCGACAAGCTGACGGGGAAGTTTGACCTTGTCACATGGGTGCCGGTCAGCCGCAAGCGCCGCCGCACACGCGGCTACGATCAGGCGGAGCTTTTGTGCCGCGAGACGGCGCACGAGCTTGGTATGCAGCCGCTGCTGACGCTTGAAAAGTGCACGCACAACCGTGCGCAGTCGAGCCTGACCGGCGCGGAGGAGAGATTTGAAAACGCAAAGGGCGCCTACCGCGCGGTACAGCCGGAGCGCTTTGCAGGAAAACGCATCCTGCTGATCGACGATATTGTGACGACCGGCGCGACCATGTCGGAATGTGCGCGCGTTCTGCGCAAGGCCGGGGCGGCGGAGGTCGTCTGCGCGGCGCTGGCAACGCCCAGAGAAACGTAACGAAAGGTGATACCCATATGAAACTGTCCAGAGACATCGGCATCGACCTTGGAACGGCGAACGTTCTGGTCTATGAGGAGGGCCGCGGCATTGTGCTCCGCGAGCCGTCGGTCGTGGCCGTGGATAAAAATACAGGCAAGGTGCTTCAGGTCGGCGCGGCCGCCCGCAATATGCTGGGGCGGACGCCGGGCAACATCGTTGCGGTTCGCCCGCTGCGCGACGGTGTGATCTCCGACTATGAGATGACGGAAAAAATGCTCGAGCAGTTCCTGAAAAAGATCATCCGCTTTTCCCTCATCAAGCCCCGCGTCATTGTCAGCGTTCCGAGCGGCGTGACCGAGGTCGAGGAGCGCGCTGTCATTCAGGCGACGATGGAGGCTGGCGCGCGCCGTGTGTACCTGATCGAGGAGCCGTTTGCGGCGGCGCTGGGCGCAAAGCTCAACATCTCCGGCCCAGACGGGCACATGATCGCGGACATCGGCGGCGGTACGACGGACATCGCCGTTCTGAGCCTGAACGGCATTTCCAATTCCGCGTCCATCAAGATCGCGGGCGACACCTTTGATGAGGCGGTCGTGGCGTTTATGCGCAAGCGCTATGCCATGCTCATCGGCCTCGGCACGGCGGAGGAGGTCAAGATCACCATCGGCTGCGTCTATGAGCGTCCGGAGGACGCCGTCATGACCGTCAAGGGCCGCGATCTCAAGACCGGCCTTCCGAAGGAGCAGTCGGTCACGTCGCTGGAGCTGATGGAGGCGTTCAAGCGCCCCGCGCGCCAGATCGTGGACGAGGTGCTTGCGGTGCTGGAGCACACGTCGCCGGAGCTGGTGGCGGACATCGCGCGCAACGGCATCGTTCTGACAGGCGGCGGAAGCCTTCTCTACGGCTTTGACAAGCTCATCTCCGAGCGGACGGACATCCCGTGCTCCATCGCGGACGATGCGGACTCCTGCGTGGCAAACGGCTGCGGCAAGAGCCTCCAGTGGATCAACTCCATGCAGGAGGGCACCATCAATCTTGCCCGCCGTAAGCTGATGAAGGAATGAGCACCCCGGCGCAAGCAGCAGAGCCCCCTCACAGCGCGGAACAGATTAACGCACGGAGGAAAACGATATGGCAGATTGTATGATTGGAGTACTCATTGATGTTGCAGACTGTTTCCTTGACATGGGATTAGACAGGCTGATTGCAAGGCTTACCAAAAAGAAATAGGAAGCGACCGGCTTGCCGGGCTGAGAAAAACCGGCTCAGAGCGAAAGGGCATACGCCCCTCTGTCGAGAGCAGTGTGCCCTGTGCGTCTATCCCCGGCGGATGGCAAGCCCTTATTGTGGATATCAGTTGACCCTCCGTATGATTCAGTACATACGGAGGGTCGGTTGTTTTATATGCACGTCCTGCCTGCGGGTGGCATGTGCAGCTTACAGCTTTGTATAGGCGATGGCGATGCGGCTGGCGGCGCGGGCGTTGTTGAACGCGAGCTGGATATTGGAGTCCAGCGAATGGCCGCCGGTCATCTCGACGATGTGCGCCAGCAGGAACGGCGTGGTGGCCTTGCCGTGGATGCCCTGCTCCCTTGCCATCTCGATGGCACGGTCGATGACCTTGTTCATCTCGACGGGATCCATGGCGTACTGCTCGGGGATGGGGTTTCCGACCACGGCACCGCCCTTGAGACCGATGTCCCACTTTGCCTTCATGATCTTGGCGACGGTCTCCTCGTCCGGGCAGTTGTAGTCCAGCTTGAAGCCGGAGGTGCGGCAGTAGAACGCGGGAAGCTCATCGGTGCGCAGGCCGAGGACGGGCACGCCGTTCGTCTCAAGATACTCCAGCGTCAGGCCGAGGTCGAGAATGCTCTTTGCACCGGCGCAGATGACGCAGACCGGCGTGTTGGCAAGCTCCTGAAGGTCGGCGGAAATGTCCATCGTGGTCTCTGCGCCGCGATGCACGCCGCCGATGCCGCCGGTGGCAAAGAAGCGGATGCCGGCGTAGGCTGCGATGATCATGGTCGTGGTGACGGTGGTCGCACCGGGCATTCCGGTCGCAAGATAGGTCGCAAGATCGCGGCGGCTGACCTTGCCGATGCCGTCGGCGCGGCACATGCGCTCCAGCTCCTGCTCGTTCAGGCCGACCTTCATCTTGCCGTCCAGAATGGCGATGGTCGCGGGGACAGCGCCCTCCTCGCGGATGATGCGCTCGACTTGACGGCCGAATTCAAGATTCTGCGGATACGGCATGCCGTGGCTCAGAATGGTGGATTCCAGCGCGACAACCGGCTTGTTCTCACGCAGAGCCTGCTGTACCTCAGGCGTAACGGACAGATAATCATGGATGTTCATAGATGATACTCCTTCCAAATATTTTCGATCAAAGTGACAGACATTCCCGGGTGGATGGTTTTTTCATGAGAAATGGCGGCGATTCCGGCGCACAGCGCATAGTGGAGCGTTTTTTCCGGGTCGAAGCCATGGAGGGTGCTGAAAATGACGGCAGCCATGAACGCATCGCCCGCGCCGGTGGCGTTCACCATCTGCGCAACAGGGCGGAGCTTGCGGCGGAGCGTCCTGCCGCTGCGATCCATGTAGAGGCAGCCGTCTTTGCCGAGGCTGACGAGCAGCCGTGAAAGGCCCCTGTCCAAAAGCGCGCGTCCGGCATCCTCGAGAGAGGCCTCGTCCGTGATCTCGCGGCCTGCGAGGATCGAAAGCTCAAGCACGTTCGGCTTTGCGGTGTGGAATCTGCCGATGTGCGGCGCGAGCACCTGTGCGTATGCGGTGGAAACGGGATCAACGTAGACCGGCGTGTGCCCAGCACACAGGTCGAGCAGGTGCAGAAGCGTCCGCTCCGGCAAACACGGGTCGCAGGTGACGATGGCTGCATGCTGCAGCAGCTCCGCGCGGCCGTCAAGATACTCCGGCGTCAGATGCTCCTGCAAAACGGTCATGTCGGAGAGCGCGACCAGCATGTCGCCGCCGCTGTCCAGAATGGACAGGTATGTGGAGGAGGCACAGCCCGGTGCGGCGCAGAAGTGCGACACGTCGATGCCGGCGGCGATGCATTCCCGGCGGATCATATCCGCATAGAGGTCGTCTCCGACTGCCGTGATCAGACGGACATCCGCGCCGAGCCGCGCGAGATTTTCACACACGTTGCGCGTAACGCCGCCTGCGGAGGCGCTGATGCGGCCGGGGTTGCTGTCATGCATGACGACAGCCTTTTTGGGATGCCCGTGAATATCCAGATTCGCGCCGCCGACGCCGACGACGTATCCTGCGCCCGCCGAAACAGTAGCTTGCATGGATCCTGCCTCCTTGTTTTTTCAAAAACTGTTTTTGAAAAGGACATACTAGCGCAAAGAAGCGCGCATGTCAAGCCCAATTTCAAGTAAAATCGTGAAAAATTCGTAAACTTACAGACATGAAGCCGGACGCTTTCGCGTCCGGCTCCCAGACTGTAAAAAACCTCGTAGAGTTTCGCCGCGCACGGCGATGCGCCCCACGTGGTTCCCCCTCGCGGCATAGCCGCTTCGGCCTGCGCTAAAAAAGTGCCGCCGGCACTTTTTCTAAACGCTGCGGCATCGGACAAAACACACTACGCCCGGCAAGTGTGGAATTTGTGCGCAAAGTGCGCACAAATTATGCGCGCAGTCGGGTGCAGCCTTTTCAAACGCGAACCCAGCCGCGCGGTTCGCGTTTGAGAGCTTGTCAAAAAGACTTTTTGACAAGCTCAACTCCCACCGGGCAAGCCCGGTGGGAGTTCTTTCTGTTATCTGGCGGCACTGCCGTTGCAGCGCCAAGCTGTGCGAGATGGCGTTCTATTAGAACACGCCCTGCTCGTACATGGCCTGTGCGACCTTCTTGAAGCCGGCGATATTGGCGCCTGCGACCAGATCGTAGCCAAGGCCGTACTCCTCCGCAGCCTCTGCGGAGACCTTATGGATGTTGACCATCATCTTGTGCAGCTGAGCATCGACTTCCTCTGCGCTCCAGCTCAGACGCTCGGAGTTCTGGCTCATTTCGAGACCGGAAACGCCAACACCGCCCGCGTTGACAGCCTTGGACGGGGCAACGATCATGTGCTTCTGCTCACGCAGATAGTTCAGAGCGTCGTTCGTGGTGGGCATGTTGGCGACCTCGATGTAGTACTTGACACCGGAGGCAGCGATCTTCTCAGCAGACTCCATCTTAACGTCGTTCTGCGTAGCAGCCGGCATGTAGACGTCAACGTCCTTTACGCCCCAGCACTTTGCACCCGGAACGAACTCGCAGCCGAACTTATCAGCATACGGCTTGCAGTGCATCGGGTCCTTTGCGCGCATCTCAAGGATGAAGTTGAGCTTTTCGTCGGTGATAACGCCGTCCGGATCATGGACATAGCCGTCAGGGCCGGCGAAATAGGTAACCTTCGCGCCGAGCATAGCGGCCTTCTTCATGATGCCCCAGCCAACGTTGCCGTAGCCGGAGATCGCGAGGCGCTTGCCCTCGATGGTGTCGTTCTCGTGCTTCAGGACTTCCTGCAGATAGTAGACAGCGCCGTAGCCGGTCGCTTCCGGACGGATCAGGGAGCCGCCGTAGCTCATGCCCTTGCCGGTCAGAACGCCGTTCTCCCAAACGCCCTTCAGGCGGCGGTACTGGCCATACAGGTAGCCGATCTCACGGCCGCCAACGCCCATGTCACCGGCAGGAACGTCGATGTCCGGTCCGATGTAGCGGTACAGAGCCGTCATGTAGCTCTGGCAGAAACGCATGACTTCGTCAGCGGACTTGCCGGCGGGATCGAAGTCGGAGCCGCCCTTTGCGCCGCCCATGGGCAGGCCCGTCAGGGAGTTCTTGAAGGTCTGCTCGAAGCCGAGGAACTTGATGATGCCTTCATAGACGTTCTTCTGGAAGCGGAGGCCTCCCTTGTAGGGGCCGATGGCGCCGTTGAACTGGCAGCGCCAGCCACGGTTGGTATGATAGTTGCCAGCGTCGTCCATCCAGCAGACGCGGAACGTGAACATGCGCTCCGGCTCGACCATTCTCTTCAGAAGGTCGACCTTCTCATATTCGGGATGCGCATCCATGATCGGCGAAACGGAAGAAAGGACTTCCTCAACGGTCTGAACGAATTCAGGCTCGTTGGCGTGCGTCTTCTTCACATAATCGATGACACTGGCTACATAAGCATTCATGATATTTTTCCTCCTAAATTGATCTGTAAATTTTATCAATTTTCACAGATTGGTACTATTATCATAACGCTGTTTTCATGAAATTTCAACAGCGTGCGCGCAGTAAGGTCTACAAAGTTTACGCCTTAAAATTGGTGATAATGTCCACGATCTCTGCGCCGATGCGCTTCTGCGCCTCGACGGTGGCGGCGCCGATGTGCGGCGTGCAGGAGACCATCGGGTGGCTGTAGAGCGCGGAATTGGAGGCAGGCTCGTCCGCGTAGACGTCGAGGCCGGCGGCGCGCACCTTGCCGGATTCCAGAGCGGCCAGCAGTGCAGCTTCGTCAACGTTCGTGCCGCGGGAGGTGTTGATGATGCAGACGCCGTCCTTCATCTTTTCGATACGCTCGGCATTGATGAGCGCGCCGCCGTCGACCGCGGGAGCGTGGACGGAGATGAAGTCGGACTTTGCCAGCAGCTCGTCCATCTCAACATAGGGGATGCCAAGCTGCTCCTCGATGCCGGGGATGTGATAGATGTCGAATGCGATGACATCCATGCCGATGGCCTTGGCCATGACGCCCAGATGCTGGCCGATGCGGCCGAAACCGACGATACCGAGGGTCTTGCCCTGAAGCTCGATGCCCTTGCCGTAGGCCTTCTTTTCCCACTTGCCCTCACGCATGGTGTGACCGGCGATGGAGAGATAGCGCGCGCAGGAGAACATGTGACCCATTGCAAGCTCTGCAACGGACTGGGAGGAAGCCTTCGGAGTATTCTTGACGGTGATGCCGTTTGCCTCGGCATATTTGACGTCAATGTTGTCCACGCCGACACCGCCGCGGATAATGAGCTTCAGCTTGCCGCCCTTGGCCTCGTCGATGTGGTTGGCACGAACCTTGGTCTTGGAGCGGACGACAGCCACGTCAAACTCGCGCAGAGCCGCGCCGAGCTGATCGGGCTCATAGAACTGCTCGACGACCTCATGGCCCGCCTCGCGCAGCTTTGCCATTGCCTGCTTGTCCATACCGTCGGTAACGAGAATACGCATGATAAAATCTCCTTGTCTTATTTTTTGAAGGTGACGGCGCGGAACGCGGTTCCGCGCCGCAATGTTCCGTTTTTATACTAAAACCTGTTTGAAATCTTTAAAAGATTTCTGAGGATAAATTGTGCCAGAAAAGGCAGATGACGCAGCTGGGCGGTTGCCCAGGAAGGAAGATAACGCATTCTGGCGCAATTTAGGCCAGAAAGCATGGAAGATTTTAATCAGGTTTTAGTATTATTTACCGTAGTTTGCTTCGAAGTTCTTCAGGAACTCGACCAGTGCCTCAACGCCTTCCTTCGGCATGGCGTTGTAGATCGACGCACGCAGACCGCCGACAGACTTGTGACCCTTGAGGTTGTCGTAGCCGGCTGCCTTGGTGGCAGCAACGACTTCCTTATCGAGCTCAGCAGACTCGGTCACGAACGGGATGTTCATGAGGGAGCGGAACTCCGGCTCGACCGTGCCGCGGAACATCTTGGAGGAATCGAGGAAGTCATAGAAGACCTTCGCCTTGTCCAGATTGCGCTTGTGCATTTCCTCGAGGCCGCCGATGGACTTGAGGTACTTGAAGACCTTGCCGCAGCAGTAGATCGCCCAGCAGTTCGGCGTGTTGTACATCGAGCCTGCGCCTGCATGGGTGCTGTACTGGAGGTAGATGGGCAGATCCTTCAGATCGTCGCGGATGAGATCCTCGCGGATGATGCAGACGACCATGCCGGCGGGGCCGACGTTCTTCTGCACGCCCGCATAGATCATGCCGTAATCGGCAACGTTGCAGGGCTGGGAGAGGAACATCGAGGACTGGTCGGAAACAAGGATGTGTCCCTTGGTGTTGGGGAGCTTCTGCCAGGTAACGCCATGGATGGTCTCGTTCTCGCAGATATAGACATAGTCGGTATCTTCGGGGATGTCGAGATCGGAGCAGTCGGGAACGTATGTATAGTTCTTATCCTTGGAGGATGCGGCAACGATGACCTCGCCGACCTTCTTCGCCTCGGCAATGGCCTTCTTCGACCATGCGCCGGTCTCCACATAGACGGCCTTGCCGTTCTTCATCAGGTTCATCGGGATCATGGAGAACTGAAGCGTTGCGCCGCCCTGAATAAACAGGACCTTATAGTTGTCGGGAATGCCCATCAGATCGCGAAGATCCTGCTCGGCATCGTCGATGATCTTCTGGAACACGGGAGAGCGGTGGCTCATTTCCATGACGCACATGCCGCTTCCGCGGTAGTTCATCATTTCATCACGGATCTCCTCAAGGACGGGTTCCGGCATCATCGCCGGGCCTGCGGAGAAGTTGAAGGTACGTCCATAGTTCATAATAATGCTTGCCTCCTGAATCATTGTTCATAGCATTTGTGCCCAATGGGTCTATGCTCAGTATATACCTTTCTGACGAAAGAATCAACCTATTTCGCACCGTTTTTTTGCAAAACGCATAATTTGGAAGGTAATTCAGACAAAAAGCGCAGCGCACACAGAGGCGTCTGTGTGCGCTGTTTCCCTCTGAGCGACGTCAGTTTTTCTGTGGTGGAATGCATACTGCGGCATTCTGATACTTGCGGCGCGTGGCGTCACCGCCGCGGATGTGACGCTCGGCCTTGTTCTGCTCCAGAATTTCCTTGACCTGCAAATACAGCGGCCGGTCATATCGCTCCAGCCGTTCGGACAGATCCTTGTGGACCGTGGATTTTGAGATCCCGAAGTGTTTGGCGGCGGCACGGATGGTCGTGCGGCCTTCAATGATGTACACAGCAAGCTTCTGGGCTCTGGCTTCCAAATCCTCTCTCATGTGGCACCTCCAAGCTGTGTATGCTACTTAGGGTGTATCTTCGCTGCCGGTCACTTCGCCAGCTTTCGGATACACCTTAAGGATATGAGAGAAAAAACGGAAGTATGAGACGCTCTCAAACAGAACACGCAGGTCGGGCGGCGTGTTCTCTGTTTACAAATACGCCATGCAAAAGGGCCGGCAGAATTGCCGGCCCTGAGCTTGTCAAAAAAGTCTTTTTGACAAGCTCTCAAACGCGAACCGCGAGGCTGGGTTCGCGTTTGAAAAGACTGCGCCCGGCTGCGCGCATAATTTGTGCGCTGCTTGCGCACAAATTCCACACTTGCCGGGTGTTTTGTGTTTTGTCTGACGTACACGCCGCCAGACAAAACTGATTCACTTTTTATTTCGCCGTGCGCGGCGAAACTCTACGAGGTTTTTTGACAGTCTGAGGGCCGGCAGAATTGCCGGCCCTGAACGAACTCTATGGTATTGTCTATTTTTGCACTCAGCGCACAAGGCCTGCGGTATCCTGCGCGATCATGAGCTCCTCGTTGGTCGGGATGACCCAGACGGTGACCTTGGAGTCGCGCGTGGAGATCACGACTTCCTCGCCGCGAACCTTGTTCTTCTCCGCATCGAGCTTGACGCCGAGGTATTCCAGGCCGTCACAGATGGCCTCACGCATGGAGCCGGAGTTTTCGCCGACACCGGCGGTGAAAACGATGCAGTCCACGCCGCCCAGAGCGGCTGCGTAAGCGCCGATGTACTTGCGGACTTCGTATGCAAACTTGTCGAGCGCAAGCTGCGCGGCCTCGTTGCCCTTTTCGGCAGCATTGTCAAGATCACGGAAATCGGAGGAAACGCCGTCGGACAGCGCCAGAACGCCGGATTTCTTGTTGAGCATGGTCAGGCAGTCGTCGGCGGACATGTTGTACTTGTTCATGATGAACTGTGCAACGCAGGTGTCGATGTCGCCTGCACGGGTGCCCATCGGGACGCCGGCCAGCGGGGACAGGCCCATGGAGGTATCCTGGCACTTGCCGTCCTTGACGGCGGAGAGCGACGAGCCGTTGCCGAGGTGGCAGACGATGACACGGTGCGCGTTCTCCACGCCGCCCATCAGCTCGATGCAGCGCTTGGAGACGAAGCGGTGGGAGGTGCCGTGGAAGCCGTAGCGGCGCAGATGATCCTCGGTGTAGTACTTGGTGGGGATGGCATAGCGGTATGCCTTCGGAGGCATGGTCATATGGAACGCGGTATCGAACACGGCGACCTGGGGCTTGCCCGGCATGGCCTTCTCACAGGCCTCGATGCCCATGAGGTTGGCGGGGTTGTGGAGCGGGCCGAGCGGGATGCAGTCGCGGATGGCCTGCTTGCAGGCCTCGTCGATGATGCAGCTCTCAACGAACTTGTCGCCGCCGTGCAGAACGCGGTGACCGACTGCGTCGATCTCATCAACGGACTTGATGACGCCGTCGACCGGATCGACCAGAATGGCCATAACAGCCTCGATGGCTTCCTTATGGGTGGGCATCGGGATGTCCTTTTCGACCTTCTTGCCGCTCGCAGGGACCTTGTGGGTCAGGCGGCCGTCCAGACCGATGCGCTCGCAAAGGCCCTTGGCGGTGACGCTGCCGGTGTCCGGATCCATAAGCTGGTACTTAAGGCTGGAGCTGCCCGCGTTGATAACCAGAATGTTCATAGTGATTCACTCCTGTATTTCTTTTTTTCAGCAAACGTGCTAAAATGATTCACAGCGTTTATTACTATACTATACTTTCTCGACGGAAACAAGTGCTTTCCGCAAGATTTTCCAAGGAGGCGCGCCATGGCGGCTGTCGGCATCGTCTGTGAATACAATCCATTCCATCTGGGCCACGAAAAGCAGCTCCGCATGGCGCGGGAGCTGCTCGGCGGCAACACGCCCGTCGTCTGCCTGATGAGCGGCAATTTCGTCCAGCGCGGCGCACCGGCGCTGTTTGATAAGACCGTTCGCGCCCGCGCGGCGGTCGAATGCGGTGCAAGCCTCGTGCTCGAGCTTCCCGTCACGTGCGCACTCTCCTCCGCCGAGGGCTTTGCGCGCGGCGCAGTGGAGATCTTCGACCGGCTCGGCGCGGTAGACACGCTTTGCTTCGGCAGTGAGACCGGCGACGCCGCGGCGCTCGTCCGCGCGGCGGAGACCATGACTGCCCCGGCATTTACGCAGGCGCTTCGGCTGGCGCTCACGGACGGGCTGAGCTATCCTGCCGCGCGGCAGCGGGCGCTGGTGGAAACGCTCGGCGACGGCGCGCTGCTCACCTCCCCCAATGACATATTGGCTGCCGAATACTGCAAGGCGCTTTTCGAGCGCCGCAGCCGCATCCGCCCGCTTGCCGTCCACCGCGAGGGCGGATATCACGATGAAACGCCGGATGCGGAAAATCCGTCCGCGACCGCTGTGCGTGCATCGCTTCTGCGAGGCGAAAGCTGGCGGCAGCTCGTCCCGGAGGCAGCCGCATCCATTTATGACGGCGCGGCGCGCTACACGCTCACATCCGGCGAGCGCGCCGTGCTCGCACGGCTGCGCGGTATGCCGGAGGCAGAATGGGCACAGCTCCCGTTCGGCTCCGAGGGGCTTTGGAGTAAGCTCCGGAGGGCCGTGCAGACGGAGCACTCCGTCGAGGAGATCCTCTGCGCCGCCAAATCGAAGCGCTATCCCCGGACACGGCTTCAAAGAATGCTGATGTGCGGCTACCTCGGCATCACACAGGCAGACCTCGCGCGGCCGCGCACCTATGTCCGTGTGCTGGCATTTGACGAGCGCGGCAGGGCGCTTTTGCGCCGGATGCGGCAGTCTGCCGCCATTTGCGTTATAAATGCGGGTGAGCGCCCTGCAGACGCGGCGTATTATGCGCTGGAGTGCCGCTGCGCGGCGCTCTACGGGCTGTTTGCCGAGTCGGACACGGAGACACTCTGCGTCCGCGAGGAAGCCCTCCGGATTTTCCGAAAGCAAGCATAAGTCGCACCTTGGGATACGCTCAAAGCATTACCATTCCACTGCACACTTGTCTGAAATATGCCTGAATAAGCGCAACCCGGCACAGCCTGAGGCTGTGCCGGGTCTGAGCTTGTCAAAAAAGTCTTTTTGACAAGCTCTCAAACGCGAACCGCGGTGCTGGGTTCGCGTTTGAAAAGGCTGCACCCGGCTACGCGCATAATTTGTGCGCAGCCTGCACACAAATTCCACACTTGCCGGGCGTAGCGTGTTTTGTCTGACGTACACGCCGCCAGACAAAACCGATTTACACTTTATTCGCGCCTGCGGGCGCGAACTCTACGAGGTTTTTTTGACAGTCTGAACCCGGCACAGCCTGAGGCTGTGCCGGGTCTTGTTTTGCGGCTGCTCAGGGCCGCTCGGGCTTGATGTGCCAGATCTCGTCGGCGTACTGCCGGATGGTGCGGTCGGAGGAGAATTTGCCCGCAGACGCGGTGTTCATCAGGCACTTGCGGCCAAATGCCAGCCGGTCGCGGTAGTCCGCGTTCGCCTGAAGGCGCGCGTTCTGGTAGCTCTCAAAATCGTACAGGACGAAGTAGTGGTCTGCGCGGTGCCAGCTTGCGCCGTCCAGCAGCGCGGTATGCAGCTCCTCCTGCTCCGAGTCCGTTTCGACCGTTCCGTCGATCAGTGTATCGACCACGCGGCGGATGCGCAGGTTTCTCTTGTAAATATCGCGGGCGCGATATGTCTCGCGGATGGCGTTCAGCTCATCGACCTTTGCACCGAAGATATAGTTGTTCTCGATGCCGGCCTGCTCGACGATCTCGACGTTCGCACCGTCCATCGTGCCCAGCGTGACGGCGCCGTTCAGCATCAGCTTCATGTTGCCGGTGCCGGAGGCCTCCGTTCCGGCAGGCGAGATCTGCTCGGACACGTCCGCCGCCGGAATGATATGCTCGGCGTAGGAGCAGTTGTAGTTCTGCACGAACACGACCTTCAGCTTGTCCTGCACAGCCGGGTCGTTGTTGATCAGGTCGGCGATGCGGTTGATATAGCAGATGATCGCCTTTGCGCGGCGGTAGCCGGGCGCAGCCTTCGCGCCGAAGATGCAGACCGTCGGCGTAAAGTCCCTGATCGTGCCGTCCTTGAGGCCGAAATAGATGTCCATGACAGACAGCGCGTTCATAAGCTGCCGCTTATACTCATGCAGGCGCTTGACCTGCACGTCAAACAGGAAGCTCGGATCAAGCTCCACGCCCTCGTGCTCGCGGATGACTCTGCAAAGCTGCTTTTTCTTTTCCAGCTTGATGGCGTTGAACTGCTTGACGGTCATATCGTCGATCATCGGCTTCAGCTCTGCCAGCCGGTCGAGGTCGGTCAGGAAGCCGTCTCCGATGCGGCTTTCGATCAGACCGCAGAGCTCCGGGTTGCTGAGCCCCAGCCAGCGCCGCGGCGTGATGCCGTTGGTCTTGTTCTGGAAGCGCTCGGGGAAGACCGCATACCAGTCCTTGAACAGATCGTGCTTCAGGATCTCCGAATGGATCTTCGCGACGCCGTTGACCGCGGTGGAGACGTAGACCGACATGTTCGCCATGTTGGCGCTGCCGCCCTTGATGATCGCCAGCCCCGCATTCGGATACTCGTGCTTGAGGCGGGCGTCGATCTTCTCGATCACCTCGCAGATCTCCGGCACGACCGAGCGCAGAAGCTCCATATCCCACTTTTCCAGCGCCTCGACCATGACCGTGTGGTTGGTATAGGCAAAGACGTGGGACGCGACCTCGAATGCCGCCTCAAAATCCATCCCCTCCAGCATCAGAAGTCGGATCAGCTCCGGGATGGACATGGCAGGATGCGTGTCGTTGAGCTGGATGGCAGTGAACTCATGCAGGCGGTAGAAGTCGTTTCCGTGCGCGGCGCGGAACTCGCGCAGGATGTCCTGAAGCGAGGCGCTGGAGAGGACATACTGCTGCTTGATGCGCAGGCGCTTTCCCTCCCAGGTGGAGTCGTTCGGGTACAACACGCGCGTGATGTCCTCGGCTTTGTTCTTCTTTTCCAGAGCCTTTGCGTAGTCCTGCGCATTGAAGGCGTCAAAATCCAGCTCCTTCTCCGCCTCACACTGCCAAAGGCGCAGTGTGTCGATCGTGTTCGTGCCGTAGCCGATGATCGGCATGTCATACGGCACGGCGTTGACGGTCTGATCCGCGAAATGCACCTTCACGGTGAGCTTGTCGCGGCGGTGGCTCCACGGGTCGCCGTATTTTGTCCAGTCGTCTGCGTTCTCGCGCTGACGGTCATGCTCAAACGACTGCTTGAACAGGCCGAAGCGATACCGCAGGCCGTAGCCCGTCAGCGGCAGGTCGGACGTTGCGGCGCTGTCGAGGAAGCACGCCGCCAGACGGCCAAGGCCGCCGTTTCCAAGTGCCGCGTCCTCGATCTCCTCCATGCAGCCGATGTCAACGCCCTTTTCCAGAAAGGCTTTCCTGACCTCGTCGAGGATGCCCATGTTCAGAAGATTGCTGAACACCAGCCGCCCAACCAGATACTCGGCGGAAAAATAGAACGCGCGGCGGCCCTCGGCCTGACGCTGTCTGGTCTGCGTCCAATGCTCGTTGCACTCCATCATCAGGACAAGCCCGAGGCACTCATGCAGGCGCTCAGGCGTGGTCTCCTGAAGCGTCTCGTCATGGCGCAGCTTGAGCATGGCCTCGGTCTGCTGGACGATTCGTTTTACGTGATAGCTCATAAATGCACTCCTTATTTCGGTCTGGATCATGTGCCTGCGGAAAGAATTCGGCAGGCTCTCAAACGCGGACGCGATGGCCCGGTTCGCGCTTGAAAAGGCTCCGTGACGCGGCGCGCACAAATTCCGCACCTGCGTCACGGCCTGTGAACGTTCAGTGATTGCGAGCTTGCCGGATGGCCGCTTTTGCCTCAGCGTCCGGCGGCGGCCGTCAGGCCGGCGATCTGCTGTGCAAGCGCGTCCGCAAGCTGCTCGCGCGTGGCGCGCCAGCGCCAGTTTTCCACCTTGAGCGTCCCCGGCTCGTTCATACGCGCCTCAGCGCCAAGGTGCAGATAGTCCTGCATCTGCGCGACAAAGAGATCGGCCTTCGACTGCATACCGGCATCGATGATGGCCTGCGGCAGATCGTCCTCCGCACCAAGGTGCAGATAGTCGCGCGCGTATGCCTCGTTTTCGGCCGGAAGGCTCGCCGCCCACTGGTAGAGCGTCTCGTTGTCGTGCGTTCCGGTATAGCAGATGCAGTTGCGGCTGTAATTGTGCGGCAGGTAGTTGCTCGGCTCGCGCGGATCAAATGCAAATTCCAGCACCTTCATGCCCGGGAAGCCGGACTCGTCCACAAGACGGCGCACCTCCGGCGTCAGGAAGCCGAGATCCTCGGCGATGAAATCGATCTCCGGGTAGGCGTCCTTGATGGCGCTGACGAGCTTCATTCCCGGCCCCTCGACCCATTTGCCGCAGCGTGCGGTGCGGTTACCGGCAGGAATGCTCCAATAGCTGGAGATACCGCGGAAATGGTCGATGCGCACCACGTCGAACGTCCGTCCCGCCGCACCGATGCGCTTGAGCCACCAGTCATAGCCGTCTTGCTCCATCTTGTCCCAGTCGTAGATGGGATTTCCCCAGTACTGTCCGTTGCGGCTGAAGCCGTCGGGCGGGCAGCCCGCCACGCAGCGCGGCCGGCGCGTGCGCGTGAGCTGGAAGTTCTCAGGATTTCCCCACACGTCCGCCGAATCGAGCGGCACATAGATGGGAACGTCGCCGATGATGCGCACGCCCTGCTTTTTGGCGTAGGCGCGCAGCGCATCCCACTGTTTCCGGAAGACGTACTGCAGGAAGAAGCGATACTCCACGTCGTCCTTGAGCATCTCCCCGTAGGCGCGCATCGCCTCGGGCTGGTGCATCCGGATGTCGTGCGGCCACTCGGTCCACGGGCCGTCGCCGAAGTGGCTCTTGACGGCCATGAACAGCGCATACTCGCGCAGCCACCAGCCCTCACGCTCCACATACCCGGCAAAATCCTCCGGCGGGTCGAGCCGGAACCGGCAGAACGCCGTTTGCAGCAGCTTTGCGCGGCAGTCGTACATCGTGCGGAAATCGACCTGATCGTCACGCTCGCCCCAGCGGACGGCTTCTGCCTCACTGCGCTTGAGCCAGCCCTTTTCGATCAGCTGCTCCGGGTCGATGAAGTACGGATTTCCGGCGAATGTCGAAAACGCCTGATACGGCGAATCGCCGTAACCCGGCGGGCAGATCGGGAGGATCTGCCAATAACTCTGTTTTGCTTTTTTCAGAAAATCCACGAATGCATACGCTTCCGCACCCAGATTTCCGATGCCGTACGGCGACGGAAGGGAGGAAATGTGCATCAGGATCCCACTGCTTCTGTTCATAATTTTTCACTCTTTCGCGAGATTCCGAACGCTTTCCCGGCAGGAGAGCGTGAACGGAACGGTAATATGCTTTGCAGACGCGCCGTTTTCTACGCACGCCATAAGGATCTCGAAGCTGCGCTGCGCCAGCCGGTCGAGCGACTGGGTGATCGTTGTGAGCTTCGGACAATAATAGCCTCCGATGGCCAGACCGTCGTAGCCGACGACGGAGATGTCCTCCGGCACCCGAAGGCCCGCGTCATACGCGGCACGGATGGCGCCGATGGCGATGACATCCGCCATCGCAAACACCGCCGTGACCTCGGGCGTGTCGCGGAGCACAGCCTGCATCCCCTGATAGCCGGAGGCGTAGCTGTAGCGCCCCGTGTGGTACAGCCGCGGCTCGTCAAACGCCATGCCGCAGCGCGCGTAGGCCTCCAGACAGCCCTCATAGCGAAGGGCGCTGGTGTCAGACAGGCTCCGGTCGCCGCCGAGCACGGCGACGTCTTTATGACCGGCGCGCAGCAGGTATTCCACCGCGCATGCCGCGCCCTTTCGGTCGTCGGTCGTGACGCTCGAGAGGTTTTCAAAGGGCAGCCTCGAGGCGTCGTTCGTAACGACGACGGTGGGGACGGCGATGCGCGCAAAATCCTGCTCAAAGTAGGTGTTCGTCGCGCCGAGGAACATCAGTCCCATCGGCTTGCGCTCCGCGCAGAGCTGCACGGCGCGCTTGACCTCATTCGCGTCCTCGTCGATGAAATCGACGATCAGCGGATGCTCCGTCGCGGCAAACAGCGCCTGAAGCTGCTCGACGAGCGAGGCGAACATCTCATTCGCCGTGCCCTTGACCACGGCCGCAATACAGTTGCTGCGCTGCTGCTTGAGCGTTTTTGCGTTCGTATTGAGCTGAAACCCGCGCTCGTGAACAATGGCAAGGATGGCGTCTCGCGCCTTCTGGCTGACATTGGGCTGGTTGTTGAGCACGCGGGAGATGGTTCCGACGGAATAGCCGGTTTCTTTTGCAAGATCTTTGATCGTCATAGTGCTGCCTCGCTTCGGGAAATATCGGTCTGCACGCTGCGGATTTTAACCCTTGACCGCACCGGCTGCAACACCCTTGATGATATATTTCTGGCAGCAAAGATAGAAAACAATGACCGGAACGATGGACAGCAAGATCAGTGCCATGGTTGCGCCCATGTCGACTGAGCCGTAGCTGCCCTTTAGGTACTGGATGTGGATGGGGATGGTACGAAATTCATTGATATCCAAAACCAGATAAGGCAGGAGGTAATCGTTCCAGACCCACATGATTTCCAGAACGCCGACAGAAATGAAGGTCGGCTTCATCATGGGCAGGACGACCCGAAAGAAGGTCTGTACAGCGTTGCAGCCATCAATCACAGCCGCTTCTTCAATGGAACGCGGAATGGACTTGACAAAGCCCGTGAACATAAACACAGCAAGGCCGGCACCGAAGCCGAGGTAGACAATGGGGATCGTCCACGGACGGTTGAGTTTCAGAGTATCGGCGGTCTTTGCCAGTGTGAACATGACCATCTGGAACGGAACAACCATGGAGAACACGCACAGATAATACACAATGCGGCAGACAAGGCTGTCGACGCGTGAGACATACCACGCGGCCATAGAAGTGCACAGGAGAATCAGGGTTGCAGAGAGCAACGTGATGATCAGGCTGTATTCAACGGATTTGTAGAACGGGTAGTTTCCGAAAGTCATACCCTTGATATAGTTTTGAACCCCCATGAATGTATTCTTTGCCGGAAGCGCGAATGTATCCAGATTGATGGCGGCGTTCGACTTGAACGAGTTGACCAGAACGATAAGGATCGGGTAAAGGTACGCGACAGCAATGAGCGCAAACACGACCGTCAGGATGGTATGTGAGTGGCGCTCTTTCTGGAAACCGTTGTTTTTCATTACTGATCGACCTCCTTCTTTCTGGTGGCTATAAGCTGGGCGACGCTGATGATCGCTACCAGGACAAAGAATATGACGGCCTTGGCCTGTCCAGGGCCCTTGGAGTTGGAGGTGTTGGAGTTGACGATGTTCAGCGCCAGCATCTCCGTTGTCTTGATAACATTGCCGTCAGCCAGTGTTCTGAACGGAGAGCCACCGGTAAGGGCAAGGTTCTGGTCATAGAGCTTAAAGCCGTTGGTTAACGAGAGGAACGTACAAATGGTGATAGACGGCATGACGTTCGGGATAGTAATATGCCAGAGGGTCTTCCAGCTCGAAGCGCCGTCGATCTTCGCAGCCTCGAGCATATCCTCCGGGATGGCTTGCAGACCTGCGATATAAATGATCATCATGTAGCCAATCTGCTGCCAGCACATGAGGATAATAAGTCCCCAGAAGCCGTATTTGGTTTCCAGAACAACTGCTGTGTTATAATTGCTGAGGATACCGTCGAAGATCATGAGCCAGATGTAGCCCAGAACAATGCCGCCGATCAGGTTCGGCATGAAAAAGACGGTGCGGAACAGATTCGAGCCCTTGATGCCTTTGGTCAGAACATACGCAACAGCAAAGGCAAGCACGTTGATGATGACAAGGGACACAACTGCGAACAGTGCCGTATACCAGAACGCATGGAGGAAGCCCTCGTCATGGAAAATGGTCTGATAGTTTTTCAAGCCAACCCAAGTCCACTTGCTGGTCGTTTTGAACTTGCAGAAGGACAAGAACAGCCCTTTTGCAAATGGATACAGGAATCCCACGCAGAATGCTGCGAACGTTGGCAGCAGGAACAGCCATCCCCAGCGTTGGATCGGACGGCGGATCAAGCTGCATGACAGAGCCGAGTTGCTTTGCTTTTTTTTCATCTTGCTTCTCCTCTTTCTTCTTGAAAATTTTGCAGACCAGCGTCCGGTTTCCAGACGTTTGTCTGTAAGATCTTCTGGCAATTCTTCACAATTCAGCAAACCACTTCGACAGGTGATTTTTCATCAAATCAAGGATTGAAGATCAAAGGGGCGCTATACCTGTTTCGTGTTTTTCAAACCGCAGATTTGGCGGAAAAGCTCCGTCGAAGCGCACCGACACGCTTGCGCGTTGTTGTTTTCTGACTTTTCCGAAAAAGGGGGGCTTTGCAGCCCCCCTTTTATACTTGGATCGCGTCTTATATTACTTATGCGTTTTCCTTTGCATACTGCGTTGCCCAGCCCTGCACAAATGCAGTCTCGACAGCAGCCCAGTCGCCGGTTCCGGCAGTGTACTGCGTCAGAGCGTCAACAACGGCAGCGCGCCAGTCGTCAACAGCGGGAGTCCAGTTGAATGCCCAGGTCACAACGTAGTTGCCCTCGGCGGTGTACTTGTTGGCGTTCTGGAAGAAGACGTTCTCCGGCTCCTTTGCGTCCTTGAACGGGCAGGGGCCAAACTCTTCCGCCAACATCGTGGTACCTTCGTCAGAGGTGACGACCCAGACAAGGAAGTTGATGGTAGCCTGAATGTCTTCCTCAGAAGATTCGTTGTTGATGGCCCAGCAGTTCTCGGTACCTGCGCACAGGCCGGCCTTCTCTTCGCCTTCCACACCGCAGTAGATGGGGATCATGGCCAGATCGTCAGGGTTCATGCCGAACGTACCGGTCAGGTTGGAGTATTCCCAAGTGCCGTTCTGATAGAAAGCAGCCTTGCCCTCGCCGAACTCAGCCTCGGACTCATCGCCGGTGGCCGTCGCCAGAGCAGCGCCGGTGGTAGCGGTGTCGGTAGTGTAGAGATCCCAGATGTTCTTGAAGTTTTCAAGATAAGCACCGGTGATGGTGGCGGGCTGCTCGGTGACGTTGTCGTCACGGAACTCGTAGAACAGCGGCATGTTGGCCAGATGGCCGGAGAAGCGCCAGCTGGACGAGCCGTCAAGGCCGGCGGAGGAGAACGCATCAAAGCCAAGCTCCTCAGCACGCGCATGGATGTCATCGGCAACAGCCTTCAGCGAAGCGAAATCGGTAATTTCATCGATGGAGTGGCCAGCCTTCTCAAGCAGTGCCTTGTTAACAATGATGCCGAACGCCTCATAGCAGTATCCGATAGACAGGGTCTGGCCGTCCTCACCCTTGAGGTTAAAGGCATCGGTGGTCATCTGATCCATGATGGCAGTGCCATCGAGCGGATAGCAGTAGTCACCATAGGAGTTGATGGCGCCCTGATTTCCACACTGGAACAGGGTCGGAGCGGAACTCTTGTCAAGCTCGGCTGCAAGAGTGGTGTCGTAAGTGCCGGAAGCAGCAGTGACGACTTTGACAGGAACACCGGTCTGCTCGGTGTAGGTAGCGGCAAGCTTCTGCCATGCTTCGTCCGCTTCGGGCTTGAAGTTCAGGTAGTAGACGGAGCCGGAAGCGGGCTCGGCAGGAGTGTCCTCCGCGGGCTTGTCTTCCTTCGGCTGATCGGCCGTCGTGTTGTCCTTCGGCTGATCGGCCGTCGTGTTGTCCTTCGGCTGATCGGTGGTGTTGTTGTCAGCGGGCTTCTCGGTGGACGCGCAGGCGACCAGAGCGAAGACCATGACCAGTGCAAGAAGCAATGCGATGATCTTTTTCATGATGTAATTCCTCCTATAGATTTTGTCGCAGATATTGCCTGATCGAAAACTGGAAACGTTTCCAGTTCCAACGCGTTTATTATACTACGATTTGTTTCCCGCTGCAAGCAAATTTCACACATTTTTAATTTTTGACATTATGCCGGTTTTCATACGTTGTTTTTGTGCAATTTGCAGCGCGTTCTCTGCCAAAGTTGACATTTTTTCCGCACCATGCTATATTGAATCCAAACCGGCACTCGCCCCCGCCGGTGCGGGTGCGCACGAACGGGCGGGGCTGCTGTATGCTGTGCGTCGGAGCATTCCGGCGCTTTTTTCCTTAAAAGGAGCATGATATACGATTATGAAATGGATCACAAAAGAAACATGCAGGGGAAAACCGCGGTGGATGCTCTCCCCGATCCTGACGGCGCTGGTCGGTCTTGGCATGACCGGTTTCATCACGCTTGTCTGCGTCTGGATCCAGCCCGGCTCTTTTCTCGACACGATGCGCGCGTTTTATCATCAGCCGCTTCTGATCGCGCTCAACTGGTTTCCCGTCATCGTGTTTACAGCCGTTCTCTATTTCCTGCTCGGGAATCTGTTTTTCTCCGGGGCGATCTCCGGCGGCGTGATGGCGGTCATGTCCTATGTGAATCTCCTGAAGATCGAGGGGCGCGAGGATCCCTTTGTTCCGTCCGACATTCTTCTGATCCGGGAGGCGATGAACGCCGCCGGAGAGTATCAGCTTGATCTTCACTGGGAAAAGCTCCTGCTCATTGCGGCGCTCCTCGCGGCGGCGATCGCGCTCGGCATTTTCTTCAAAACCCCGAAGCTCCGCCGCTGGCCGGTGCGCGTGCTCTGCGTCGTGCTCTGCATTGCGCTGTTTGCGTGCGCGGTACGCTTTGTCTACACGGACAAGGATCTCTATTCGAGCTTCAAGGTTCCCTACGCCTACAACATCCCCTCCGTATTCAATACGCTCGGCTTCAACTACTGCTTCTGGTACAATTATAATCTGTATCCCGTTGACAAGCCGGACGGCTACTCCCGCGCCGAGGTCGAGCGCTGGGATCAGACGGACGGCGCGGCTGAGCCGGAGGTCAGACCGAACGTGCTCATGGTCATGTGCGAGGCATTTTCCGACCTCTCCGACGAGCCGGTCTTCCTTTACTCCCCCGAAGACGATCCCCTTGCCGGCTTCCGGACCGTCGCATCGAGCGAACGCGCCGTGAGCGGCCACATCGTCGTCAGCAACTACGGCGCAGGCACCGCAAACACGGAGTTTGACGTTCTGACCGGCATGCAGACCAACATGATCGGTGAGGGTACGACTTCCTCGTTCCGCGTCGTGCGCAGACCGACGCGCTCCATTGCGGCGCTTCTCAAGGACGCCGGCTACAACACCTTCTTCATGCACCCCGGCCAGAGCTGGTTTTATAACCGCATGAGCGTCTACAGCCATCTTGGCATCTCCGATCAGGTCTTTTCTGAGGCGTTCGACGAGAGCGATTTCAAGGGCACCATGATCTCCGACGCTGCGTTTCTGGATGAGCTGAGGCAGGATCTCAACGAACGGATGGTGGGAAGCGATGCGCCGCTGTTCACCTATTCCGTCACCATTCAGAACCATCAGGCATACGGCTACGGAAAATACGACGAGCGTCCTGCGCCCGTGCCGCTGAGCGTCTCCGTCTCCGACGGCGCGATGGAGCAGCTCTCCGTCTACATGGAGGGCGTGCGCGACTCCTCGGAAATGCTCGTTGCACTGACGCAGTATCTCGACACTTTGGACGAGCCGACGGTGCTGGTCTTTTTCGGTGACCACCGCCCGAATCTCGGCACGGCCTGCACGGAGCTCGGCCTTCGCTACAACCTGAACGAAACGCCGCAGGAAACGGTCGATACCTATGCCGTTCCCTATGTCATCTGGTCGAACGAGGCCTACGCCTCCGCAGTTGACCTTCCGGCGCGCTATGCCGCGCTTGCGCTTCCGGAAAACGGATACCTCAGCGACAATTACCTCGGCGCGATGGTGCTCCAGCTCATCGGCTATCACGGCCAGAGCGCGTTCTTTGACGAGCTGAACGCCCTGCGTGCCGAGCTGCCCGTCCTGCGTGAGCGTGAGGCGACCTACTGTCTTGCCGACGGAACCTACACCGACACGCTGCCGCCGGAACTGGCCGCCGCCGTATCCCGGCTGCACAAATGGACGTATTACCTGCTGAAATGAGCGGCAGGCAGATAGAAGGAGCCCTCTATGAAACTGCTTGACCCCGATTCCCCCATCATGTCCTTTCTGGCGCGGGTCGCCGATCTGGTGATCTTGAATGTGCTGTGGCTTTTGTGCTGCCTGCCCGTTGTGACCGCCGGCGCCTCCACCACCGCCATGTACCATGTCGTGCGCCATTTGCAGGAGGAGAGCATAAGCTCCGTCACGAGAGATTTTTTCCGCTCGTTCAAATCCGATTTCCGGCAGGCAACGCCGGTCTATCTCCTGCTTCTGATCCCAACTGCTGCGGTCGTGATGAATGCGTGGATCCTCTCCGCGCAGAGCAGCGACGTCGTCCCCGTCTATGTCCGCGCGATCTGGATGGTCTCCGCGCTGATGCTCACCTTTGTCGTCTCGTTCGTCTATCCGGTGATGGCGTATTTTGACGATACGGTCTGGAAAACGCTGCGCACAGCCGCTGTCCTTGCCGTCGCAAAGCTGCCGCGCACCGTTCTCATCAGCGCCATCAACCTGCTGCCCATCATCATGCTGTTCGTGAGCCTTCCGTTTTTCCTGAGAAGCAGCATTTTCTGGATTTTGATTGGCGGCTCGCTGAGCGCGTATCTCAACATGCTGATCCTGCGCCCCGTGTTCAAAAAAATCATCGACGAGCGCCCCGGCGCGGATGCTCCCGATTCGGCACAATAACACAAAAATGCCTCTGACCTGCTTGGTCAGAGGCATTTTCCAGACTGTCAAAAACCTCGTAGAGTTTCGCCGCGCACGGCGAAATAAAAAGTGAATCGGTTTTGTCTGGCGGCGTGTACGTCAGACAAAACACGCTACGCCCGGCAAGTGTGGAATTTGTGCGCAAGCAGCGCACAAATTATGCGCGTAGGCGGGCGCGGCCTTTTCAAACGCGAACCAAGCCCCCGCGGTTCGCGTTTGAGAGCGTGTCAAAAAGACTATTTTGACATGCTCAAAAAATGCCTCTGGCCCGCTTGGTCAGAGGCATTTTCAGTCTTTCAAAGCCCTGCGAGTCTATCTGCGCCGGTCGTCTCTGCGCGTCAGCAGCATCAGGCGCAGCAGCTGCAGCACCGACGAGAACAGCGCCGCCACATAGGTCATCGCCGCCGCACGGAGCACCTTCTCCGCGCCCTGCATTTCGTCTCCCGCCAGAATACCGCTGTCTGACAGCACCCGCAGCGCACGTCCGGAGGCATTGATCTCGACCGGGAGCGTGATGAGCTGGAACGCCACCACAAGCCCAAAAAGGAGCACGCCGATCTGCGCAAGCTCCATATAGCCGAGGATCAGGCCCAGCAGGATCACCGGCCAGTAGATCATGGAGCCGATGTTTGCCACCGGCACGGAGAGCGAGCGCAGCTTCAGCGGGAAATAGCCCACCTGATGCTGGATCGCGTGTCCGCACTCATGGGCGGCCACGCCGATGGCGGCGACCGATGTGGAGCCGTATACGCTGTCAGACAGGCGCAGCACCCGCTCGCGCGGCGAATAGTGATCCGTCAGCGACCCGCGGATGCGCTCGATGCGCACGTCCGTGATCCCGGCACTGCGCAGGATCTGCGCAGCGGCGGCCTCCGCCGTGATGCCGCGGCGGTTTGCAAACGTACTGTAGCGCCGGTAGGTCTGGTTCACATTCAGCGATGCACCCGCGCAGATCAGTGCGCCGATGATCACAAGAATGTAGGTTGTATCCCAAAACATGTTTTCAATCACCTCAGATCATTGGGAGCGCCGCTTTGCCGTGCGGCGATCCTTTGCGCTTTATTATACCACCGCCGCGCGGGCTTGTCGATGGACATTTCTCCCGGTTTGATGTATGCACCTGCCGGATGGGGCAAAAATCAAGCGGCCTCCGACCGGTCAAAGCAGTCGGAGGCCGTACCAAAACAGTGTAGCTCTGCGTCCGTGGCAATGGCGCAAAACCACTTCTTAAAAGCGCATGATCTGTTCCTCGTCGAGTCTCTTGAGGATCTCGCACGCAAGCTTTACGGCGTTTTCAAAATCGGCGTAAGCCGAGATTCCGTAATGCGTATGCGCATAACGGACCGGGATGCCGATGACGATCACGGGAACCGCCTTTCCCGCAAGGTGAATGGCCGCGCCGTTTGTCGAGCCTGCGCTGCGGACAGCGTCCTGCACCGGAATGCCGAGCTGCTCCGCAAGGTCCAGCGCGTATCTCTGATAGCGCGGATTGGTGATCATCCGGGCGTCAATGTGGCGCAGCATCGGGCCGCGCTTGATGGCCGTCTGGACCATGTACGGCTCCACGCAGGTGTCGTCCGCCGGGCAGCCCTCAAAAACGATTGCGATGTCGGGCTTGGCGACCTGCGCCGTCACGGTTGCACCGCGCACGCCGACCTCCTCCTGTGCCGCACAGGCGCCGACGATATCGACGTTCAGCTCCCGCCCTGCCAGAGTATGCATCGTCTTGACAATGGCAGCGCAGCCCAAACGGCAGTCAAAGCTCTTGCCGACCATCAGATCTGTTGTCTCCGAGTAGGTGAAGGTCACATCGGGAACGACCGGCTCGCCGATGCGGATGCCGAATTTCTCGATTGCTTCTTCTCTGGAAACCGCGCCGACGTCCACGGTGATGTCCTTTATCTCCAATGGCGTCCTGCGCTCCTGCTCGGTCATGAAATGGGGCGGCTTGCTGGCGGTGAGGCCCGGAATATACTCGCCGAAGCGGTTGCGCACCCAGACCTTGTGGGCCGGGATGTTGCTGCTCACCCAGCCGCCGAGCGGGATGATGCGGAGCGTTCCGTTCGGACAGACGGCCTGCACCATGAAGCCGACCTCGTCGCTGTGCGCATCGAGCTGAACGACGGGGCGCTTGCCGCTGTTTTCCTTGCGGCGGATATAAAGGTTGCGCATGCGGTCCTCCGTGACCTCGCCGAGTCCTTCGGCATAGGGGCGGATCGCAGCGACTACGTCATCTTCAAAGCCGGAAGCGCCGTTCGCGTTCGAGATCGCAGCGATCATTTCCAGCGTCGTTTTTTTATCCATCGTGACCCTCCTTACGAAAGCGTGACCTTCTTGAATTCCTCCATGAAATCGGCAATGTAGTTTGCCGTGGTCTCGAGCATTTCCCTGCCCCATTCCTCGGTAGCGGTGCTGGGATGATCGGGGCCGATCCAGCCGCTGTCGGTGACATGCGGGGTGCTGCGGAGGATATCGACCGAGACGCCCTTGTACTCAACGGAACGGAAGCCGGTCGTTTTCAGGTTCTCGCTGAGATCCTTGAACTGAAGCGCGCCGCCGATCTCGCTCCGATCGACCAGAGACGGGTCAATGCCGAGAATGGCCGCCGTTTCCTCGCCGCCGCCGTGGCCGCCCTTCCACGCAGGATTCATATCCCACGCCATCAGCCACCAGTTGAGCATCGCGACCAGACAGCCTTTTTCCTCAAATTCCAGTCCCAGCCGCTCGATCGTCTTGACGTTCCCGCCGTGACCGTTCAGGAACACGAACTTTCTTGCGCCGTGACGGTAGAGGCTCAGGAATACCTGACGGCAGAACTGATAGAGCACCTCGCTGTCAATGTCGATCGTTCCGGGATACGGAGCCAGACTCTGACACGCGCCATAGGGAATGGTCGGGGCGATCAGGACGTCGCTTTTCTGCTCGATCTTCTCCAGCAGATGCTCCGGGATCAGCGTGTCTGTCCCGAGCGGCATGTGCCGGCCATGGCACTCGATGCTGCCGATGGAGACGAGCACCATGTCGTTCTTTTCAAAATACTCCTGTACCTTCGGCCATGTCAGATTTGCAAGTCTCATAACGCGTTCTCCCTTTCCGTTTTGTTGGCTGCGCGGGCTTATTCAAACGTGCCCTTGACGAGCACCTGCTTGTCCTGCATCATGATGCGGCCCTTTGCCAGCATACCGTCGATCTGATAGCCCTCGTCCAGAAGGACCAGATCCGCGTCGCTGCCCTCGGCGATGCAGCCCTTGCGCGGATAGAGCTCCAGTGCGCGGGCGACGTTCGAGGTGATGAAAGGCAGCGCCTTTTCCAGCGCGACGCCCTGCTGCGTCACCATTTCAAAAATCACGCGATAGAGATCTCCCATGTCGCCGACGCCCATACCGACGATGTGCTCGTGCTTTTCGTCCCACTTCGGCATGCTGCCGTTGGAGTCGGAGCTGATGGTCAAAAGCTCGGGAACCGCCGTTTCCATCAGGCCCGGGAAGAACGACGACACGCTGGAGCTTGCCGTGATGTCGGCATAGCCGCCCATGTGTGTGAACTGCACCACCTGCTCCGGACGGCGGCCGAGGTGCGTCGGGCGGAAATGGGAGATGGGAATGTCCGTCGTGCGGACGATGTCCATAATCGGCTCGATGCCCTCAGGTGCAGCGCCGACGTGCAGATGCAGCTCGCCGACCTTTCCGGAGACGAGCGCCGCCATGCGGATGTCGGAAACCAGACGGATCAGCTCCTCGCGGGTGGGGTGGCTGGCTCTGTGGTCCGCAATGGCAAGCTTGCAGCCGATGATCTCGGAGATGTAAAGAATGTCGTTTGCCACGGAACCGGTGATGGTTCTTGGCGGATATGCATAGGAATTTGTCAGGCAGTAGGCCGTGATGCCCTCCGTGTTGAGCGCTTTGGTCTTTGCCAGCAGCAGCTCGGGACTCTTGGTGTAGCCGTCGGTACCAAGCAGACCGACAAGCGTTGTCACGCCGGAGGTAACCGCCTTGGAAAGCTGGAATTCCGGCGTCCGGGTGTTGAAGCCGCCCTCACCGCCGCCGCCGACGATATGAACATGCTGGTCAATGAAGCCGGGAACGAGCATCTTGCCCGCCGCGTCGATCACAGTCAGATCGTCGCGCCACGGCTCGATGCAGTCCGCAATCCCAAGGATCTTGTCAAAGGCGATCAGAACATCCTTTTTTCCGAGTGCCTTCGGCGAAAAAACGCGTGCATTTTTGATCAGAATCATGGAAAACGCCTCCTGTGTTCCTTTATAAAGCCTCACGTTCAAGCTCAGTGCGGACAATTTGACGATCGCTCTGCGGAATGCCGAGCGTCTGCTCGATCTGTTCGAGGCGCTCCTGCGAGGCGGTGAAGCCCTCGCGGTCGCCGAGCAGAAGCCCGGCGGACAGCAGCTCGATCAGCGCGATCAGCGGGGTGATGGAGTTGAAAAAAACCTCGTGCTCCGTGTTGCAGGTCAGCGACAGTTCACATGCCTGCGCCACCGGAGAGGTCAGATTGTCGGTGATGCAAATGCCGCAGATTCCCGCCTCCTGCAAATACTGCGCCATCCGGATGGTCACATCCGCATAGACGGGGATGCTGATGAGGACGAACACATCCTCTTTTGTGGCGTGCAGGAGCGCATCACGCGGCTGCTTTCTGTCCGCCAAATCGACCAGATACGCCTCGCGGCCGATGCGCTTGAGCTGATAGAGAAAGTAGTCCGCCACGATGCGTGTGAGCCGGTGACCGGCGATAAAAACACGCCGCGCATGGTTCAGCCGGCAGATGATCTGCCCGAAGTTCTCCATGTCCAGATATCGGAACGTCATCTCCAGCCCGCGCTTTTCGCCATCGATGATCTTGCGGCAGGTGTCGTGCGCATCGACCGAGCGCGTGAGCGACATGCGTATCTTCTCATTCGGGCTCAGACGCAGGCGCACATACTCCTGAAGCTGACGGCGGAACGCCAGAAAGCCCTCGCAGCCCATATTGCCGCAGAACTTCAGAACGGTCGCATCGGTCGTGTGTGTTGTCTGTGAAAACTCGCGCAGCGTCTGATAGCTGGCCTCGTCCGGATGCTCCAGACAATAGTCGGCGATCCGTTTCTGCACGGAGCTGAGACTGAGGTATCTGGCGCGGATCGTTTCCATGATGCTCATGTGTTTTCCCCTTTCGGCCCCGTCATTCCCGCCGTCTCCGGTAAGCAAGTTATTAAAGCATTTACTATACTTCTATATTGAGACAATAGCAGATAGTGCATGCTCTTGTCAATACTTTTTTTGATTATTGTGAAAAATCCTTTTCTCCGTTCGGCTCGCTGCCGAGAAAAGCAGTAGCTTTACGTGCGCCTTTCCGCTATAATGATTTCAAATGCGCGGCGCTTTCTGGCACCATGCGCAAGTCACACATGCAGAGAGGTTTCAACTATGAGCATCAATCAGGTCCTGATGATTCTGATCGCCGCCGGAGCGGTCGTCGGCGGACTCGATCAGATCCTCGGCAACAAGCTGAGGCTGGGAAGCAAGTTCAAGGACGGTCTGAATTATATGGGCCCGACGGCGCTTTGCATCGCGGGCATTCTCTGTCTGGCGCCGGTCATCGGCGCAGGCTGCCGGATGCTGCTGGCGCCTCTTTTCCGTGCAGTCTCCATAGACCCCGCCATGTCCGCCAACATTCTGGCTGTGGACATGGGCGGCTATGCTCTGGCGATGGAGCTGGCGGACAACGCGGCCATCGGGCTTTATTCCGGCCTTGTTGTCGCCTCCACCTTCGGCTGCACGGTCGTGTTCCTGATCCCGCTCGGCATGGCTGTGGTCGACCCGGCCTGCCGCAAGGCCTTTAGCCGCGGTGTGATGTTCGGGCTCGTCGGAATGCCCGCCGGCCTGATCGTCGGCGGCCTGCTGACGGGGCTTACTGTCACGCAGACCCTCTGGCAGTCCATGCCCGTCTTTCTGATCGCAGTCCTTCTGGGGCTTGGGCTTTGGAAGATCCCGGAGAAAATGGCGCTGGCCTTCAAGGTATTTGCCAATTTCATCAGCATCGTCAGCGTCATCGGACTGGTTCTGGGAACGGTCACTTATCTGACCGGATGGGAGATCATTCCCGATCTCGCACCGGTCGAGGACGCCATGACAACAGTCGGCACGATCGGCGTTGTGCTGATTGGCAGTCTGCCGCTGACGGAGCTTCTTCAGCGCGCGCTGCGAAAGCCGTTTGGCGCTCTGGGCGGAAAGCTCGGCATGAATCACGTCAGCATGGCCGGTCTGCTGATCAGTCTGGTCAACGCGATCCCGGTCCTGACCTCCATGAAGGATATGGACGAGCGCGGGCAGGTCGTAAACGTCGCATTCAGTGTCTGTGCAACGTCGCTTCTCGCGGCACACCTCGGCTTTGTCACCGCGAATGCCCCCGAGATGCTCGGCGCGGTGCTGGCGGCCAAGGCCGTCGGCGGCATTGCGGCGGCTGCCATTGCGGTGCTTGCCACCAAAAAGAAGCCCGTCTCCGCTAAATAACGAAAACGCATCGGGAGGCGCTGCGCCAGCGGCGGCTGTGATGCTGCAAAAAACAGCCCGCAAGCCAGAATCGCTTGCAGGCTGCTTTTTGTAAGGTCCGTGTTTTACTGAACCCGATATCCAGACAGGATCAGGCTGACGATCATCTGCCAGAAGTCATGTTCTTCTGCGCTGTAATATCGGCTGTTTGGAATTTTATGAAAGGATACGATGTGCTTTCTGTGTCAGATGCCGGCCGCAGCCTATGAGAGCAGCAGCTCCGCAACCGGCAGCAGCACCTCCGTGCCATCTTCACGCTGCGCGCGCAGGACATCGTCTTCTGAAATCGCGTGCGTCTCCTCGCCATCACCGAAGGAGAGCTTCACGAAGCGCTCGCTGCAAAGCTTTCCGTCCCGGTCCACGAGCCAATAGCCCTCCGGCATCGGCTGGCCGTCCTCGTCATAGCACGGATACGCCGCGCGTTCGCCATAGCATACCGCGATCCCGATGTACCCGTCGTCAAATACGCTGTAGTCGATCCAGTGGAAGCGCGCACAAAGCATGTTGCCGGTCTCGTCTGTCAACCTGCACCGGCCCATGACAGGCCCCTGCGACGCGCCGCCTTCGTAGAGCAGGAAGCGATCCGGGAATGGGATCTCCACGCGCTCATAGACCGGTGCGATCACCTCGGTTCCGTCTGCGGTCACGATGCCATAGCATGGTTCGCGGCTGTCCCAGCGGGTAACGCGCAGGCGATAGCCGAAATAATCTTCTGCCAAGGTCTTCGGTTCGTCCACCTCGCTCAGCCGGAAGCTTCCGTCACCGGCGCTGACGGTATAGCGGTAGCCGGTGCCGTTTCGGATGCAGTAGACCTCTCCCTCCGGCTCGCCCATATAGTCGATGCAGGCGTCAAACGGCTCATCAGAAAGAAGCGTGCCGTCCTTCAGCCGGATCCAGACCTTTGTGTCTGGGACTTCACCGATGCGCCGCGTCCCATCGGCCTCCCGCACCAGCCCCATGCGGACGCCATCCGTCCGATAGAGCGTTTCATACGGCGCCCAGCTCCAGGTTTTTATGTCGTCATATTCTAGATCAATGCTCGAACGCTCCGTATGGCTCAGAAAAACCGGCTCGCCGTCCTGCATGGTAAAGACGAGCGTAAACTCCCGAAGCTCCGACAAATCCGGCGCCTCGCCGCTTACAATTTCATCGCGGCAGCGGCTCCATTCCACGTCATCAAGCAGATTTCCGTTTCCCATCAGGCAGTATTGCACACAGTACTGCGGCTCTTCGCCGAGATTTACCCGGATGACGCTGTCGAGCCGCGCGAGCGGCCGATCCTTTACGCCGCCCGGAACAGCCGTGTACGTTTCGCCGTCATAATCCCACGTCCGTGTAAGCCCTTCGTGCGTCAGGTTTTCAACCTCGAAATGCGCCCGGATCTCCGTTTCCACGTCCGATTTTGTCATATAGCCCTGCGCTTTGAACGCATCCATATTCCGAGCGAAAACCCACATCAGATATTCCGATGTCGATGCAGGCGCCGCGCCGCGCGAAAAGACCGGCAGATAGTCCAAACGCCACCGGTCCGCAAAGTCGAACCACTCCGCCCGCGCGGCTTCGTCAATCGGAAGGCTCTCCTCCAGCGATGTGCGCTCCGGCTGCGTTATTTCCGCAGTTGGTTCCGGCGCTGCTTCGGCTTGCGGCTCCGTTTTCGGCTGCGTTTCTTCCTCGGCGGGTGCAGCCTGTTCTGCTTCCCGGCGCCTCAGCTCTGCAAACGAGCAGCCAGTCGCGGACACGACGAGCAGCAAAGCCAGAACCACACACAATACGCTGGTGCGCTGCTTTTTCGTCAGGAACAGAATGCGTTCTTTGACCGGAGGCCCGGCAAGGCTCAGGGCTGACGCCTTGCGCGGCGCTTGCGCCAGAATCGCGCGGGCATAGGCAAGGCGCTTGCTCTCCGGAAGCTTGGCGGCGACTGCCTCATCACACGCCAGCTCCGCGTCGCGCTTAGAGCAAATCGCAGCAAGCCAGATGAACGGATTCCACCAGTAGACGATCACTGCGATTGTTCGGCAGAGTGACCAGAGGAAGTCCAGATGATGCAAATGCGTCAGTTCGTGGCGCACAATCAGCTCAGTCGTGTCGTTCCTCAGCACGTCTTCCGTCAGGTAGACTGCCGGAATCAGACCGGCAAGGCACGGCGATTTGACTGCGCCGGAAACATAGATGCGCGTTCCGCCGCGCTTGCCGAGAAAACGCCGGTCGCGGTGCAGCCGAATCGTAAACACCGCCCACGCGCCGAACAGCCAGAGTCCGAGCAATGCGCTGCCGCCGAACCAGGCAATTTGAAGAATCTGTGCCGTCGTCAACGGCTTTGCAGCCGGTTTTGCAATTTCCTGTGCAGGGGAAACCTGCTGCTGCGCGGGTGTTTGCGGCTGCATCACGGTTTGTGCCGGCCGCTGGATTACCGGCGTAGTCTGCACGGACTGCTCTGCGCTCTGCGTCGGAGCAGCCACTTCCTCCGCCGGAAGGACTGGCAGAGAAAACAAAGTTCCCGGCAAACAGAGCTTCAAAAGCACGACCAGCCAGAGCGCATAGATCATCCGCTTCGGCACGCGGTTTTTGAATATCGCCCGCACCAAAAGCACAACCGCTATCAGCGCGGAAACGGTCAAAACTTCTTTCAGCATGAGGATTCCTCCTATTTTTCCGCTGCGTCCAGAATGGCTTTTAACTCCTGAATCTCCTGTTCGGACAGCGCGCCGCGCCCAACCAGACTAGACACCATCATGCCCACACTGCCGCCGTAGACCTTGGATAGGAACGACTCTGTTTCCTCCGGCTCGACATCCGAATACGTGATCGCCGCGCTGTATTTCTGAAATTTTCCGCTGCTGTCCATCGTGACCGCGCCCTTGGCGATCAAACGCTTGAGCATCATAAAGATCGTCGCCCGGCTCCACCCGGTGTCCGCGTCCAAGGCAGTCACCAGCTCCGCCAATGTCTGTCCCGACCGTGCCCAGAGCGCCTTCATCAGCTTCCATTCTCCGTCGGACAGTCTGTTGTGTTCCATCGTATCTCGCCTCCTCTTCAAATATTAACACATGTTATATTTCGAGAATATCACAGGGTGATAACATTTGTCAACACAAAATTTCAGCTCTTGTTCCGCAATTTTCATGCGCTGCCGCGGCTCAATTCCCCGATCAGCTGACGGGGATCCAATGAAAACCCGGCGTACCATCCGTTTGGGCGGTACACCGGGCTTTCTGTTTACGATTTGGACTTTTCCTGCTCCTGCAATTTTTTCTCCAATGCAGACTGCTTGGCAAGGATCGCGTTGACCTTGTCGTAAAGGTCTTCGATCATAATTTCGGTTTTGAGGTTGACCTTATAATCGTTCTCCGCGCGGCGGCGGTCCTTTTCCTCCTGCCGGTTCTGGCTCATCATGATGAGCGGCGCCTGAATGGCAGCGACGCAGGATAAGACCAGATTGAGAAGAATAAACGGATACGGGTCAAAGGCCTTCGCCGCTAAAATCGTGTTGACGACCATCCAGAGAACCAGCACGCCCGTGAACGCGAAAATGAACGCCCAGCTGCCCGCGAATTTCGCGATCGCGTCCGCCGCGCGCTGCCCGAGCGTATATTTTTCCGTGGCAGGACTTTCGGAAATTTTGCTGTCCGCCAGCAGATTCAGAACTTCCTCGTCTGACATGTCGTGCCGGATGTCCTCAAGGACCTCCTGCAAAAGCTTTCGGTTTTCTTTCATGGAATGCGCACTTCCTTTGGGTTTTTCTTCATTATAGTATCCGGATACACTATGGTCAAGATATTCCCGCGCTTTTTCAATTTGTGCTCCGCGCACAAATTGAATCTCATTTCTTGTGCTTCCGGATGCTTGTTTTTCTTGAGAAAAGGAATAAACTGTGGGTTAGAAAAACAAAGAGAGGTGTCGAAAGCCTCCCGAAGCAGTAAGTTTTTCAAGTGATTTTGGATCTTAAAATTGGAGGGATTTTTATGTTGCCCAGCATCTATGGTGAAAACATGTTTGATGAATTCTTTGATAACAATGGCTTCTTCGGTTCGCACAGCCCGCTGTTCGGCAAGAATGGCAAGAACCTGATGAAGACCGATATCCACGAGACGGATGACGCCAAGGCCTACCGCTTTGCCGTTGAGCTGCCCGGCTTCAAGAAAGACGAGATCAGCCTCGACATCAAGGACGGTTATCTGACCATCGCCGCCCAGAAGGGTCTGGACAAGGACGAGCAGGACAAGAAGGGCCGCGTGCTTCGTCAGGAGCGTTACGCCGGCGCTTGCTCCCGCAGCTTCTATGTCGGCAACGTCAAGCCGGAGGACGTCAAGGCGAAGTATGAAGACGGCGTCCTGAGCGTCATCGTCCCGAAAGAGGACGTGAAGAAGCTCGCCGCTTCCACTGCCATCACCATCGAATAACAATCCCATATAAAACTGCCGCCTGCGGTTTTCGCAGGCGACAGTTTTTTTCTGTACTCCGCGGTAGAAGACGAGGGGAACCGGTCAATGCAGCGCTTTTGTGAGGCAGACCTTCGAGCATTCGTACGAAGTTTTCCTCTGTTCTTCACCACGATGATCTTCTCGCTCGTTCTTTCCTTTCAGTATCATCGCGCACGGCGATGTGTTTCAAATACCTTCAGCCACAGCGACATAACGCGCTGCACGCGCGGCGATGGCGTCAAAATCATCGGCGGCGACATCTTCTTTTTTAACAAGAACACTGCCGATTCCGGCGCCGGCCATACCGGCTTTCAGATACGCTCCCAGATTTTCCGGTGTCACGCCGCCAACAGCCAACAGCGGAACGTGGTTGATTGGGGCGCGGATCGCCTTGATATAATGCAGATCGATGCAGTCAGCCGGAAAAAGCTTCACGAAGTCGGCGCCCGCCTCATACGCAGTGACGATTTCGGAGGGCGTAAACGCGCCTGGAATGGAGAGAAGCCCCGCCGCCTTTGTTGCGCGGATGATCTCCACATTCACGTTCGGAGAAATAATATACTCCGCTCCGGCCGCAGCCGCCAGCTTCCGCTGTGACTCGGTCATCACCGTCCCCGCGCCGACATGCAGACGACCCTCAAACGCCTCCCGCACCATGCGGATCTGCTCCGCCGAAACCTCCGGCGGAATGTTCCCGGCCTGATCGAACGTGATCTCCAGAAACCGGAAGCCGCCGCGCCAGAGCGCCTCGGCAATTCTCGTAATTTTTTCCGTCGGTGCACCGCGGACAATGGAAATGAGTTTTTTCTCACGCAGCAGCGTGCAAAGATCCTGTGTCATAACATTCTTCCTTTCAAGGTCAAATGGGTGAACGTGCCACAGCACTGCACGAGAAGGCCCGGTGCCGGCCGGTCATTCAGGTGCAGCGCTGTGGCTCTGCCATCGGCAGAAGCGGAAAGGGAAAGAGGATTACAGAGATTTGCAGAAGGCGTCGATGCGGCGGATCGCCTCACGGAGATTGTCATCCGAGCAGGTGTATGCGATACGGATGAAGCCCTCGCCGCATTCGCCAAAGGCGCTGCCCGGAATGCAGACGACTTTCTGCTCGTCGAGCAGGCGGTTGCAGAACTCGACGCTGCTCAGGCCGAAGCTGCTGATGTCGGCAAACACATAGAACGCGCCGTTCGGGCGGTTGCAGCGGATGCCGTCGATCCTGGCAAGCCCGTCGAGCAGGATGCTGCGGCGGCGCTCAAAGATCTGGCGCAGCTCCTCGCAGAGCTCCGGATGATCCAGCGCAACCGTACCGGCATACTGACCGGGCGCGTTTGCACAGGCGTTGAAGTTTTCCTGACACTTGGTCATGCGGTCAACGATCTCCGCCGGGGCCGCGACAAAGCCGATGCGCCAGCCGGTCATTGCATAGGACTTTGAGAAGCTGTTGACGATGACGGTGCGCTCCTTCATGCCCGGGAAGGACGCAATGCAGGGTGCTTCTTCTCCGGCGTAAAGCAGTGTGTTGTAGACGTCGTCGGAGATCACCAGCAGGTCGTGCTTCACCGCCAGCTCCGCGATCTTTGCCATCGTTTCGCGCGTCATGACCGAGCCGGTGGGGTTGTTCGGCGTGTTGATCATCAGCGCCTTGGTGTGCGGCGTGATGAGCTTTTCGATGGTCTCCGGCTGCATCTCAAAGTTGTGCTCCAGATCGGTGGGAACACGGACGGCCGTTCCGTCGCAGTACGCGACCTGCGCCACATAGTTCAGCCACTGCGGGTCCTGAATGAGGATTTCATCACCCTTGTTCAGCAGGACAAGGAACAGCAGGCTCAAAGCACCCATGCCGCCGTTTGTGACGATGATCTCGGTGTTCGGGTCATAGTGCAGATCCTTCAGATAGGACTTCTCGGCAATGGCCTGACGGAACGAGAGCGTGCCGGCGTTGGGGGTGTAATGCGTGATCCCCTTGTCGAGCGCCTCCTTTGCCGCCTCGCAGACCAGCTTCGGCGTAGGCATATCGGGTTCGCCGATGCCGAGGCTGATGACGCCGGTCATGGTGTTTGCACGGTCAAACATGGCGCGGATCGCGCCCTGCTTCAGTGTTTTTGCTTTTTCATTGATCCATTCCATGATGCTGATGTTCTCCTTTTATCTCTGCACTCTTCCGGTACCGTCGCCGCCCATGAGCTTTTCCACGTCGGAAACGCTGACACGGTTAAAGTCACCGGGAATGCTGTGTTTGAGGCAGCTGGCCGCAACTGCAAACTCCAGCGCGGACTGCTTGTCCTCATAATGGTTGAGGCCATAGATCAGGCCGCCTGCAAAGCTGTCGCCGCCGCCGACGCGGTCGATGATGTCGCGGATCTCATACTTTTTAGACACATAGAAGTCCTTGCCGACGTTCAGACATGCAGCCCAGCCGTTCCAGTCTGCCGAATGGCTTTCGCGGAGCGTGATGGCAATGCACTTCATGTTCGGATACGCCTCAAGAACCTTATTGCCGAGGGCGCGGTACTTCTCACGGTCGAGCTCACCGGACTCAACGTTCACATCGACGGTAATTTCGAGCGACTTCTGCACGTCCTCCTCGTTGGCGATCGCCACGTCAACGTGCTTTGCAAGCTCGCGCATGACCTCGCTGGCCTTTTTGCCGTATTTCCACAGGTTCTTGCGGTAGTTGAGGTCGCAGGAAACGGTAATGCCGCGCTTTTTGGCTTCCTGTACAGACTCCAGCGACAGCGCCATCGCGGATTCGGAGATTGCAGGCGTAATACCCGTGATGTGGAACCACCCCACGCCCTCGAAGGCTTTATCCCAGTCGATATCGCCGGGCTTCGCCATGGCGATGGCCGACCATGCGCGGTCATAGACCACGCGGCTGGGAAGCTGGTTTGCGCCGCCTTCGACATAGTAGACGCCAAAGCGGCCGTCTCCGGTGACGATGCGGGAGGTGTCAACACCGAAGCCGCGCAGCTCCCGGACGCAGGCATCCGTGATAGGGTTATCGGGGAGCACAGTCAGGAAACCTACGTCCATGCCATAGTTTGCAAGAGAAACAGCCACGTTGGCTTCGCCGCCGCCGAATGTTGCCTCCAGCGTGTGGTTCGTCAGCAGACGCTCCATGCCGGGGGCCTTCAGCCGCAGCATAATTTCACCAAAGGTCAGAAATTTCATGATGTTCCTCCTTACTTCTGCAGCAGATGCACAGCAAAGCCGCCGAATTCGTCCTTCAGGTACACGGCGATCATGCGCGCACCCTTGTACTTGGCCGTCTCCATATCGCAGACAAAGCCCTTTTTCGTAAGTTCGGCAATCGCCAGTGAAATGGAATTGGTGCGGATGGCGATGTGACCGTTCTTGCCGAGGTACATGGATTTCATGACCTCAATACCGCTGGAGGCGAAGTTGGAGGAATTACCCTCCTTCACGCCGAGTGCGAACGCCTCATCCAGCTTCTTGCAGACAGCCAGCGAGTCCTCGCCGTTTTCGCAGTTGACGCCGACGTGCGCTACCTCGAACCCCAGCGCAGCGGCTCTTGCTTCCTTGCAGAGCTTTGTGATCTTCTCAAAATTTCCGGCTGCAATGTCCGCCTTCGGGCAGACCCAACTGCCGCCGACCGCGTGGATAAAGGGCGCGGCGATGAACTCGCCGATGTTCTGCGTGTTGACGCCGCCGGTCGGGATGAATTTGACCCCGCCGAAGGGACCCGAGAGCGCCTTCATGGCAGAAAGCCCGCCATACACGCCTGCCGGGAAGAACTTCACGACCTTGAGTCCGAGCTTCATGGCCGCCATGATCTCGGTCGGAGTCACGCAGCCAGGCGTCACGGCAACGCCGTTTTCCACGCACCAGCGGACGACCTCTTCGTCAAAGCCCGGCGAGACGATAAATTTTGCGCCGCAGTCCACAGCCTTTTTGCACTGCTCGAGCGTGATGACGGTTCCGGCGCCAACTAACATATCGGGGCAGTTTTCCGCGACTGCCTTGATCGAATCTGCCGCAGCAGCCGTGCGGAACGTGATCTCCATCACGTCCACGCCGCCGGCCAGCAGCGCTTTCGCCGCCGAAACGGCGTCCTTTGCGTCGTCCAGCACGACAACCGGCACAACAGCCGATGCGGCCAGTCTTTCAGAAACATTCATAGTTGAGTTGCGCTCCTTTCCGCTTAGGCGCCCAGATAGGCGTCCTTGACACGTTTATCTGCCAGCAGATCCGATGACTTGCCCTGCATGGTGATCTTACCGGTTTCCAGAACGTAGGCGTGGGAGGCGGTGGTCAGCGCAAGGAAGGCATTCTGCTCAATGAGCAGGATGCTGGTGCCGGATTCATTGATCTGGCGAATAATTTTGAAAATTTCTTCAACGATGATCGGCGCAAGACCCATGCTGGGCTCGTCGAGCATCAGCAGGCTGCCGTTGGTCATCAGCGCCCGGCCAAGTGCCAGCATCTGCTGTTCACCGCCGGAAAGTGTACCGGCCTGCTGCTTCATGCGCTCGCGCAGGCGCGGGAAGATGTCATACACGCGCTCGAGATCACGCCTGATCTGCGCATGGTCCGTAATGACGTTTGCGCCCATGCGCAGGTTCTCATCAACGCTCATGCGCGCAAAGACACGGCGGCCTTCCGGTACATGCGCGATACCGAGCTGAACGATCTGATGCGGCTTGAGCTTCGTCAGCTCCTGTCCCTGAAAGACGATCGAGCCGCTCTTGGCCTTTTCCAGACCGGAGATTGTGCGAAGTGTGGTGGATTTTCCTGCACCGTTTGAGCCGATCAGCGCAACGGTTTCACCCTGCTCCATTTCAAAGGAGATACCCTGAACAGCCTTGATCGCACCGTAGGAAACGTGCAGATCCTTTACCTCAAGCATTGACATTCTGGTATCCTCCTCCCAAGTAGGCCTCGATGACCTTCGGATCCTTCTGCACCACATCGGGAGTGCCTTCCGAAATGGTCTTGCCGAAATCGACGACCTTGATGCGGTCTGCGATCGGCATAACAAAGTTCATATGATGTTCGATCATGATAATACTGACGTTGAAGTCCTGACGGATCTGGACGACCAGCTGCGCCATTTCCTCAAGCTCCGTGGTGATCATACCGGCAACGGGTTCATCGAGCAGCAGGATCTTCGGATCTGTCATCAGCGCACGTGCGATCTCCAGGCGACGCTGGTCGCCGTACGGCAGATTCTTTGCCAGAAGATCCGCCTTATCGGCCAGATTCAGTCGTTCCAGCAGCGCCATGACCTTCTCATCGAGCGCACGCTCATGCTCCAGCATTTTCGGTGTGCGGAGCAGGCAGCTGGCAAGCTTATCCTGGCTGTGCATTGTGGCCGCCATCTTAACGTTGTCTGCGACAGAGGCGTTCGAAAACAAGCGGATGTTCTGGAAGGTTCTGGTTATGCCGCGCTGGGCAAACTGGTAGGGCTTCAGGCCGATCATGCTTTCGCCTTCAAGCTCAATGGAGCCGGCCGTCGGGCGGTAGATGCCGGTCAGCATGTTGAAAATCGTGGTTTTGCCGGCGCCGTTCGGGCCGATGATGGCAACCAGCTCACCCTGTTCCAGGCTCAGGTTGAAATCATCAACTGCACGCAGACCGCCGAATTGAATGGTCAGATTTTTGACCTCAAGAATACTCATAGCAAGCTCCTCCCCTTACTTTTCGGACGTGTCGTTCTTCTTCCGGCCAAACAGGGGCTGCTCATAGAGCGAAGACCGCTTGATGCGCAGGAACGGGACTTCCTTGCCGCCGCACAGGCCCTCGCTGCGGTAGAGCATGACGACGACCAGAATCAGTGCGTACAGCACAAGACGCCAGTCTGCCAGGAAACGGAGGACCTCCGGCAAAATGGTCAGCAAAATCGCACCGACGACCGAGCCGGTCAGCGAGCCGCTGCCGCCTGCGTAGAGATAGACGAGGAAATCGGAGCTCTTGGTGAAGCTGAACGAGTCAGGCTGGATGAAGGACAGCACATGTGCATACAGGCCACCGGCCACACCTGCGATGAACGCTGCGATGCAGAAGGACATGATCTTATATTTGGTGGTGTTGATGCCCATGGCATCGGCTGCGATCTCATTGTCGCGGATGGCAATGAACGCTCTGCCGTAGGGAGAGTAGATCAGGTTGCGCAGCAGCCAGAGCGTCAGCACAACAAACAGCACAACCCAGAAGAAGTTGGCATAGTTCGGAATACCGATCATACCGCGCGCCCCGCCGATCGGCTGAATCAGACGCAGCAGGGCGCGGACGATCTCGCCGAAAGCCAGCGTGACGATGGCAAGATAGTCGCCCTTGAGCTTCAGGGACGGAATGCCGATCAGGCAGCCGACAAGCGCCGCCACAATGCCGCCGCAGAGCAGGCCCAGCAGGAAAACCGGGATCTGCGCCGCCGGGGCCACACTGTTGCCCTTAAAGATCAGCGTTGTGATCACAGCGCTGCCGTACGCGCCGAGGGACATAAAGCCAGCATGGCCGATGCAGAACTGGCCGGTGAAGCCGTTGACGAGGTTCAGGCTGGCAGTCATCATGACGTTGACGCCTGCAAACAGCATGACCTGCATATAATAGCCGTTGATAATATCCGCACTGCGAAGGATCATGACCAGCGCATAAAATGCGATCACGCCGAGCAGGGGACCGAATTTTCTACCGAATTTTTTCAGGAACAGAGGCGCGGTGTTGGTCGTTGCTTTTTTCATGATATCCGCCCTCCTTAGACCTTTTCTGTGGTCAGCTTACCCATGATGCCTGCGGGCTTCACGAGAAGGATCACGATCAAAATGATAAAACCAACAGCATAGCCGAAGGTCGAGTTGATGGCTGTTGCAAAAATCTGCGCAATTCCGAGGATAAAGCCGCCGAGCATTGCGCCGCGGATGTCGCCGATGCCGCCGAGCACGGCCGCGACAAAGGACATGTTGCCAAGCCATGAGCCCATATAGACCTCAACCTGAGGATAGGCACTGGCATAGCAGATGCCGGAGACAGCGGCAAGCGCGCCGCCGATGAAGAACGTGATGGAAATGACCTTGTTGACGTTGATGCCCATCAGGGAAGCAGCATCCTTATCCATGCTGACGGCACGCATCTGACCGCCGATCTTGGTCTTCGCGACCAGCCGGTCAAGGGCCAGCATCGTGACGGCAGCGAGCGCAATCATAATAAGCTGCGTCGAGGTGACGGATGCGCCGAGCACATTGAAGGTCTTTGCGGTGAACAGTGTGGGGAACGGGCGCGGGTTCGGGCCGATGAACGGCAGCGCACGCGGGAAGTTCTCCAGGAACATGGACACACCGACCGCCGTGATCAAAGCGATCATGCGGGGCTTGTTGCGAAGGGGGCGATACGCGATGGCTTCCACGCCGGCCGCAATACCGCCAGTCATGACCATCGCAATGAGGATGATGCAGCCCACGGCCAGCATCGGATAGGTCCCATCGATGGACATATTGTCAAAAAGCTTGGCGATAAAGTATGTACCAAGCGCGCCGATCATCAGGAAGTCACCGTGCGCGGTGTTGATCATGCCGACAATACCATAGACCATGGTATAGCCCAGCGCCAACAGCGCGTAAACGCTTCCCAACTGAAGGCCGTATACTAAATATTGCAGGATTGTTGCCAAAGCAGTTGCCTCCGTTCTGGAAAAGAATAAAAAGTGTGCTGGCTGGCAAACGCACAGCCAGCACACTATACAAACATGGATTACGGATTGACCGTGGAAACGTAGTGGGTCACGCCATCTGCGTCATACTGCATGATAACGCCGCCCTTGATCGGGTTGCGGGTCGTGGGGTCCATGGTCATTTTGCCGGACGGCAGTTCCAGACCATTGATGGAATCCAGTGCATCGCGCACGCCGTCACGGTCGAGGGTCTTGGCGTTCTGGATCGCCCAAA
Organism: uncultured Eubacteriales bacterium; assembly: GCA_900548625.1. Lineage (GTDB taxonomy): Bacteria > Bacillota > Clostridia > Oscillospirales > Oscillospiraceae > CAG-170. The sequence goes on along the minus strand of URLO01000006.1, from coordinate 4,270 downwards.
CGATCATCTTCGCGGTCTCATAGGTCAGTTCCGCGTTGGAGTTCGGCAGTTCGTCCGGATACAGCTTGACGTATGCATCAACGAAGTTCTTGGCAGCTGCGTCGGTGGATTCGGCGGAGAATGCGGAGACGTAGGCAACGCCCTCAATTGCAGGGCCGGCAACATTTGCAACGTCAGGGGTATCAGCGCTGTCGCCGCAGACGATCGGGCAGTTCAGGCCAGCGGTACGAGCCTGCTGGATCTGGAGGCCGAGCTCAACGTTCAGATTCGGGAGCAGCAGAACGTCGGGCTTCTGCGCGGCGAGCTTGGTAAGCTGGACATTATAGTCCTTGACATCGGAGCCGGAGTATTCCTCGATGCCGAGGATCTCGCCCTTGAAGTTCTCAATGAAAGCATCCTTCAGGCCAACGGCGTAAGCGTCAGCGTTGTTGAACATGATGCAGGCGGTCTTGTAGCCCTGCTGGTCGCAGTAGGCCGCAGCAACGGAGCCCTGGAACGGGTCGATGAAGCAGGCACGGAAGATATAGTTGCCAACTTCGGTAACAGCCGTATTGGTGCCGAACGTGGTAACGGCCGGGCACTTCGCATTCTGCGCGATCGGCGCAGCCGCCAGCATGCACTTGGAGGAGTCCGGGCCAACAATGGCGATGACCTTTTCTTCCTCGATCAGCTTCTGATAGACGTTGGTGGTCTTCTCCTCGGAGCCTTCGGTATCCATGGTGACAAACTCAACCGAGTATTCCTTGTCACCGACGGTGATCTTGCCGCCGAGTTCTTCCTTCAGAACCTCAGCGCCGTGGGTGCTGTACTTACCGGCCATCGCAGCCGTGCCGGACATCGGAAATGCCAGGCCGATCTTGATGGTGTCAGCAGAGTCTCCCTTTTTTGCCGAGCTGCATGCGCACATGGAAACGACCATGAGCAGAGCCAGGGCAATTGCAAATACTTTTTTCATACTTTTCCTCCATATTTCAAATTTCAGTCTTATACAGTACAAGCGCACGTCAAAGCTCCCTTTCGTTCCACAATGTGAAACACGTACCCGTCTGTATAGAACAAAAATAGGCTGTTCCGTCGAAAATGTCAATACGTTTGTTTTCGTTTTTTGTAAAACCGTTACAATGCACAAAAATAGCGTTCCATTTCTGTAACGTGCGTTCCGTATCGTGGAATACTTGAAGATAATTTTGCTGTTTATCCAATCTCTTCTAGAATTGGATTGTATTTTTCATTTGCGTTTAGTATAATCAATCCAAATCACACTGCGCATCCGCGCAAAAACAGAAGAAAGAAAAAAGAGGCGGTTTGTTTGAGCGCATCCAATGTTCAAGTGCTTGACCGGGGCTTGGATCTGATCGAGCGGTTGGCAACAGCAGAAAATGGCATGACCATTTCGGAGCTCGTTGCCGAGACGGGGCTTCCCAAAAGCACCATTCACCGTATTCTGGCAACGTTTGCCGACCGGCACTATGTCGAAAAAAATGAAGAAACCAGCGTCTATTCACTGGGCTACAAATTTGTGGAGCTCGCAAGTCTCTATCTGAATAAGATCGTTCTGAAGACGGAAGCAGAGCCGGTCATGCACACGCTGGCACAGGTCCTGCATGCGACGACCTACCTTGGCGTTCTGGAGAACAACGAGGTCATGTACCTTCAGAGGACCGAGCCGCGCAACAGTCTGCGGCTTTATACCTCCATTGGCAAACGGGAGCCGCTTTACTGCACGGCACTGGGTAAGGTTCTGCTGGCGTCCTTACCGCTGAAAGAGTTCGAGCATGTGGCGCAGCATCTTTCCTATGAACCTTATACACCGAATTCAATCACCAACTATGAAGATCTCGCGCGTGATGTCATGCTGGTACGCAAACGCGGTTATGCAACAGACCGCGGCGAGCACACAGTTGACAGCAGCTGCCTTGCCGTGCCGATTTATGATTATACTCGCAAGGTGATGGCGGCGTTGAGCGTCTCCGGGCACGGGCTGCTGGAGCGCTGTGATGAGGCTTATGTTTATGAGAAGATGCGTGCCGCCGCATTGGATATTTCGCATCACATGGGCTACACGGAAGCGGCGCTTCCAACCGGACGCACGCATCTGTAACACCCTGCGCAGCATTGACTTTTTTCGGTTCATGTCGTATAATATTATTGTTCCGTATTACGGAACGATGTTCCGAATTTTCAAAAGGAGTGCTGAGCATGTACGATTTCATTCCAACGCCCTCCGTCGTTGCAGAGTTGGATCAGGTCACTGAAAACCTGAAAAAGATGGATGCGCTGAGCCGCACTTACAACATCCGTGTGCGTCCGCATATCAAGCCTCACAAGAGCGTCTATTTCGCGTTGGAGCAGCTGGCGTGCGGCGCCTGCGGCATTACCTGCGCAAAGCTCAGTGAAGCGGAAACCATGGCGGACTATGGTATTGATGATATTTTCATCGCGTATCCGCTGATTGGCGAGGACAAGATGGAGCGGCTAGGCCGCCTGATGCAGCGTGTCCGGATCCGCACAGAGGTCAACAGCATTTACGGCGCAAAGCAGCTTTCCGCACTCGGAGAGCGGATCGGGAAAAAGGTTCCCGTCCTGATCGAGATCGACGGCGGGCTGCATCGCGGCGGTGTACCTGCCTATGAAGGCGCGGTTTCCTTTGCAGACGCCATCGGCGCTTTGCCCGGAATCGACATTTGCGGGCTGATGTATTACGGCGGTCTGATCTACGGGGAAAAGACACGCGAGGGCTATGAAGCACAGACCAGACGGGAGCACGATGAACTGATCGGCACCGCAGAGCTGCTGCGCGCAAAGGGCTACCGTATGGATGTGCTCAGCGGCGGTAATTCTTATTCCGCGCGCTGCTGCAAATATCTGGAGGGCATCACAGAGGTGCGCTGCGGCAACTATATCTTTAACGACGTTTCCACTCTGGCGACCGGCTTCGCCGCGGAATCGGAATGCGCGCTTCGTGCGGTGAGCACGGTAGTATGCAAGATGGATGCGCACCATGCCATCATCGACGCCGGAAGCAAAACGCTCACCACCGATCTTTGCGGCCACCGCCCCGGCTATGGCTGGATCGTCGGGCACCCCGAGATCCGCATCACAAAGCTCAACGAGGAGCACGGCTTTGTCGAAAGCGACGAGCCGCTGCCGTTTGACATCGGTGACAAAATCGCCATCATCCCAAACCACGCCTGTGTCCTGCCGAATCTGGTCGATAAAATCTACGGGATCCGCGGCGGACGGGTAGAGCGACTGATCCCCATCGAAGCACGCGGGCGCTATCTGTAAGCGCCGAGCACTGGAACAACCATACAGGAGGTTTTTACTATGGATGTCTATGAAAAACTGAAAGAATTGGGGCTGACTCTGCCGGAGGCTCCGGCAAAGGGCGGCGTTTACACACCGTGCAAACTGACGGAGGACGGCTATGCATACATTTCCGGCTGCGGCCCTGTGATCGGCGGCGTGCAGATAACCGGAAAACTAGGGCAGGATGTCTCGGTGGAGGATGGTCAGAAATATGCCCAGAACTGCATGCTGAATGTGCTGGCAGTTCTGGAACGGAAGATCGGTGACCTCAACCGCGTGGCGGATGTTGTGAAGATTCTCGTTTTTGTCGCAAGCGCGGATGATTTCTACGCCCAGCCGCAGGTCGCCAATGGCGCAAGCAATTTGCTTGTGTCTCTTTTCGGCGAGGATGTCGGTGCACCGACGCGCTCTGCGGTCGGTATGAATGTGCTGCCCGGCAATATTCCGGTCGAGATCGAGGCTATTTTCAAAATCAAGTAAGCAAACCGGAGGAGGAGCTGGGATATGCCGACGGGAATTTTGGATTCCTTTCAGATCGTAGTCGCGCTGTATCTGTTTTATGTTGCGCTCAAGGGTTCCGGACAGATGTATCGCTTCGGAGACATGGATGAGGCAACACAGCTGCAAATCAGAACGCCCCTGCGAATTCTTTATGCACTGGGCGGTCTGATCGCACTGGCGGAGTTTGGCGTTTGCTGCCTGCAAAACAACATGTTTACCCGCACTGCCGATGCAGCCGGCGTAACGATCGTGCAGAACTATTCCATCCCATCCCTGCCGTTTTTGAGCTATGAGCTGCTCTCCGCAGTTTCTGCCGTTCTGACGGCGCTGCTTGTGGGACTGCTTGCGTTCATTTTTATTTGGATGCGCCGAAAGAGCCGCTAATACTAAAACCTAATTAAACGCTTCAATAATCCAATCGCGTCCGGTAATGCTGAAAATGGTATTAGGGGTAAGCGAG
>URLO01000005.1 GCA_900548625.1 uncultured Eubacteriales bacterium | reverse complement strand
TCATTCTACCAGAGCTCTGCAAACCATGTCTATTTCTATGCTCTATTCAATTTGCGCAACTTATCTTACATTATCCTTTGATGGCCGGATCGACGGAAGATCCCGGAGGCCGACATTATCATGGAAACAAGAAAAGGCGTAGCACGCAGCTACGCCCCGGAACAGGTTGCTGTATGAACTTTTCAGGAAATAAAAAAGCAGAGCGTCCATTACAGGATACTCAGATCCTATAAGGACACTCTGCATGGTCGGAGTGTAATTATAGGATTTCAGAAAACGCAGGTATATCAACGGTTTGCTGGCAGTCGGCAAGAGGTATTTATTCTAAAAATTCAAAATAGCGAGAACAACGCCACTCAACAGGACAACGGGTGGCGTTTCCATAATCGTTGGTAGGGTTGTTTACAGTTTCAACCAGGCTCCCAGCTGAGCTATACCCCCATGTAAGGGGTGCGCTGAGTAATTTCTTATTCAATTAGTGCGGGGGTTGTTTACCGCTTCAACCGGGCTCCCGGTTAGAGCGGTTACATACCCCCCTAAACCGGGCTAAAAGAGCGTTCAATACGCGGGGCACTTAGCTACCAACATACATGATTTTAAGATAGTTCATTTTAGAACCAAAAGGATTGATATTATCGCAAACATCAATGCGACTACTCCTAAATAGATGTTTTGCATAATACGACTTTCCGTTTTTAAATGCTCTACTTCTTTCTTGAGTTCATTGATTGCTCCATGTAATGCATTTTCTGGAATGTACTCTATTATACGTTCTTTTCCTTGGTATTTTCCTTCATATGGTTTAGCATATCCTATCAGTTTATTAAACTCTATCGTGGCATAGTGTTTACCACGTTTTAAATGAACTGCTCGATTAGAAGTATTAAACAGCAAGCAAAATAGGGTTCCCCGAAATCCCGGATCAATTTGTGGACCGTTAGAAAGTATTACCCCTTGGCAAAATAGTCCTACGGTCAGTCCAAATTTGGCGATAACGTCCCTCGGTATCCATGCAGTTTCCTTGCAAGAGACAATAGCATAGTCGTACGGCTCTATCGTCAAGAAAGGTTTTTCATCCGACAATTTTTGTATCTTGCCGTCATAATAATACTCATCACCCAAGCGTAAGTCATAGGATGCTCCGTTTATCATTTCAGGATCAGCGTTTCTTAGAAGCACACCACAATCAATCATGCTGGTAATCATTTTTTGTGATAATGCGCCACCTTGATGCTGATACTCCCACAACAAAGCAATCAACGAAATTGATGCTGATAAATCCGTATTATTGATGATATAGTGAGCTTTATCTTGATACTTCCGATCTGCCTCGTGTTGTTTACAAAACTCTTTTTTCCTTTTTTTATTCGGTTCTTCCCTCGAACGCTCAATCCAACGTTCAATTAGCGTTTCATCCTGAGCATCAAGAAAAATGCACATGTATTTTTCTTGATACTTATCTAATAGTTCAACAGCAGCAGTTGGAGTAATTACCAAAACCGGAATGCTCTCTTTCCTAACTACTTTATCGTATTCTGCCTTTTTTATACCATACTTTTCATCGCAGTATGTACTCTCTACCAACAACTTTTTATCTCTCAGCAATTTATCAAAAACTTCATTATTTACATACTCGTAATTTGAGTCATCCGCACGTTTTTCTCGTGTTGTAACCGCTTTTACTTGTTCAAAGCGAATGCCATTGTTTGTAGTAAGCTCACAGAGCTTCTTAGCAATTGTACTTTTACCCGCGCAAGATGTACCAGTAATAATTATACTTTCAAAAAGCATTTTTCTCATCCTTTCTGAAAAATGTATATTCGCTCATTCACGAGGGTAGCCCACTGTATGCTTAGCGTACGTTTATGACTTGGTATATATCTGCTAACCTCAAACACCTTAGTCAATCCGAGCTTAGCATAGTCCTCGACAACTTTCTCGATAACTTCTTTCCGATTATCTGTAGCTTCATAATCAGGGAGCACAACACACATATAGCCATTCTTCTTTAGTAGTTTGACAACTTTGGCATTAACCTGTTTAATGTCCTTTTCATAGGTATCCAAAAAGTCTCGACGGCTTCTTCTGTATCTCGCTCCGATTTCTCTGCCAACATAATCGCCAAAATTCTCATTAAAGAAATTGAAGGAAAGTCTTTGTGACTTGACGTAATCAATCATACGAGGATACGGCGGGGATGTAACCACCAGATCCACAGTTTCTTCCTCTATAGTAGCATTAACAAGCGAGTCCTCAAAAACACGAGTTTCACGCGAAATTGCAGAATAAAAATCTTTATAAGTATCCGGCAATCTAGCTTCATGCCCAACAATATCATTCAGCAAGTTCTTTACCGAAACTCTGTACTGTTCAAAAACAGATTTTTTTCTTAGTTCATCTGCTTTCGGCTTCACATTGTCTGCGATATAAGCCCATCCTTTGTTTTGGCTAGAAAGTGCAACAAGAATGCTGGATAAAACCAATTTCATCACAGCTTGCACGGTTCGATCTTGAAGATGATCATATTTCTGAAAAAGGAACGACATTTCATTAAATGTGTCTTTTTCAAACCATCCGGCCAATTCTTTCCGTTGTTCCGATAGGTCAATTGTATAGTCCTTTGCCGCATCGAATCCCTCACAAAGTTGGAGCAACTGATTTTTGATTTGCTCCTTATCTACAGAGGGATTAAACAGCATATACAAAGTCTTACACACGGTTGAAGCAACCGGATTAATATCAAAAGAATATGGCACCCTTTCCAAGGATAGCGCTTGCATAAATGTGGTACCTATCCCGCCAAATGGATCTAAAACGAGTATTATGCGAAAGACATTTCCAAGAAGCGCCGGATCGTGAGCAAGATGAAAGGAAACGCCGGTGTTCCGCTTTCTCCGCCGCCCTACGGTTATATCAAAAACCCGGACGATCCCCGCTTTTGGGTGGTAGAGCCGGAAGCTGCCGAGGTAGTGCGCCGGATCTACCGCATGGCGCTGGAGGGGTACGGGCTGGCAGAAACGGCAGCACAGCTTGCCGCCGATGGTGTGGTCAATCCCACCTATTACTGGCGCAGCCGTGGGACAAGCCGGGGCGGGTCAAAAAGTACCGTGGAGCCTACCAAATGGGGACACACCACCGTCAAGAAGATCCTCACCTTGCAGGAATACTGCGGCGATGTCATCAACTTCAAAAGCTACTCCAAGTCCTACAAGATGAAAAAGCGGATCGAGAACCCGGAAGAAAACCGGGCGATTTTCCTCAATGTCCATGAAGCCATCATTGACCGCCAGACTTGGGAAAAGGTGCAGGCGCTCCAAAAAGGGACGCGCCGCAAAAAGCCCACGGTCACGCAGGAGCCCAGCGTATTCTCTGGCCTGCTGAAATGCCCGGAGTGCGGCGGCAACCTCAATTTCCACTTCAACCAGAACAACCACGACATCAAGTTTTTCAGTTGCCAAAATCACAACTCCGGCTATCGCAAGTGCAGCAAGACGCACTATATCCGGCTGGACTTCTTAGAGCAAGTCGTTTTGTACGAGGTCAAGCGGCTGGCCTGCTTTGCCAGCGAATACGAAAATGACTTTATCAAGGCCATGATCGGACGCTCAGCAAAGGTTGCGGAAAATACCGCGCTCCGCAAGCAGCGGGAGCTGGACACCCTGACCGCCCGTGACCGGGAACTGGATATGCTCTTTGAACGGCTCTATGAGGACAATGTGGCGGGCAAGATCGACGATGTCCGGTTTGCCAAAATGTCCAAACGCTATGAACAGGAGCAGGGCGAGAACGCCAAGAAGATCAAGGCGCTGCGGCTGGAACTGAAAAAGGACGAAAGCAAGCGCATGGACATTGACGATTTCCTTGAAACGGTGCGGCGGTACACAGACGCGACCACCATTACAAAGCGTATGGTCGCAGAGCTGATCGACCACATTGAGGTGTACCACGCTGAAAAGCAGGACGGCGTTACCAATCAGCGTGTCGTGATCTACTACAACTGCATCGGTGCCTTTGATGTGCCGGATCGACGGAAGATCCCGGAGGCCGACATTATATCATGGAAACAAGAAACGGCGTAGCACGCAGCTACGCCCCGGAACAGGTCACGGTATGAACTTTTCAGGAAATAAAAAAGCAGAATGTCCATTACAGGATACTCAGATCCTATAAGGACACTCTGCATGGTCCGAGTGACTAGATTCGAACTAGCGGCCTCTTGAACCCCATTCAAGCGCGATACCAAACTTCGCCACACCCGGATATGAACTTGTCGCTGCTCTTGTCAGCTCGAATATAATAGCACATGTGAAGCAGTTTTGCAAGCCCTTTTTTCAAAAAACACAATATTCTTCAAAAAGTTCTGTAAAGACTGTGAGAAAATCAGAGGAGAGCGCCGTTTTGCTTGCAAAAAGGCGCTTTATGGTTTATGATAAACACAAACCGGTCGGGCAGTGACCATCCGATATCAGGAGGAGGCATATGGCGCTTTATACAAAAAAGGCTATCATGCGGACATTTCAGCAGATGCTGGAGGAGATGCCGTTTGATAAGATCACGGTGTCCGCGCTTGTCCGCCGCTGTGAGATCAGCTCAAACACCTTCTATTATCACTATCAGGATATTTATGCGCTGCTGGACGTGTGGTTCCATACGGTGTTCGATCCCTATGTACAGTGTGACCGCCCGGATTTCGACTGGCGCACGGCGATCAAGGAGGTGCTGCGTGCCTGTCAGGCGCATCCGCGCACCATTTACCATGTGTTTGACTCGCTGTCCAGAGACCAGCTGGAGCAATATGTCTTCGGCCTGACAGATGACGTGTTCTCCAAGGCGATCACGCGCTATATCGACGCATCCTGCATTCCGGAGCCGGAGCTGAACGGCATCGTCAGCTTCTGCCGGTATGCGTTCATCGGGTTCTTCCTGCAATTTTTGTGGAATCATATGGATGACGACGTCGATGAGACCGTGGACAGACTCTGCGGCCTGCTTGAACGGTTTGTGAGGAGCGCGGCCGCGCAGTATATGCGGTCGGGCGGCTGAAAATGTGCGAAACGCAATTCTATGAACGGAGGATATTATGATGTGTAAATGTTCCGGTGCTGAAGAAAGAAATAGCTCCTGTGTTGTCCGCGTGCTTGCGGTGATCGCGGGCGTGCTTGCCTTTGCCGGCGCGGTCGCGATGGTGTGCAGACTGCTGTCCGGCCGTTCGGAAAATCACGGCTGTCCGTGCAAGTGCCTGATGACCCGTATTTTCCACAGAAAGGACGCAAATGCGGCGGACTACGCCGACTGAGCAGGGGAGACCTGCAAAGCTCCGCCGTATGCGGCGGAATATATTGCGGACTGATTTTGCGCGGGGACGATCTCCTCGCGCAAATTTTTTGACTCCCAGGGTGTATCTGAAAACTGAAAATGTGACCGGCAGCGAGGAATTTCCGCGCTGCGCAAGACATTTTTTTCGCAGGAATACTGACGTATTTCAAGGAAAAATGACGCGGCGCGGCGTGAAAAGGCCCGCTGTCCGGCTGTGTTGGGATTTTTCGGATATACCCTAAAAAGGCGCTCCGTGAAGGGCAGAACTGCCCGGACGGAGCGCCTTTGGTATGTTTGCGTCAGTCGAAGAGATAGTGCCGCACAAGCTCCTGAAGAAGCTCGTCGCGGTCCAGCTTGCAGATCAGACTGCGCGCGTTGTTGTAGTTGGTGATGTATGTCGGATCCTCGGAGAGCAGGTAACCGACGATCTGGTTGATCGGGTTATAACCTTTTTCGCTCAGCGCGCTGTAAACAGACGTCAGGATCGCTTTCATTTCTCCGGCTGCATCATCCGGCACTACAAACTTGATGGTGTTTTCCTCCATGCGGTTACCCTCCCTTATCAATAGCTTGCCCATATCATAATATATTCTCTCCCGGTTGTAAATGACCTGAACTTTTCATTTGTGTTACAAGTTTCAAAAATCGGGCGGAGCAGTCAAAATATGCGGCAGGCAGGAGGAAGGAAGGCGTTTTTTGTCAGCGGAGCTTGGCGTGAAGCTCCGATTCGAGCTTTTCAAGCACCTTGTTCACCACGCCGACCGAATCATCGTCTGTAAGCGTCCGGTCATCGGCGCGCAGCTCCAGACTGAACGCGACGCTCTTTTTGCCGGCCTCAATGCCGGGGCCGCGGTAGATGTCAAAGAGGTCGATCCGCCGCAGGAGTTTTCCGGCAGACGCGGTGATGCAGGCCTCCAGCGCGCCGACGGTGACGGCCTCGTCACAGACAAGCGCCAGATCGCGCGTGACGGCGGGGAACTTGGGCAGCGGGTGGAACACGCGCTCGCCGTCTGCCATCGTCTGGAGCAGCGCAAAATCCAGCTCCGCGCAGTAGACGTCCGCACCGATGCCGTAGGTCTCCGCGACCAGCGGATGGATCTGACCGAGCACGCCGACCTTCTGGCCGCCGATCCGCAGCTCGGCGCAGCGGCCGGGATGATAGCTCGGATCGTCACTGCTGCGTACATAGGTCGCAGCGGGGACGTTGAGCGCGGCAAGCAGCGCGTCGATCTCGCCCTTCATGCTGAAGAAATCCTCATGCTCACCATAGGTACCGAAGATCAGACGCTTGGGCTCGTCGGGAAGGTCGCGGCCCTCGACCGGCAGATAGATGCGGCCCATCTCATAGAGCTTGACGCCCTTGTTTTTGTAGGCGTGGTTGCGGGCAAGGATGTCGAGCATCGACGGCAGGATGACCGTGCGCATGATGGAGGTGTCCTCACCAAGGGGGTTGATGATGCGGATGGCATTGCGCAGCGGCGTGTCCTTCGGAAGGCGGATATTGTCGAACACGGTGGGGGAGACGAAGGAGTAGGTGATGATCTCACTGTAGCCGAGCGCTCTTGCCGCGGCACAGGCCTTGTTTTCAAGTGCCTCGGCGTCGGTGTAGCCGCCGATGGTGGTCGTGCCGCGCATGGCGGTGGTTGCAATGCGGTTGTAGCCGTAGTAGCGGGCGACCTCCTCCGCGATGTCTGCCATGCAGCGCAGATCCGGACGCCACGACGGGACCTGGATTATGCCGTCCACAACGGGGACCTCCTCGCGGCGCAGATATTCGATCATGTCCGCTTCCGAAATATCCGTGCCGAGCAGAGCGTTGATGCGCTCCGGCTCGAGCGGGAGCTGCACAGCCTCGGGAACGTAGTTCAGAACGTCGATGATGCCGTCCATGACCTCGCCCACGCCCAGAAGCTCGACCAGCTCACACGCGCGGTTGACAGCGGGAACGGTCAGCATCGGGTCAATGTCCTTCTCAAACTTTGCGGAGGCGTCCGTGCGCATACCGAGCGCCAGCGCGGTCTTGCGGATGGAGGAACCGAGGAAGTTTGCGGACTCAAAGACCACATCCACGGTATCCGCCGCGATCTCACTGTTTTCGCCGCCCATGATGCCGGCAAGACCGACGGGCTTGTCCTCGTCTGCGATGACGAGCATGTCGGGCTGGAGCGCGCGTACATTGCCGTCGAGCGTGGTGAGGGACGTATCCTTGCCTGCGCGGCGGACAACGATCTTGCCGCCCTGCACATAGCGGTAGTCAAAGGCATGCATCGGCTGGCCGTACTCGATCATGACATAGTTCGTGATGTCAACGATGTTGTTGATCGGGCGCACGCCTGCGCTGCGCAGACGCTGGCGCATCCACTTGGGGCTGGGCGCGATCTTGACGTTCCGCACCATTCTGGCGGAGTAGCGCAGGCACAGATCGTCCGCCTGCACATCCACGTCGAGCAGCTCCGGAAGCACGCCCCCTGCGCCGCCCTTTACGACCGGCTCATGGTGCTTCATCGGAACGTTGAACGCCGCCGCCGTCTCACGGGCAAGGCCGATGAGGCTGTAGCAGTCGGGACGGTTGTTGGTGATTTCAAACTCCACGATCGAATCATCGTTGCCGATGACGGTGTTGATGTCCTGACCGACGGTGCAGCCCTCGTCATTGAGGATCCAGATGCCGTTGGCATAGGCCTCCGGGCAGTCGTGCTCGGTCAGGCCGAGTTCCTTGTAGGAGCAGAGCATACCGCAGGACTCCACGCCGCGGAGCTTTCCCTTGGTGATGTGGATGCCGCCGGGAAGATCGGAGTTGTGCTGCGCGACCGGGACCAGATCGCCCGCATGGACGTTCTGTGCGCCGGTGACGATCTGGACGGGCTCGCCGCTGCCCACATCGACCATGCAGACCCACATGTGGTCGGAGTTTTCATGCCGCGCCATCGAAAGCACCTTGCCGACGACCACGTTTTTGATTTCCGCGTCCATGCGGGTGACGGTCTCGACCTTCTGGCCGGCGATGGTCATGATCTCGTCATATTCTTTGTCCGTGGCGGTGATGTCCACGAAGTCACGGAGCCATTTTCTCGAAATGTTCATTCTCTGTTCCTCCTTCTCAGAACTGCGACAGGAAGCGGACGTCGTTTTCAAAGATCATGCGCAGGTCGCTGATCTGGAAGCGGCGCATCGCCATGCGCTCCAGGCCGATGCCGAAGGCGAAGCCGGAATAGACGTTCGGGTCGATGCCGCAGCCCTCGAGCACCTTCGGATGCACCATACCGGCGCCCAGAAGCTCGATCCAGCCCTCGCCCTTGCAGGTCGGGCAGCCCTCGCCGCGGCACTTGAAGCACTGCACGTCAACCTCACAGCTCGGCTCGGTGAACGGGAAGTGGTGCGGACGGAAGCGGATGACGGAATCAGGGCCATACATGGCCTTGATGAGCGTTTCCAGCGTGCCCTTGAGGTCAGCCATCGTCACGCCCTTGTCAATGACAAGACCCTCGATCTGGTGGAACATCGGCGAGTGCGTTGCATCGACCTCGTCCTTGCGGTACACGCGGCCCGGGGCAAGCACACGGATGGGCGGCTGGCCGATGGACTCCATGGCGCGGATCTGCATGGGGCTGGTCTGCGTGCGGAGGAGGACCTTTTCATCGTCTGTGATGTAGAACGTGTCACTGCGGTCACGGGAGGGGTGATTTTCCGCGATGTTCAGCTTCGTGAAGTTATACTCGGCAAGCTCGACCTCGGGGCCGTCGAGGATCTTAAAGCCCATCGAGATGAACAGCTCCTTCGCCTCGTCGAGCGCAATGTTCATCGGGTGGCGGTGGCCAAGCTCCACGGGCTTGCCGGGGATGGTGACGTCGATGGCCTCGGCCTCGAGCTTCTGCTCGAGCGCCTTTGCCTTGAGGGCGGTCTTTGCCTCATCGAGCTTCTCCTCGATGGCGGCGCGGACGTTGTTTGCGATCTGACCCATGACGGGGCGCTCCTCGGCGGAGAGCTTGCCCATCGTCTTGAGGACGGCGGTCAGCTCGCCCTTTTTGCCGAGAAAGCGGACGCGCAGGGCTTCCAGCTCGCCGGGATCGGCGACGGCGTTCAGCGCCTCGAGCGCCTCCTGCCGGATCTTTTCAAGCTGCTCTTTCATAAAATGAAATTCTCCTTTTGTTGAATGAAATTACAAAATTCTGGCGGAAAGACCGCAAAAAAATTGCCCTCCGTCCACATTGGGGACGAAAGACATGCTTCCGCGGTACCACCCGCATTCGCCAAACGGCGCGCTTTCAGGCCAGAGACCTGTTTCGCCTTTAACGGAGCGGCCCGGCACATCCTATTTCCGCAGACGCCGCAGCATACGGCGGCACGGCCTTCAGACGGCGGCTCACGAGGGAAAGCCCTTCATCTGCGGCGGACGGCTCCCAGCATCCCGTCCTCTCTGCGGCCGCGTTCCGATGTCAGACGACTCGATCATCGCTTTTATCTTATGAGCATGCTCATCATAGCACAGCATACCCGATTTCGCAAGAATAAAATTTGACGTTCCGGAAAAACCGCACTATAATTGTGGCAGGAAGACATAAACTGTACGGGCGAAGGGAGATGGCGTTATGGCAAAGGTATTCTGGCTGGCGGAATATGTCGGTGCGGAGCTGGTAAAGACGGTTTTGCCGGTCCGTGCACGCAATTCCCACAAGGGCGACTACGGGAGAGTGCTGCTGCTGTGCGGCAGCACCGGGCTGACAGGCGCAGCCGTGCTTGCGGCAAACGCTGCCGTGCGGTCCGGAAGCGGGGTCGTGTATCTCGGCGTGCCGGAGCAGGTGTATCCCATCTGCGCGGCGCAGTGTCTCGGGCCGGTCGTGTTTCCGCTTCCCTGTGACGCCGAGGGCAGGCTCAGCCTTGCGGCAAAGCCCGTGATCGAGCGGCGGATGACCAACATGGACGCCGTGCTGATGGGGCCGGGGCTTGGACGCTCGGAGGAGGTGACGGCGCTGGTGCGCTGGATGCTCGATTTTTGCCACAAGCCGCTGGTACTGGATGCGGACGGCATAAACGCGCTGGAGCGGAATATAGATATACTGCGCGGAACGGCCTGTCCCGTGATCCTGACGCCGCATGACGGTGAGTTCCTCCGGCTGGGCGGTGACCCGATGGCGGAGGACCGTGTCCAGCAAGCGCGGGAATTTGCCGACAGGACAGGCTCGATCCTCCTCCTCAAGGGACACCGGACGATCGTGAGCGACGGCCATAACACCTACATCAGCGCCGTCGGAAACCCCGGTATGGCGACCGGCGGCAGCGGTGACGTGCTCTCCGGCGTGATCGTTTCCCTGCTCGGTCAGGGCGTGATGCCGCTGGAGGCAGCGGCGTGCGCCGCGTGGCTCCACGGCTCCGCGGGCGACCTTGCCGCGGCGGAGATCGGGGAGTACGGCATGACGCCGGAGGACCTGCTGACGAGGATCCCGCGACTTTTGCGATAAGCGGGTGATCGTTTGCACGGCAAAAAGCTCAGCGTGCTGGCGGCGCTGCTGCTGACCCTCAGCGGCTGCGCGCGGCAGGACACGGCAATGCAGCGGGCGCTGGATCTTCGCACGGCGCTGACGGCGGCGGGCGGCTGCGCCTTTGCGGCACAGGCCGAGGTCAATTACGGCGAGGAGATCTTTCGGTTTTCGATGGACTGCGCGTATGAAGCGGGCGGCGGCGTCACGATACGCCTGACCGAGCCGCAGACGCTTGCAGGGATCGGTGCGGAGGTCTCCGCAGACGGCGCGCGTGTCGCCTATGAGGACACGGAGGTCGGCTTTGCCGAGCTTGCCGGAGGCCGCGTCTCGCCGATGCGGCTTCCGTATCTGCTGGCGGAGAGCTGGTACCGCGGGTATATTTCCGCCTGCGGATGGGAAGACGGCGTCCTGCGGGCGACATACCTGCTGGGCTATGACGAAGATGAAATTACAGTGGATACGTGGCTCGACGCCTCCGGCCTGCCGGTTCGCGCCGCCGTATCCTATCAGGGGCAGACGCTTTTGAAGGCGGAGCTGCATCATTTTTCTCTGGAACGAGGCAATCAGAATGAAAACTCTCAGAAGAACATGGGCGGAGGTGTCTCTGGATAATCTGGAGCACAACTACCGCGCGATCAAGGAACATATCCCCTCCGGCTGCCGCTTTCTCGGCGTGATGAAGGCCGACGCTTACGGCCACGGCGCCGTTCCGCTGAGCCACGCGCTGTGCGAGCTCGGCGCGGACTATCTGGCGGTCTCCAATCTGGAGGAGGCCGTGCAGCTTCGGCGCGGCGGCATCCGCGCGCCGCTGCTCATCCTCGGCTATACGCCGGCGGAGTTTGCCGACACGATGGTGTTTATGGACATCACGCAGGAGGTCCACTCGCTGGAATACGCGAAGGAGCTGGATGCGGCGCTGACCGGAACGAATTATATCCTGAACGTGCATCTGAAGCTCGACACCGGCATGACGCGCATCGGCTTTTTCGCATACGACCACGAACGGACGCTGCCGGAGCTGCTGGAAACGTGCGCGCTTGCGC
This sequence comes from uncultured Eubacteriales bacterium, assembly GCA_900548625.1. GTDB lineage: Bacteria > Bacillota > Clostridia > Oscillospirales > Oscillospiraceae > CAG-170. Next base: position 68,175 of record URLO01000005.1, on the reverse strand, counting down.
ATCTGCACGTCGAGGGCGTGTTCACGCACTTCTGCGTCGCGGACAGCAAAGCGCCCGAGGACGCGGCCTTTACACGGACGCAGTATGCGCGCTTTACCGCCATGCTGGACGCGCTGGCAGCAAAGGGCATCCGACCGGAGCTTCGCCACTGCGCAAGCTCGGGCGCAACGATCCTGTATCCGGAGTTCGCCATGGACATGGTGAGACCCGGCATCGCGACCTTCGGCCATGCGCCGTCGCAGGATGCGGAGGGCGTGCTCGACCTGCGGCCGCTCATGACGGTGCGGACAAAGACGGCGCAGCTGCGCACGGTCCCGGCAGGAACGCCCATCAGCTACGGCAGGACGTTCACGCCGTCGCGCGAGACGCGCATGGCAGTCCTGCCCATCGGGTATGCAGACGGTCTGTCGCGCTCGCTTTCGGGAAAAGCGTCATTCCGCATCCGCGGCAAGGACGCGCCCGTGATCGGCCGCATCTGCATGGACATGTGCATGGTCGATGTGACGGACATTCCCGGCGTTTCGGTCGGGGATACGGCGACGCTTTTCGGCTTTGACACGGATGGAACGCGCCTTCCCTGCGAGCGCCTTGCCGCGCAGGCAGGGACGATCAGCTATGAGATCCTCTGCGACATCAGCAAGCGCATCCCGCGCATCTACATGCAAAACGGAAGGGAGCAGGAGATCCTGCAATACATCGTCTGAGCGGGCGCAAGAGCGTGCGGCGCCGCATAGTATGGTCTGAGAGCCTTGCGGCTGTATAAATTCAGCTTGAGCGTGGGAAAATAACGGTAGTCCAGCCGGAGACAGACCGGCCCTTCTTACTATTTTTCCGCGGAGTGTGAAGCGAATGGATACCAACGTAAAACGAGGCGATATTTTCTATGCCGACCTCAGCCCGGTCGTCGGCAGCGAGCAGGGCGGCACGCGGCCTGTCCTGATCGTCCAGAACGACACTGGCAACAAGCATTCTCCCACGGTGATCGCTGCCGCGATCACAAGCCAGACCGGAAAGGCGCGTCTGCCGACGCACATCTCCCTCGCCGGTCATGACGTGGGGCTCAGCCGGGATTCGGTGGTGCTGCTCGAACAGATCCGCACCATCGACAAGCGGCGTCTGCGTGAGCATATGGGTCATGTGGATGAGGGGCTCATGAATCAGGTGGACTCCGCCATCGCGGTGAGCTTCGGCCTTCAGGGCTGAGGCGCAGGCACGCATTTGAAAAGACGCTGTCATGAAGATCCGGCCTCCTGCATAAGCTGGTTTCAGCTTATACGGGAGGCTGTCTGCATATGGAGCAACTGAACTATGCGATCCGAAAGGAACAGACCGTCATCGGCAGCGCCTGCGCAGAGCGGCAGGGGCTGTATTGGCGCGTCACCGCCGAGGCTGCGGCAGAACCGGACTGCATCGTGCGCCTCTATGCGCATGACGGAGAAAACAGCATGAATCTCGGCGTCCTGATACCGGAGGCCGGAAGGCTGCGCCTGAGCCGCCGCATTCCGGCAAGCGCGTTCTCCTTCACACCGGACACGCGCATCACGACCGGCCCGGACGCGCCGAAGACGGCAGACGGGGACGGGTGGGAGCCGTTTTCCGGGGATGTGCTGGGGTATCCGGCGGCCGGAATGCAGAAAAAATCGGGCGGCGGCACGCAGCTTGCGATCGCCTACGAGCCGGGACGCGAGTTTCCGCTGATGCCGCTATTTCGCTTCTGCGCGCTGCGGCAGGTACAGGGAAGGCTCTGCTGGGTGCTTCTGCTGGATGCGGACGGAAAACCGTCGGCGCCCGGGGAGAAAAAACCGTTGACAAGTGCGGAAAATGTGGTAGAATGATGCAGTAAATATTTGATTTGCGATGAAAAAGAGAGCCACAGGTGCGCGCCAGAGCGAGAAGGGGACGGTGGAAGCCCTTCGCATACGGCCTGCGGCAGCCGCTTTTGAGCATCTCCGCGATGAGCGGAGCGGGCGCTCCCGTTACAGGGCGGCTAAGATGCGCCCTCGGCGCAATTAGGGTGGTACCGTGAAGCAAGCTTCGCCCCTATGTGGTGGCGGAGTTTCTTTTTTTCGTGCCGTGCCGCCCGAAGCATGAGAAAATTATTGGATACAAAGGAGAATCCGTTATGGCACACAAACCCTATGGGCTCAATGAGCTGCGTGAAATGTACCTGAAGTTCTTTGAATCGAAGGGACATCTCCGCCTGCCCAGCTTTTCGCTGGTCCCGCGCGGTGACAAGTCCATCCTGCTCATCAACGCCGGCATGACGCCGATGAAGCCGTGGTTCACAGGCGAGGAGGAGCCGCCCCGCAGCCGCGTCACCACCTGCCAGAAGTGCATCCGCACCGGCGACATCGAAAACGTCGGTCATACGGCGCGTCACGGCACCTATTTTGAAATGCTCGGCAACTTTTCCTTCGGCGACTATTTCAAGAAGGAAGCCATTCCCTGGGCATGGGAATTCCTGACCAGCCCCGAGTGGGTCGGCCTTGAGCCCGAGCGCCTGTATCCGTCCGTCTTTGCGGGCAATGAGACGACGCCTGCCGACGATGAGGCGTTCGCCATCTGGCGCGACGTCATCGGCATTCCCGAGGATCACATCTTCCGCTTCGGCAAGGAGGACAACTTCTGGGAGCACGGCTCCGGCCCGTGCGGCCCCTGCTCGGAGATCTACTATGACCGCGGCGAGGAGTACGGCTGCGGCAAGCCCGGCTGCACGGTCGGCTGCGACTGCGACCGCTACGTTGAGGTCTGGAACATTGTTTTCTCCCAGTTCAACAACGACGGCCACGGCAATTACACGGAGCTCAAGCAGAAGAACATCGACACCGGCATGGGCCTGGAGCGCCTTGCCTGCGTGTGCCAGAATGTCGCGTCGCTCTTTGACGTAGACACCGTAATGAACATTACGAACAAGGTCTCCGAGATCACCGGCGCGCACTATGAGGAGTCTGAAAAGACCGACGTGTCGCTGCGTGTCATCACCGACCACATCCGCTCCTCGACCTTTATGATCTGCGACGGCATCCTGCCGTCGAACGAGGGACGCGGCTATGTCCTGCGCCGTCTGCTGCGCCGCGCGGCACGCCACGGAAAGCTCCTCGGCGTTGACCGCCCGTTCCTGTACGAGGTCGTTGATACGGTTGTCCGTGAAAACGAGTGCCAGTACCCCGAGCTGCGTGAGAAGCAGGCGTATATCACCCGCGTCATCCGCACCGAGGAGGAGAACTTTGCAAAAACGCTCGACGGCGGCATGAAGATCTTCAGCGACATGCTCGAGGAGCACAAGGCAAAGGGCGAGCACGTGTTTTCCGGCTCTGATGCCTTCAAGCTCTACGACACCTACGGTTTCCCGATCGATCTGACAAACGAAATGGCGGCCGAGCAGGGTCTCACCGTCGATGAGGCAGCCTTCAAGCAGCTCATGCAGGAGCAGAAGGAGCGCGCAAGAGAGGCGCGCAAGGCGCTCGGTGACCTCGGCTGGGCAGGCGTGGAGTTCGGCAAGGAAATGCCCGCCACGGAATTTGACGGCTATGAAAAGTCCGTGACCGAGGGCAAGATCCTCGCCATCGTTGCAGACGAGGAGATGCGCACCGAGATCGTTGACGGCGTCGATGCGCTGATCGTTCTCGACCGCACATCCATGTATGCCGAAATGGGCGGTCAGGTCGGCGACCACGGCTACATTGAAAGCGAAAACGGCAAATTTGTCGTGACCGACGTTCAGAAGAACAAGGGCGGAAAGTTCCTGCATTACGGGCGTGTGGTCAGCGGCGAGATGCGGGCCGGCGATGTTTGCAGTGTCCGCATCGATCTCGAGCGCCGCAAGGCTGTCAGCCGCGCGCACACCGCAACGCATCTGCTGCAAAGCGCGCTGGAGGCCGTACTCGGTGATCACGTCCATCAGGCGGGCTCGCTGGTCGAGCCGGATCGCCTGCGCTTTGACTTCACGCACTTCGAGGCCGTCAAGCCCGAGGAGCTGGCAAGAGTCAGCCGCATGATGTCCGAGTTCATTCTCGACGGCTATCCCGTCGTGACGGAGGAGCTGCCCGTTGAGGAGGCGAAAAAGCGCGGCGCGACGGCGCTGTTCGGCGAAAAATACGGCGATGTTGTCCGCGTGGTCACGATGGGCGACGATGAAAAAACCGTTTCGATGGAGCTTTGCGGCGGTACGCATCTGGACAACACGGCGAAGGTCGGCCCGTTCCGCATCGTGAGCGAGGCATCGGTCGCCTCCGGCGTGCGCCGCATCGAGGCAGTGACCGGCAAGGCCTGCCTGGAGCTGACCGACGAGATGAACCAGCGCCTTGTCCGCGTCGCGGAAGCGCTCAAGACCACGCCTGCGGAGCTGTTTGCAAAGGCCGAGGCCTCGATGCGCGAGATCCGCGACCTGCACCAGACCATTGAGAAGATGAAGGACCGCCTGTTTGCAGGCGAGGTCGATCAGTTCCTGTTCTCTGCGAAGAACATCGGCGGCCTGCGCGTCATCACGGCAAACCGCGGCGCTGTGGACGCGGCGGATCTGCGCCGCATGGGCGATTTCCTGCGCGACAGGGCCAGCAGCGTCGTTGCCGTGCTCAGCGCAGTGAACGGTGACAAGGCGACGCTTCTTGCCGTCTGCGGCAAGGACGCGGTTGCAAAGGGCGTCAAGGCGGGCGACATCATCAAGAGCATCGCGCCGATCATCGGCGGCAAGGGCGGCGGCAAGCCCGACAGCGCCATGGGCGGCGGCAGCGACCTGCTGAAGGTCGATGATGCGCTGGCGGCAGTGGACGACTATGTTGCAAACAAGGTGCAGTAAGGAATTGTGCGTTATATTATAAGGAGGAGATAACATGTCAGATTGCCTGTTCTGTAAGATCATCAGCGGCGAGATCCCCAGCCAGAAGGTGTATGAGGACGATCAGTGCTTTGCCTTCAAGGACATCGCGCCGATGGCTCCCGTTCATTTCCTCGTCGTGCCGAAGGCGCATTTCGCCTCCGCCGCGGAGGTGACGGAGGAAAATGAGGCGCTGATCGGTCACATTTACACCGTCATTGCAAAGCTTGCGAAGGAAATGGGCTTTGCCGATGGTTATCGCGTCGTGACGAATGTCGGCGCGCTCGCCGGTCAGACCGTACACCATATCCACTTCCACGTCCTTTCCGGCAAGCAGCTCGGCGCCTTCAACTGAGCACACCGGATCATAAAGCCTCTTTGATAAGCGAACGGAGCAGCCAGACGGCTGCTCCGTTTTGCGTGGCGCAGAGGAATTTGGGAGCGGTGCTTTTATAAAAAAGTCAAAAAGTGTTCACAAACCGTTCATGGACTTTGATGCGAGATCGTGTAAAATTTGATAGTCTAAATTTGAACAATATGAAACGGAGGAGCATGTGATGCAGGAGATCAATCTGACGGCGGCGGAGATGTTTGCAAACGCCGCGCGGTTTACCGATGCCTATCATGTGGCCATTCAGCCGCTTTGCGACAAGGTGCACCTGACGCCGATGGCGGTGGATATTTTGATGTTTCTGGCGAACAACCCCGGCCATGAGACGGCGCGGGAGATCTGCCGCTACAGAGGCCTCAAGCCGGGGATCGTGTCCTTCCACATCGACCGCCTGGTGCAGGAGGGGTATCTCGAACGTGGGAGCGTTTTGGGCGACCGGAGAAAAACAGCGCTTCGCTGCACGCGGAAGGCGGCGGACGTGATCGAAGAAGGGCGGCGGCTGCAAAAGGTGTTTGCCCTGCGGCTGACCGAGGGCATGACGCCGGAGGATCTGGCGCATTTTCGCCGCTGCATCGCGATTTTTGATGCCAATATCGCGCGCATTCAGGGCGGCGAGCGTCCCAGAGAAGAAAAAGGAGCGGAAGAAGAAGTATGACCAGATTACTCAAGCGGATGCGCCGGCAGGAGGCGCTGATGGCGCTGCTGTGCGCGGTGCTGGTGGCGGCGCAGGTCTATTTTGACCTGCGGCTGCCGGATTATATGACGCAGCTCACCAAGCTCATCAAGATACCGGGCAGTGAGACGGCGGATATTCTGAATGTCGGGCTTCAGATGCTCGGCTGTACGCTGGCAAGCGCGCTGCTCGCCGTGGCCTGCGGCTTCCTCGCGGCAAAGACGGCGTCCGGCTTCAGCTTTACCGTGCGTGAGAAGCTCTTTCATCAGGTCATGAACGTCGGCAGCGAGGAGATGCACGGCTTTTCCGTGCCGAGTCTCATCACGCGCACGACCAATGACATCACGCAGATCCAGATGATTGTGGCGATGGGGCTTCAAATGATCATCAAGGCGCCGATCATGGCCGTGTGGGCCGTGATCAAGATCCTCGGCAAGAGCTGGGAGCTGTCGGCAGTCACGGCGGGGTTCGTGGTGGTCATCTGCTCGACGGTGGTCGCGGTGATGGCAACGTGCCTGCCGCGCTTCCGGCTGGTGCAGAAGATGACCGACCAGATCAATCGCGTCGCGCGTGAAAATCTCACGGGCATCAACGTTGTGCATGCCTTCAACGCCGAACAGTATCAGAACGAGAAATTTGACGTTCCGAGCAAGAAAATGCTCCATTTGCAGCTGAAAAACCAGCGGCTTTTCGCGCTCATCCAGCCGATGATGGGGCTTGGCATGAACGGTCTGGCGCTGGCGGTCTACTGGGTCGGCGCGGCGCTGGTCGAGTCGATCTCCATGGGAGATCCCGCGGCGCGGCTGACGATGTTCACGAATGTGCTGGTGTTCAGCAGCTATGCGACGTATGTGGTCATGTCGTTTATGATGCTCGTCATGATCTTCATGCTTTTCCCGCAGGCGCAGGTCTCGGCGGAGCGTATCAATGAGGTGCTTGACACGCAGGCGCACATCAAGGAAGGCAAAAAGACCGAATGCCCGCAGGCGGGCACGGTCGAATTCCGTGATGTCTCGTTCCGCTACCCGAATGCGGCGGAGGATGAGCTGGAGCACATCAGCTTCAAGGTCGAAAAGGGACAGACCATGGCGATCATCGGCGCGACCGGCAGCGGCAAGACAACGCTGGTCAGCCTCATCCCGCGCTTTTACGACGCGACGCAGGGCGAGGTGCTGGTGGACGGCGTGAACGTAAAGGAGCTTTCGTTCGATGCGCTGTATGATAAGCTCGGCTATGTGACGCAGAAGGCCGTGCTGTTTTCCGGCACGGTCCGGGACAACATCTTCTTTGGCAGAAGCGCGCAGCCGGAGACGGAGGATACACTCTCGCAGGCGCTTTCGCTGTCGCAGGCGGCGGAGTTCGTCGGCAAGTACGCGGAAAAGGCGGCGCATCCCATCGCCCAGCTCGGCAGAAACGTCTCCGGCGGGCAGAAGCAGCGCCTGTCCATCGCGCGGGCGCTTGCAAGAAAGCCGGAGATCCTGGTTTTTGACGATTCGTTCTCGGCGCTGGACTACCGCACGGACGCAGCGCTTCGCGAGGGACTGATGAAGGAGCTTCCGGAGGCGACGAAGATCATCGTCGCCCAGCGCATCAGCACCATCCGTCATGCAGACTGCATCCTTGTTCTGGACCGCGGCACGGCCGTCGGCATGGGGACACATGACGAGCTGATGAAGACCTGCGGGGTCTACCGCGAGATCGCCATGTCACAGCTCAGCGCGGAGGAGCTTGCGGAAGGAGGAAACGCACGATGAGAAACAACATGCAGCCCCGGCAGAAGGGCAATGTGAAAAAAGCGCTCGGACAGCTCGCTGGGTATATGCGCAAGCGTCTCGGCGTGATCATTCTGGCGCTGGTCCTTGCCGCAGGCAGCGCGGTCCTGACGATCCTCGGCCCGGACTGGGTCGGCAGGATCGCGACCATCATGTCCGATGGCCTGACGACGGGCATCGACCTTGCCGCCGTGGCGAAGATCGGCGTGGTGCTGGCCTGCATCTACGGCGCGAGCGCGGTGTTCGGCTTTATCCAGCACTATATCATGGCGAGCGTGACGCTCGGCATGTCCTACAGGATGCGCGCGGAGCTGTCAGAAAAGATCAACCGCGTGCCGCAGAAGTACTTCAACTTCCACTCGCAGGGCGACATTCTCAGCCGCATCACGAACGACGTCTCCACGCTTCAGCAGGGGCTTACAAACAGCCTGCCGACGATCATCAGCGCCGCGACGCAGTTTGTCGGCTGCCTCATCATGATGTTTGTGACGCAGTGGCGTCTGGCGCTGGCGGCACTGGGCGTGACGCTGGTGGGACTGGTGCTGATCGTGCTGATCATGGCGAAATCGCAGCGCCACTTCACCGCGCGGCAGGAGAGTCTCGGCAAGCTCAACGGCTATGTCGAGGAGATGTACTCCGGCCATGAGGTCGTGCGCATCTCGCGCGCTGTCGAGGACGTGAATGCGAAGTTCGATCAGCTCAACCGGCGCGTCTACGACGCCAACTGGAGGTCGCAGTTCCTCTCCGGCATCATGCAGCCGCTTATGAACATCATCGGCAACATCTCCTACGTGGTCGTATGTGTGCTCGGGTCGATCCTCGCCATAAACGGCACGATCGAATTCGGCGTGATCGTCTCGTTCATTCTCTATGTCCGCCTGTTTACCTCTCCGCTGACGCAGATCGCGCAGGGCATGACGAACATGCAGACGGCGTCCGCCTCGGCACACCGCATCTTTGACTTCCTCGGAAGCGAGGAGCTTCCCGATGAGCACGGCAAAACGCAGGAGCTGAGGCAGGTAAAGGGCGCGGTACGCTTTGACCATGTGCGCTTCAGCTACCCGGACTCGCCGGATAAGATCATCATCAAGGACTTCTCCGCCGAGGTAAAGCCGGGACAGAAGGTCGCCATCGTCGGCCCCACCGGTGCGGGCAAGACCACGATGGTCAATCTCCTGATGCGCTTTTTTGAGCTGAACAGCGGCAGCATCCGTATCGACGGCATCCCGACCGGCGAGCTGACGCGCGAAAACGTCCACAGCCTGTTCAGCATGGTCCTTCAGGATACTTGGCTGTTCGAGGGAACGGTGCGCGAAAATCTGGTCTACAACATGCAGGGCATCACGGACGAGCAGCTCGAGCGCGTCTGCAAGGCGTGCGGGCTGGACAAATTCGTGCACGCGCTGCCGCAGGGCTTTGACACCGTGCTCTCGGAGAGCAGCAGCATTTCTGCCGGTCAGAAGCAGCTTCTCACCATTGCGCGTGCGATGCTTCAGAACGCGCCGATGCTGATCCTCGACGAGGCCACAAGCTCGGTCGATACGCGCACGGAGCTTTTGATCCAGCGCGCGATGGACCAGCTGACCGTCGGACGGACGAGCTTCGTCATTGCCCACCGCCTGTCCACGATCAAAAACGCCGACCTGATCCTTGTGATGAAGGATGGCGACGTGATCGAGAGCGGCACGCACGAGACGCTCATGCAGCAGGGCGGCTTCTACGCCGACCTCTATAACAGCCAGTTCGAGCGGGCATCTTGAGGTCAAAGGACCGAAAATACGTTCCGGAGCCGCACGGCGTTTGCCGTGCGGCTCCGCTGCATCTTCCGGGTGAAATATGAAGAAAGCTTAAAAAGAACGGCGCGCAACTGCCATTCTTTTCACAGTGTGCTATACTTTTCACAGGAAGATCTATCCAGAGATGCGGAAGAAGGAGGAATCAAAATGTATTGTATGAATTGCGGTAAGCCGCTCAAGGACGGCGCACGCTTCTGTACGGCGTGCGGCGCGCCGGTGCAGCCTGTCGGCACGCAGCAGACCGAAGTACAGCGAAACAGCGTACCGCCGACACACCATGGCGGCACTGCGCAGTATGACATGGGCGGGGCGCATACGCCGCTGCCCCAAAAGCCGGGAAAACCGAAAAAGCAGAGCAACGTCACGCTGATCGTGGCGCTGCTGGCGCTCGCGGTGGCAACGGCCGTGGTCGTCGGGCTGGTGCTCGGCGGCGCGCTTGGCGGAAGAAAGACGCCGTCGCTCTCAAACGGCGGCAAGCCCTCAACGACCAGAGGGAATACCGACAAGACGCGCGATCCCGATGACAAGCCGGACACGGACGGCGCAAGCATCCAGACAATGAAGCGGCCGCATATGCTCAGCTTTCCTGCGATGGGAACGGATGTTACACCGTCGGTGACGCCGTATCAGGTCGCGTCTGACCTGTCCGACCTCATCAATTTGCAGCAGTTTGAGTATGACCTCACAGACGATGCGTGTCGTCTGCTTGCACAAAATCAGTTTGTGGTGGTGAACATGCCGTATGCCCGCGAGTTTTATGAGGTGTACGAGGACAACCGCTACATGCAGGTGCCGAATTTCGTGACGGTCGATTCTCTGATGCACACCTACCATCTGTATTTCTCCATGCTGCTGTCGCAGACGGAGAAGGACTATCTGGCAGCGGAGCTGGCGGCGCTGAGCCGGAAAATGCTGGAGCAGAGCACCCTGCAATATGAGGCGCTCACCGGAACGAAGTGGGAGAGCGCCGCGGAGCGGAATGTCGCATTCTTTGCTGTCGGCGCGCTGCTTCAGGATGACACGACTGCTGTGCCGGACGCTGTGCGCGAGACTGTCAGCCGCGAGGTCGAGCGGATCTATGACGCGGAGGGCATTCAGACCTGCACGCTGACAGATGAGTTTATGGACTACAGCCAGTATAAGCCGCGCGGCAATTACGTGGGCGACGAGACGCTGGAGCGCTATTTCCGCGCCATGATGTGGTACGGCCAGTTCAATTATGCGCAGAAGGACGAGGACATGAGCCGAAGCGCCCTTTTGATGACGCTTGCGATGCAGGCCGACGGCTTTGATGCGTGGGAACACATCTATATGGTGACCTCCTGCTTTGCCGGCGCCAGTGACGATCTGAGCTATTATGAGTATCTGCCCGCGATCGAAAGCGCATACGGCGCCATTCCGGAGGCATCGTCTCTGCCTGAAAACGAGAATGCGTTCAAGCGCTTTGTATCGCTGATCGAAAAGCTCGAGCCGCCGAAGATCAACTCCGTCGTGGTCGTCGATCCCGAGGGGACTGCGGATCTGCCGGCGCTCGGAAAGGGCTTCCGCTTCATGGGGCAGCGCTTCACAGTCGATGCGGCGGTGATGCAGCAGCTCGTCTACAACAGCGTCAAGGAAAACTCCGCCGGACAGACGCGGATGCTGCCCGACACGCTCGATCTGCCTGCGGCGCTCGGCTCTGACACGGCGCTGGACATCCTGACGATGCAGGGCGAGACGGATTATGAAGGCTACAGCGAGAAAATGCAGCAGCTTCGCGAGGAGCTTGCGGACGCGCCGGATTCCCTCTGGACGGCGAGCCTGTCTGCAAGCTGGCTGTATACGCTCGAGCCGCTGCTGACGGAAAAGGGCGCGGGCTGGCCATCGTTCATGACCACGCGCGAGTGGAGCAAGAAAGCACTGGAGACGTATGCGGGCAGCTACGCAGAGCTCAAGCACGACACCGTTCTCTATGCCAAGCAGGTCATGGCGGAAATGGGCGGCGGCTGGGAAGAATGGGACGACCGCGGCTATGTGGAGCCGGAATACGAGGTCTATGCCCGATTCATGGAGCTGGCCCAGCAGACGGCGGACGGGCTTGACCGGTTCGGCTACATCGGCGACCGCGACCGCGAGGAGCTGCTCCGGCTTGCAGAGCTGGCACGTCAGCTGATGACGATCTCCAAAAAAGAACTGCGCGGCGAGACGCTGACCGACGATGAGTACGACACCATCCGCATCTACGGCGGCACGCTGGAGCATTTCTGGGTCGAGGCTGCGCAGCGCTGGGCAGGCGACAACACCATCAGCGTTCTGGACACGCCCTCGGGCATTGTGGTGGACATCGCAACCGATCCGAACGGCTCAGTACTGGAGATCGCCAATGCCCAGCCGAGCAAGATCCTTGTGGTCGTGCAGATCGACGGTAAGCTCCGTCTGGCGTCCGGCTCGGTGTACAACTTCTATCAGTTTGAGCAGCCGATCGGCGACCGCCTGACCGACCAGCAGTGGCAGCAGATGATCGGTCAGAAGCCGCAGGGCGACGGCACGTATCAAAGTACGCTGAACAAGCAGAAGCCTGACTGGACAACGAGCTATCGCAGCGACGGATGAGCCGGAGAAAAATCGCGCTTTTGTGCGCGGCAGCGGTCCTGACGCTGCTTGCCGCCGCAGCGCTGATCTGGCGTGAGACGCTGTTTTTGCCCGCGTGGGTCGAGTGGCGCTCAGCGCAGCTTGCATGCGGCGCGGACGGTGCGCCGGAGCGCATCGAGCTTTCCGGCAGCCGTGTCCGTGTTTACAGCGGCGGAGCGCCGGTCTGGGAGACGGAAAAGCACATCCGCGTGCAGGATGTGCTCTGGGGCGATATAGACAACGACGGCGAGGCGGAGCTGATGCTCCTGTGCTGGCGGCGGGGGCGCTACGGAAAATACCGCCCCTTCTGGGTCGAAAAGGATGAAAAAAGCTGGTCGCAGCATATCTATCTCTACGATTGGACGGAAAACGGCATCCGGCCGATCTGGATGGCATCCGACATCGGCCTTGACGCGGCAGCCTGGCGCTTTGACGAGCAGGAACGGCTCGTCATCACCGAGCACTCGGGCGCGGTCTCACGCTGGGACTGGCTTTCATGGGGACTGGAGCGCATCGGATAACAGAATCCCGACCTTGTTGTGCACAAGGTCGGGATTTTATGTTTACATATTGACGATGTTCTGCGGTGTGCCGGCGAGGAACGCGCGGACATTCTGAACGGTGGTGTCCATGATGCGCTGACGGCAGGCGAGCGGCGCCCACGCAATGTGCGGCGTGATGATGCAGTTTTTCGCGGTCAGGAGGGGACTGGATGCCGGGATCGGCTCGGTACAGACCACGTCCATGGCAGCGCCGCCGAGCTTTCCGCTGTTCAGGGCGTCTGCGACGTCCTGCTCGCAGAGCAGCTGCCCGCGCGCCGTGTTGAGCAGTATTGCGCCGTCCTTCATCTTCTCGATGGTCTCTTTGCAGATGAGGCCGGTATTTTCCGCCGTCAGATTGCAGTGCAGCGACACGACATCCGATTCCCGCAGGAGCGTATCGAGCGGCACATACTCGGCAATGGCGCGGCCCTCGTCGTTCGGATGCGGGCTGTACGCCAGAACACGCATACCCATGGCGGCGGCAATGCGGCCCTCAGCCTTGCCGATGCGGCCAAAGCCGATGATGCCGATGGTTTTTCCGGCAAGCTCGATGAGCGGATGATCCCAATAGCAGAAATCCGGGCTGCTGCTCCATTTTCCGGCGTGGACACTGTCACTGTGGCTGCCGACATGGTGGCACAGCTCCAGCAGAAGCGCGATGGAAAGCTGCGCGACCGCCGCCGTGCCGTAGGCCGGGACATTTGCGACCAGAACGCCCTTTTCCTTTGCATAGGCGCAGTCGACAATGTTGTAGCCCGTGGCGAGCACCGCCACAAATTTCAGATTCGGACATGCGTCGAGCGTGGCGCGGCGGATCGGCGTCTTGTTGACGACGGCGATCTCAGCCTCACCGATGCGCTCGGCAATGATGGGTGCATCTGTGTAGGCGGTGCGGTCGTAGACGGTGACCTCTCCGAAGGCGCGCAGCGCGTCCCAGCTCAGGTCGCCGGGATTTTCCGTGTATCCGTCCAGAACAACGATCTTCATTTGGCTTCCTCCCGTAAAAACAGTTTTCTTCCATCCGCATTGTATCAGACCGGCGGCAGCCATGTCAATGCGCAGTGATGCGGCACGCCGCCTGCCGGACGCTGAATGCAGAAGGAGCAATAAAAAACGCGGCAGACACTGAAAACTCAGCGCCTGCCGTTCTCCCGCGATGGCCGTGCGGATCCAATTATAACCTGCACAAAAGGGCAGGTGGGTCGCCTCTCTGCCGCCTCACCGCTTCCAACGTCCGCCGCAATGTCATAGCACGGGCGGGAGGCCTGCAATCCGCAGCAGAAGTACAGCGTCCCGTGATTATAATGTGGGTTTAAGTGGACCCGTCACGAACCCCGCAGGATCAAAACACATTCAGGTCTCGTCCTCAGCGCCGTCTTCTTCCTCATACATGAGGTCCATCAGCGCCTGATAGACTTCCTCCAGCTCCTGATCGTCCTCGATGGCCTCGAGCATCTGCTCGCCGTTTTCCTCGACCGAGCGCAGAATGCTGACCTCCAGATCCTCGCTGTTTTCATCCGCGTCTGCGGGAACCAGCGCCAGATAACGGCTGCCGTTGTACTCAAGCTCAGCCAGGACCTCCAGCTCGTATTCGTTGCCGTCTTCGTCGGTGATGGAGATAAAATCAGAACCGTATTCTTCGTTCATTGGTTTGCCTCCGGTATTCGTTCTGTGTACCTCTATTTTACCTGTATACGGCTGCAAAATCAAGAGGAAATTCGCAAGACGGCAGGAAGAATTCTCCGACAAAGAAAGGACGGCAAGATTTTGCGGCAGAATCGGCGTAAAATCGGGAACCGGAGGGCAAATCAGGAACAATGATCTTCTAAAGCGCGTGTGAGCGCCTCGCGGCTGTAAAGCGGAAGTCCGCATCGGAGCGCCGCACGGTCGCAGCCGTTCGGGAGCGCCGCGGCGGGCCAGCCGGTCTGCGTCCATGTGCCATCGGCGCAGTCATAGTAGGCGATGAGACCATTTTCCTCCCGCAGGATAAACGCAGGCGTCTGCGCGGCGGCGATGGTGTGCAGCGCGGCTGCTGCGGCAAGGCACGCGGCGGCTCTGAGAAGCTTTTTCATGACAGACACTTCCTTTCTTTTGTAGTTTTTGCGTTTTTGCGGTCTTCATGCACAAAAAAGCTGCGTATGATATTCATAAAATGTTTCCAAACTAATTGACATATGTGATATAATGCAGGGAGATACGTTAAAGTCGGGTAATTTTGTCGACCGGGCGGCTGACGCCGCCATAAGGATCGGAGGAACAATATGGGCAAAAATGAACAATATGCGTCTCAGCCGCGGCCGCGCCGCGCAGGACGGATCATAAAAGGGATCCTCAAGGTACTTGGGACGCTGCTGCTGGTGGGCGTGCTGACGCTGATGGTGCTGGCATGCCTGTTTGCACTGTATGTCAAAAACGACCTCTCATCCCAGATCGACTTTTCCGTTGCGGATATCACGCTGGACCAGACGACCGTTATTTATTATGAGGACCCGTCCACCGGCGAGAATGTCGTGCTGCAAAAGCTCTACGGCGGTGAAAACCGCACATGGGTCAGCTACGACAAGCTGCCGAAAAACCTGATCTATGCCTGCATTGCCATCGAGGACAAGCGCTTCCTTGAGCACCACGGCGTGGACTGGATCACAACGACGCGCGCCTGCATCGACATCTTCCTTGGCCGCGGTGACGCTGGCGGCTCGACCATTACCCAGCAGCTCATCAAGAACACCACCGGCAACAAGGAGGTCACCGTTCGCCGGAAGATGATCGAGATCTTCCAGGCGCTTGAATTTGAGAAAACGCACACCAAGGAGGATATCCTGGAGTACTATCTCAATATCATCGGCCTTGGGCAGAACTGCTCCGGCGTGCAGTCTGCGTCGCAGGTCTATTTCGGTAAAAACGTGGAAGAGCTGAGCCTTGCCGAGTGTGCTTCGCTCATTGGCATCACGAACAACCCCTCGATCTACGACCCGTATATCAACCCCGAAAAGAACAAGGAGCGGCAGGAGATCATTCTGGCGCAGATGCTCGACCAGCACTATATCACCGAGAGCCAGTACAATGCCGCCGTGAAGGAGGAGCTGCATCTTCGCAACACCAGCGGCAGCAGCAAATCCGAGTCCTCCACATATTATTCCTACTTTGTCGATCAGGTCATCCGCGACGTGGTAAACGACCTCTGCGACAAGACGGGCTATGCCTATGACGTGGTGTACAAGATGGTGCTCACGGGCGGCTATCAGATCTACTGCACCATGAACCCCGATGTGCAGGAACAGGTGGACAAGGTCTATCAGGATCTCAGCAGCATCCCCTCGACCGCAAGCTCCCAGCAGCTCCAGTCCGGCATCGTCATTGTGGACAACAAGACCGGCGACGTGGTCGCGCTGGCAGGCGGCGTGGGGGAGAAGGAAGGCAGCCTGACCTACAGCCGTGCAACGATGAGCCTGCTGTCTCCCGGCTCGACGATCAAGCCCGTCGCGGTCTACGCGCCCGCGATCGAGCTTGGCATGATCACGCCTGCGAGCGTCTATGACGATACGCCCTACAGCTTCACCGACACGGCCTCGTGGCCGAAAAACTCCGACTCGACCTATCGCGGCCTTATGTCGATCAATGATGCGATGTGCTATTCCATCAACACCATCCCCGTCAAGCTCGTGGCGGAGATGACGCCGGAATACTGCTACACGTTCGCAAAGGACAAGATGGGGCTGAGCACGCTCGTTTCAGATTATGTCAACTCCAAGGGCGAAACGCTCTCCGACGTCGCGCTTGCACCGCTGGCGCTCGGCGGCCTGACGAACGGCGTGACCATCCGCGCAATGACGGCGGCTTATGCGACGTTCGCAAACGAAGGCGTCTACCGTCAGGCGCGCACCTACACCAAGGTGCTGGACGCGGGCGGCAAGAACGTGGTGCTTGACAATACGCAGAGCTCGCATGTGGCCATGAAGGACATGACCGCGTGGTATATCACCGATATGCTGCAAAACACCGTCTCCTACGGCAGCGGCACGGCAGCAGCGCTTGAGAACATGCCGGTCGCCGGAAAGACGGGCACCACGACGAGCGATTTTGACCGCTGGTTTGCAGGCTATACGCCGTATTATACCGGTGTGGTGTGGTGCGGCTATGACACGCCGGAGGAGGTCGTCCTGACCGATTCCTCGACAAATCCTGCCATTGTACTCTGGCAGAAGGTCATGGCGGGCGTCCACAAGGGGCTCAAAGCGGCTGATTTCAAAAAGCCCGCCAACGTTGTCGAATGCAGCGTCTGCTATGACAGCGGCCTGCTCGCGACCGATGCCTGCCGCAGCGACCCGCGCGGCGACCGGACGGTCCGTGTGCAGCTGAGCCTCTATGATGTGCCGACTGAGAGCTGCACGACGCACAAGGAGGTCACGATCTGCGGAACGTCCAAGCATGCGGCAAATGAATTCTGCGCGCTCGTCCCGGGCAACACGACCTACACGGTCGGACTGCTGGACATTATGCGCGGCTTCCCGATCCGCGGGATCAAGGTGCTTGATCAGGCGTTTGTGGTGCCGGACGCCGCTGTTCCGAGCGGCTATTACGCGGCGGTCTCGCCGGACGTGGACGCGATCAACGTCGAGTGCTACGTCCACACCCGCGACAGCCTTCCCAAGGAGGAGGACGAGGAGGAGGACGAGGAGGATGAGGACGAAGACGAGGACAGCGCAGAGCATGATGCGCCGCCGTCCGGTGCGGTTGGGCACGAGGGCGGAAATAATGAGGATACCGGCGTAGCGCCGTGATGAAAATTTCGAGATTACAGAGGAAAAACACATGTGGTTAGCAGACCAATGGAAGGATTATGAGGTGCTCGACACCTCGGCAGGTGAAAAGCTGGAGCGTTGGGACCGGTATATTCTGGTGCGCCCCGACCCGCAGGTCATCTGGAACACGCCGAAAAACGACCCCTGCTGGCGGAAATATGACGCGCGCTATGACCGCTCGTCCACAGGCGGCGGAAAATGGTCGAATCTCCGCCTGCCGGAGCGCTGGCAGATCCACTATAAGGAGCTGACGTTCAACGTCAAGCCCATGAACTTCAAGCACACCGGAGTCTTCCCCGAACAGGCGGCAAACTGGGACTTCATCATGAAGACCATCCGCGGCGCGAAGCGGCCCGTGAACGTGCTGAACCTCTTTGCCTACACGGGCGGCGCGACGCTGGCGGCGGCGGCCGCCGGGGCGAGCGTCTGCCATGTGGACGCGGCGAAGGGCATGGTCGCGTGGGCGAAGGAAAATGCGAAGTCCTCAGGACTTGAAAACGCGCCCATCCGCTGGATCGTGGACGACTGCGGCAAATTTGTCGAGCGGGAGATCCGGCGCGGACGCCGCTATGACGCGATCATCATGGACCCGCCCTCCTATGGCCGCGGGCCCTCGGGCGAGATCTGGAAACTGGAGGAGAACCTGTATCCGTTTGTGGAGATGGTCTCGCAGGTGCTTTCGGACGATCCGCTGTTTATGATCATCAATTCGTATACGACCGGTCTTGCACCGTCGGTACTCGGATATCTGATGGACACGCTCGTTACAAAGAAATACGGCGGACATACCGAGTGCGGCGAGCTTGGACTGCCGGTGCGCGACACAGGACTCGTTCTGCCCTGCGGCAGCACGGGGCGCTGGACGAGAGAATAAAGAAAACACAGGAAGTACGTATGGAAAAACAGGCAATTTGCGTGGACAAGCTGGTCTACCGCTATCAGGGGCAGGACGAGCAGGAGCAGCACGTCGTTTTTAACGGCCTTGATCTGCACATCGCGCAGGGGAGCTTCACCGCCATCCTCGGCCACAACGGCTGTGGCAAGTCCACGCTGGCAAAGCACATGAACGCCATTTTGCTCCCGCAGGGCGGGAGCGTTACCGTGTATGGCATGGATACGCGCGATGAATCGCTCCTGTTGGAGATCCGCCGTTCGGTTGGCATGGTCTTTCAGAACCCGGACAATCAGATCGTCTCAAACGTGGTCGAGGAGGATGTGGCGTTCGCGCCGGAAAACCTCGGCGTGCCGCCGGAGGAGATCCGCCGCCGCGTAGACGAGGCGCTGAAGCTCGTTGGCATGTATGAATACCGCGAACATGCGCCGCATCTTCTGTCCGGCGGGCAGAAGCAGCGCGTGGCCATTGCGGGCGTGATCGCCATGCGGCCGCGCTGCATCGTCCTCGACGAGCCGACTGCCATGCTCGATCCGCAGGGGCGGCGCGAGGTGCTGGACACCGTCATGCGCCTCAACCGCGAAAGCGGCATCACGGTCGTCCTTATCACGCACCACATGCGGGAGGCGGCGCTGGCGCAGCGCGTCATCGCCATGTCCGACGGCGGCATCATCGCGGACGGAACACCGAAGGAGGTCTTCCGTCAGGTCGAGCTGCTGCGGAGCGTCGGGCTGAACGTGCCGGAGACGACGCAGCTTTTGTACAGTCTGGAGCAGGACGGCTTCCGGCTGCCGCTCGACGCGCTTTCCGTGGAGGAATGCGCGGAAGCACTTTATGCGTTTTTGACCTCAGATCGATAGAATTGCGGAGGAATTTCCCATTGGCCTCACTTTTAGAGATAAAGAATCTGTCCCATGTCTACAGTGCCGGGACACCATTTCAGCATGCAGCGCTCCATGATGTCTCCCTCTGCATTGAGCGCGGTGAGTTTATCGGCCTGATCGGCCACACCGGCTCCGGTAAATCCACGCTCATCCAGCATCTCAACGGCCTGTTGAAGCCGACCTCCGGCAAGGTGCTGTTTCAGGGTGAGGACATCTGGAAGGATGTCAAATTCACGCGCGAGACGCGATATCATGTCGGCCTCGTGTTCCAGTACCCGGAGTATCAGCTTTTTGAGGAGACGGTCTTCAAGGACATCGCCTTCGGCCCGAAAAACATGGGTCTCTCCGAGGAGGAGATCCGCGCGCGCGTCCTGCGCGCCGCCGGATTTGTCGGCATCGCGGAATCGGAGCTGGAAAAGTCGCCGTTTGACCTCTCGGGCGGGCAAAAGCGCCGCGTTGCGATCGCGGGCGTCATCGCCATGGAGCCGGAGGTGCTCATTCTGGATGAGCCGACGGCAGGTCTGGACCCCGCCGGACGCGAGAGCATTTTGCAGAACATCCGTGATTATCAGAAGGCGCAGAACGCCACGGTCATCATGGTCAGTCACTCGATGGAGGAGATCGCCTCCAACGTTTCGCGCCTTGTCGTGATGAACGACGGCTCGGTCGTCATGACCGGAAGCCCGCGCGAGGTCTTTGCCAATGCGCAGGAGCTGATGGCGATCGGTCTCGATGTGCCGCAGGTCACGCGCGTGTTCCTGCGCCTGCGTGAGATGGGCCTTGACGTGGATACGTCGGTCTTTACCGTGGAGCAGGCGCTGGCTGCGGTCGAAAAATACAAAAAGGAGGGCTGCCGCCATGCTTAAGGACGTCACCCTCGGTCAATATTTCCCCGGAAACACGGCCATTCACCGCCTCGATCCGCGCACGAAGCTCGTGCTGGTGATTGTCTACATTGCGGCGCTGTTTGTGGCGAGCCACGCTGCGTCGTATGCGCTGGTGTTCGTGTTTCTGGCGGCGGTCGTCTGGATCTCGAAGATCCAGATCAAGGTTCTGCTCAGAAGTATGAAGCCGCTGATCTTCATCATCATCCTGACAGGACTTCTGAACCTGTTTTACGGAACGGGCGAGCCGCTCGTTCAGTTCTGGATCTTCAAGATCACGCGGAACGGCATCGAAAATGCGGCCTTCATGGTCACGCGCATCGCCATGCTGCTGGCGGGAACGTTCATGCTGACCTATACGACCTCGCCCATTGCGCTGACGGACGGACTGGAAAGCCTGCTCAGCCCCCTCAAAAAGCTCCACGCGCCGGTGCACGAGCTGTCGATGATGATGTGCATTGCCCTCCGCTTCATTCCCACGCTCCTTGAGGAGACCGACAAGATCATGTCCGCGCAGAAGGCGCGCGGCGCCGATTTTGAGTCCGGAAACCTCCTTGCCCGCGCCAAGGCCATGATCCCGATCCTGGTGCCGCTGTTTATCAGCGCCTTCCGGCGCGCCGACGAGCTGGCCACGGCGATGGAATGCCGCTGCTACCACGGCGGCGAGGGCAGAACGCGCCTCAAGCAGCTTCACTACACGCGGCTGGACACAATGGCCTATGTGCTGGGACTGGCGCTCCTTGCGGGCGTGATCGCACTGCGCTGCGTTGGACTATAATACCGCGATTGGAGAACCCATATGCGCAACATCGCTCTGTTTCTCAAATACAACGGCACGGCCTATCACGGCTGGCAGGTGCAGAAAAACGCCGTCACGGTCGGTGAGACGCTTGAAAAAGCTGTGGCTGCGGTCGTCGGGCACAAGGTACACGCCACGGGCTGCGGACGCACCGATGCGGGCGTGCATGCACGCTGCTATGTGGCAAATTTCCGCACCGAGGCGACCATCCCGGCAGACCGCGTCCCGTTTGCGCTCAACAGCCGCCTGCCGGAGGATATCGTCGTCACCTCCGCTATGGACGTTCACGACGGCTTCAACGCCATCGGCTCGTGCGTGCGGAAGGAATACACCTATCTGATCTACAATTCCCGCATCCGTGATCCGTTTTATGTCAACCGCGCGTGGTTTTATCCCAAGCATCTGGATGAAAACATCATGCGCGAGGCAGCGCAGCACTTTGTCGGTGAGCACGATTTTGCCGCGGTGCGCTCTGTCGGAACGGAGGTCAAGTCCACCGTCCGCACGGTTTATTACTACGATGTGCAGCGTGACGGCGACATCATTTCCCTCAAGGTCTGCGCGAACGGCTTCCTCTACAACATGGCGCGCGCGATGGCGGGGACGGTCGTCTATGCTGCCGAGGGAAAGTTCCCGCCGGGGGCGGTGGCGGACATTCTTGCGGGCTGTGACCGCACGGCGGCGGGCCCGACGGTGCCGCCCGGAGGACTGTACATGACAAAGCTCTGGTACGACGATGGGGAGGTTTGCTTCCATGTCGGATAATGTGACCCACATTCCTGGTGCAAGGCGCCGAAAGCTGCGCCATAAGCTGCTGATCATGGCAGGCGTTGTGCTGCTTGTGGCGGCGCTTGCCGCGCTCTATTTCTTCAGCGATGGCCCCGCCGGGCAGCCGCAGGAGGATGCGGCGATCTCCGTCAGCGGCGCGGTCATGGAGAGCTTTTCCTTTGACGCGCACAGCAGCAACGAATACGCCGCCTTCAACGGCGGCCTTGCCGTTGCGTCTGTCTCCGGTTTGAGCGTGTACGCCGCCGACGGCGCCGAAAGCTGTGTCTTGCAGACCACGATGGCAACGCCGCGTGTGCTTTCGTGCGGCGAGGCTGTGATGGCCTATGACGTCGGCGGTTACAATCTGATGGCGGTCGGGAAGAAGGGGACGGAGCTTCTGAATGTGACGGCGGCAAAGCCGATCCTTGATGCGGATCTCTCACCGGATGGCTACGCGTGCTATTCCACCTCCGAATCCGGCTACAAGAGCATTTTGTATGTCTATAATCCCAGAGGCGCGATGATTTACCGCTGGCTTTCCTCCAGTCAATACCTCCCGATCTGCACGGTGAGCCCGGAGGGAACGTATATGGCGGCGGTGGCGCTTGGGCAGGCAAACGGCATTTTTGAGAGCAGTCTGGTCGTTTTTCGCACTGATTCCGAGGAGATCTACAGCACCGTCACGCTTGGAAACGAGCTGTTTTACGATCTGGAATTTCTTGAGGATGGAACGCTCTGCGCCGTCGGCGAGAGCAGCTCGATGTGGCTGCGGATGGACGGGACGGTTCTCGGAAAATACAGCTACGGCGGCGCGTATCTCAAGGATTTTGATTTCGGCGGCAGTGGATTTCTGACGCTGAGCCTGAATATGTATAAGGCAGGCAATAGCTGCACGGTCGTGACCGTCAGCCCAAGCGGCGAGGAGCTTGGCAGCAGCTCGTACACGGAGGAGATCCTCGATTCCTCGGCGGCGGGAAATTACGTCGCTGTCTTGACCGCAAACGGTCTGGACCTTTACAAGCAGGATATGACGCGCACTGCGCGCCTTGATGCGACACAGAGCGCGACGGCGGTCGTGATGCGCATGGACGGCACGGCGCTGCTGCTCTCCGGCGGCACCGGCAGAAAGTTTATACCCTGATATCGAACGTTTTGACAAACTCTTTCCGCGAAGCAGGCTGGCCGTGTGCCGCCGGCGCGGAGTGTGATAGAATGGCTTCAGCAGCATAGTAAGGAGAATCCGGTATGAAACCAACCTTATGTTCCCGTTGCAAGAAAAATCTTGCGGTGATCTTTATTACAAAAATCGATAACGGTAAAACCATCAACGAGGGCCTGTGCCTCAAATGTGCGCGCGAGCTTGGCATCAAGCCGGTCGATGACCTGATGCAGCGCATGGGCATCACGGATGATGATCTTGAAAGCCTCAGCGGTGAAATGTCCGAGGCGCTCGGCAGCCTTGGCATGATGGCAAATCCGCAGGAGGACGGTGCAGAGGACGGCGAGCAGGACAGCCAGACGGCAACGTTCCCGTTCCTCAACAAGCTCTTTGGCGGCGCGCAGAACGCGGAGAATCTGCCTGCCGAGCAGGATGCGCCCAAGTCGGACGCGCAGCCGCGCGACAAGACCCAGAAGGGACAGAAAAAGCACAAATTCCTCGATACCTATTGCCAGAACCTCACGAAAAAGGCGCGCGACGGTCAGCTCGACCGCATCGTCGGCCGCGAGGTCGAGACCGAGCGCGTCATTCAGATCCTCAACCGCCGCCAGAAGAACAACCCCTGCCTGATCGGCGAGCCGGGCGTCGGCAAGACCGCCATTGCGGAGGGGCTTGCCCAGAAGATCGCAAACCGCGACGTGCCCTACAAGCTCCTCGACAAGGAGGTCTACCTGATGGACCTGACGGCGCTGGTCGCCGGAACGCAGTTCCGCGGACAGTTTGAAAGCCGTATGAAGGGCCTGATCGAGGAGGTGCGCAAGCTCGGCAACATCATCCTTGTCATTGACGAGGTGCACAATCTGGTCGGCGCGGGCGACGCCGAAGGCTCGATGAACGCGGCGAACATCCTCAAGCCCGCGCTCTCACGCGGCGAAATTCAGGTGATCGGCGCAACGACATTTGCCGAATACCGCAAATATATTGAAAAGGACTCTGCGCTTGAGCGCCGCTTCCAGCCTGTCGTCGTGGCGGAGCCGACCATTGACGAGTCCATCGCCATCCTGCGCGGCATTTCGCACTATTACGAGGCATTCCACGGCGTGGTCATTTCGCCGGAGATCGCGCGGCAGGCCGTCATTCTCTCAGAACGCTACATCACCGACCGCTTCCTGCCGGATAAGGCCATCGACCTGATCGACGAAGCGTGTTCGGATGTGAACCTGCACAACAAGACGCTCGGAAAGCTCATGGAGCTGCGCAAGGAGCGCGCGGACATTGAGCTGGAGCTCGGTATGCTGACCGAGAACGCGGAAAAGACACAGGAGGACTACGCGCGCATGGCGGAGCTGCGCAGCCGCGAGATCCAGCTTGACGAGCAGATCGCACCGCTTGCGCAGGAGCCGAAGCCCGCCGTCACAATGGAAAATCTGGCGCGCATCATCGAGCTGTGGACGAAGATCCCTGCCAGCAAGATCCGCGCGCAGGAGTATGAGCAGCTCCGCAGTCTGGAGTCGAATCTCAAAAAGCACATTGTAGGCCAGGACGAGGCGATCTCCGCCGTGGCACGTGCCATCCGCCGCAGCCGTGTCGGCATCAGCGCGAAAAAGCGCCCGGTATCGTTTATCTTCGTCGGCTCGACCGGCGTGGGCAAGACGGAGCTTGTCAAGCGGCTGGCAGCAGAGCTGTTCTCCTCAGTCGAGTCGCTCATCCGGCTCGATATGTCCGAGTATATGGAAAAGCACAGCGTTTCCAAGCTCATCGGCTCGCCTCCGGGCTATGTCGGCTACGACGAGGCCGGGCAGCTCACCGAAAAGATCCGCCGCAAGCCTTACTCGGTCATCCTCTTTGATGAGATCGAAAAGGCGCATCCGGATGTCATGAACATCCTGCTGCAAATTCTCGACGATGGGCGCATCACCGACGCGCAGGGCCGTGTGGTGAACTTTGAGAATACGGTCATCATCATGACCTCGAATGCCGGCTCCGACCGCAAGGACGGCTCGGTCGGCTTCGGACGGACGCTCTCCGAACAGAGCCGCGAGAAGGCGATGAAGGCACTGGGCGAGTTCCTGCGGCCGGAGTTCCTCAACCGCGTGGACGACGTGATCTGCTTCAACAAGCTTACGGAGGAGAATTTCCGCGGCATCGCAGGCATCATGCTGACGGAGCTGCGCGATTCGCTCGCAGAGCGCGGCGTCACCTTCTGCTGGGAGCAGAGCCTCATCGACGCGTTGGTCAAGAAGGCCTATTCCGTCACATACGGCGCACGCAATCTGCGCCGCACCATCCAGCGCGAGCTGGAGGACCCGATCGCGGAGAAGATCATCGACAGCTTTGAGCATCCGATCTCCGAGCTGGAGGCGCTGGCAGACGGCGAGACGATCCGCATCGAGGCAAAATAAGCGGGGGACGCCTTGTGCGTCTGCCGGAAAGCGCAAAAAACCGACCGATATCCATCGGTCGGTTTTGCTGTCTTATGGACACCCGGATTTTATGCAGCCGGAGTTTGTGCGTATTCTGCAACGACGGGTCTACGCTGCTCACTCTATGCCGCAGAGAGCGGCACGGACAGTCCTGTGCAGCAGCGCGTGACCGGCAGGGGAAGGGTGGATGCCATCGTCCGACATGAGCGTCGGGAAGCAGGCGCTCTGTAAAAACGCGGAGCGGATGTCAAGGATCGGGCAGCCGAGCTTGCCCGCGACCGAGCAGGCAATCTGGTTGTAGGACTCCTGCCAGCGGTAGAGACGATTGACGTCGCCAAGCCACTTCAGGATGTTCTCACCGCTTTTTCCCTCCGAGATGGTATGCATATAACGTCTGGCCTCGATCGGCACAATGGATGCGGCGGCGACCTTCGCGCCGGATGCGCGGGCAAGCTCGATGGCCTCGCGGTAAAGCGCGGCGAATTCGTCCGGTTCAATGTGCGGCATGTGGATGCCGTCCGGGTCAGCGGCGACCTCGGCCCAGTTGTAATCGCAGTCGTTTCCGCCGAACGACAGCAGGACCAGCGTTTCTTCGTCGCAGGGTGCCAGCTTGCGGCGCATGATGTCAAGGCCGGTGCGGATGGTCGCGCCCATTTTGGAATGGTTGTGCGCTTCGATGCCGCGCGCATTCAGGGATGCAAAATCGTGGTCTTCACAAAGCTTGTACCGCCCGTTTTCGTGCATGACGCCTTTGATGACGGAATCACTGAAAATAAAAAGCTGACGCATAGGTTTGGAGTCCTTTCTGTGAGAGGTATCTCCAGTATACGGATTTTTCCGTCGGAAGGCACCCGAAAGGTCAGAAGTCCGACTCTCCACATCGGAAACGCAAGGGCGACGAACGGGCGAGAGGACTCTCAAAAACGTAGAAAGCGGACTCTACTGTGTGTAGAGTCCGCTTTTTAGTCGATTTTTGGGCGTTCAGAGCGAATGAAAGAGGATACTGAGGGCAATGAAGATCTGCGCCATGTAGTAAAGGACATGCAGGACCGCATTCCGGTAGATGTTGTCATTTTTCCCAAACGACAGTACGACCAGCATGTTGTCGCTCAGGGAGAAGCAAAGCCCGCCGATGAAAAACAGGAACAGCGCACGGCTGGAGGTCAGAAGCGCGCCGGACAGTGCGCACGATGCCATGAACAAAACGGTTCCGATGTAGACCACGCCGAGCGGCAGAATCTTTCCTGCGTTTACCTTGTTTGCATTCGAATAGAAGCCTGCCACGCCGAGTGCGATCAGCGACACGGGAATGGCGTATTGCCATGCGCCCGGCGAGAGATTCAAAATCGCAAGAATATAGACAATGTGTCCAGCGAAGAACGCCAGCGTTCCGGCAATCAGAAACAGGTTGTGCAGCCTCCGCCAAAGGAAGCGCAGCGCGAGCAGCACGTCCCCGAGCAGACCGCACACAAGTCCCCAGAATACCAGCACGGCATACTCGCTTTGTCCGCGGATGCGGATGCACTGCATACAGAGCAGCACGAAGCAGACCGATGCCAGCGCCTTAAAGAGGATGCTGCGCACACTGCGCCGCTTGTAGGATTCCATGATAAAGAGTGTTTCGAGAATGGTACCGGCGGCGATGAGCAGGATCAGCAGCATCGGCAGCACTCCTTTCAGAGTCGATGTGTCGTTTTGTCTATCCTAACATAGACGTGTTTCGGTGTCAATGACGTCAGAACGTCCGGAGCGCTTCCGGCCGGAACGAGAGCCGGAGCGTGCTGCCGGTCTCCGGCGCCGTGCCGAGCGGAAACTCCACGCGGAGCGTGGGCGCATCGGCATTGAGCTGTGCAGGCGAGAGAAGAACAATGGCGCAGTCAACGTCCGGAATGACCCTGCGGACGCGGAACTCGTGCGCCTGCCCGCCAAAGTCTATGGCATCGTGCATGAGAGCCAGCGTTGCTGCGTCGGACGCGGCGTGCACATCTGGCAGGAAAAGCTGCCACGGTAAAATTTCAAGACCGCCGTCGTGCGCCGACACAGGAAAGAAGTTTTTGCATCCGGTAAGACGTGCTGCACTGAGCGAGTCAGGATGGGCGATCAGCGCATCCAGCGCCATTACGCCGCCCGTGCGTCCCGATTCCATGACGCAGACGCAGCCGCAGTTGCGGCGGCACTCGCCCAGATCGTGCGAGACCCAGATGATCGGCCCGGTGAAGCCTGCGACCAGCTCGGAAAGCTCGAGCTCCAGATTCCATTTGAGAAAGCCGTCGAGCGCGGAGAACGGTTCGTCGAGCAAGATCGCCTTCGGCTTTGAGCAGAGGATGCGCGCCAGCGCAACGCGCTGCTGCTGACCGCCTGAAAGCCGCGCCGGGAGCTTTCTTTCGAGCCCCTCCAGCCGGAACATCCGCACGGCCTCGCTGAGCGCGCGCCGCTTTTCTGCGCGTGTGCCGCTGCGGATGCCGCAGAGGATGTTCTGCTCGGCGGTCATGTTCGGAAACAGGGCGTATTGCTGAAACAGATAGCCGACGCGGCGTTTTTGAGGCGGAAGATCGATGTGCGCCTCGCTGTCAAACAGCGTCTCGCCGTCCAGCACGATCCGCCCGCGGTCGGGCCTTTCGATGCCTGCGATGCACTTGAGCGTCATGCTCTTGCCGCAGCCGGACGCGCCGAGGAGGGCGAGCGTTTCACCGTCTACCTCGAATTTGGCGCGCAGGTGAAAGCTGCCGAGTTTTTTTTCAATATCGACATACAGCGCCATCACGCACGCTCCTTTCGGCGGCAGGCATTTCTCCGCTCAAGCATATTGACCGCCAGCAGCACGACCGTGGAAATGGCGATGTTCACCATGACCCACCGAAACGCCAGTGCGTCGTTGTCCGTTCGCCACATCTGATAGACGGTGGTGGAAATGGTGGCGGTCTTGCCGGGGGTGTAGCCTGCGATCATGCTGGTCGCGCCGTATTCTCCGATGGCGCGCGCAAACGCGAGCACTGTGCCCGCCAGAATGCCCTGACGGCAGTAGGGGATACGGATGCGCCAGAAAATGAACGTGTTCGAGAGGCCGAGCGTCTGGCCGGAATATGCCAGCGTCTCGTCAAACGCCTCGAACGCGCCGCGCACCGTGCGGTACATCAGCGGAAAAATGACCACGATGGTGGCAAAAATGGCCGACCACCACGTCATGACCAGCTTGAGACCGAAGGTTCTGAGCACCCACGCGCCGACGATGCGCTTCGGCCCGAGCACCCGCAAAAGGAGGTAACCGACGACCGTGGGCGGAAGCACCAGCGGCAGCGTCAGAATGACGTCGAGCACGCCCTTGAAAAGGCGCGGGAGCTTTGCGATGTAATAGGCGGCAAAGATGCCGAAGAAAAAGACAAAGAAGGTGGAGATCGCCGCGATGCGCAGCGAATTCCACAGCGGAAACCAATCCATGGCGGCTCCTTCCGCCCCTGCGGAGCGCGGCTCCGGCCAGGGGCTTCATTCGATGGAGTGGACAAACGGGAAGCGGTGTCCGCTTCCCGTTGCAGGCTTTTTTGTTTACGCTGCGGCAGAGAAGCCGACGGCTTCAAAGATTGCGGTCGCCTCGGGCGTGCGGCAGAAGTCGAGGAACGCCTGTGCGCTCTCCGCGTTCTGCGAGATGTTCAGGACGGCGGCGGGGTAGATGACCTGACCGCACATCTCGGCGGTGGCGTAGTCCACGATGGTCAGTCCTGCGGAGAAGGCGTCGGTGCAGTAGATGACGCCGCAGTCAACGACCGCCTCAGAGACCTGCGTGGTGACTTCCTTGACGTTGGTGCCGTAGGTCAGGCAGCCTGCGGTGGCCAGCGCATCCTCGTCCAGCTCGTAGTATTTGAGGATCTTCTGCGTGTACTGCCCGACGGGTACGTCGGAGTTGCCCATGGCAAGCAGGACGGAGCCATCTCTCAGGCCAGCGGCAAGGTCGTCAAAGGAGAGGATGTTCTTGGGATTTCCCTCGGGAACAACGAGCGTGACCTTGTTTTCGAGGATGTTGAAGCGGCTGCCCGCCAGCACGAAGTCGAGCCCCTCGGTGTTGACATCCGCGGAGGCGTCCTTGTCAAGCTGGTTCATCTGCTTCTGACCGGCAGAAATGAACACGTCGCAGTCAGCGCCGCTTTGGATCTGCGTCTTGAGCGTGCCGGAGGAATCGAAGTTGAACTGAATGGTGACGTTCGGATTCTGCTCCATGAACAGACCGCCGATCTCGGTCAGCGTTTCGGTCATAGAGGCGGCAGCAAAGACGACCAGCTCGACCGGCTTTTCATCCGCAGCGGGTTTTTCATCGGCAGCAGGCTTTTCGTCCGCAGCAGTTTTTTCGTCGGAAGCGGGTGTCTGCGCCGGCTGCGCGTCGGTTTGGGGTTGATCGGCGGATTTGTCGGTTTTTGCGGGTGCGGAGGCACAGGCGGCCATGCTCAGGACAAGTGTCAGAGCAAGCAGGATGGCAAACAGTTTTTTCATGTTTTTTCTCCTCTTTGTTTGATGATTGGATATAAAAGCGCACGGCGCTTTGAACTGCTGTTATTTTCCGAACGGGCAGACAGGATAGCGGCAGCTCTCGCATCCGAGGCAAAGACCGCCGTTGCCCATCGCGGCAATTTCCTCGCGCGTCACGCGAACGCCCGCCGTGATGCGCGGCAGAAGCAGGTCAAAGACGGTCGCCTTTGCATACATGACGCATCCGGGCAGACCCATGACGGGCTGACCGTCTTCATAGTAGCCGAGCAGGAACATGGCGCCGGGAAGCACCGGCGCACCGTAGGAGACGATGTTTGCACCGCTTTTCTTGATCGCGCCGGGGGTGTTATCGTCGGGATCGACGCTCATGCCGCCGGTGCAGAGGATCATGTCAACGTTTTTTGTCCGCATCTGCGCGATGGCGGCGGCAACGTTGTCCAGTCCGTCTCCGACCACGGCGTGCTCGGTCATGCGGATGCCGAATGCCGCGAGCTTTTTCTCAAGGACCGGGGTGAACGTATCCTGGATACGCCCGCTTGCGACCTCACTGCCGGTCGTGATGACGGCGGCGGTCTTCAGCTTGTAGGGCAGCAGCTCCAAAATGGGTCTGCCTGCCGCGACGCGGTCGGCGGCGTCGAGCTTTTCCTCGCGAATGATGAGCGGAATGACGCGCGTGCCGCAGAGCTTGTCACCGGCGCGAACGGCGGTGTTCGAGTGGCGGGTGGCGATCATCAGCTCGTCGATCATGTTGATGGCGGTGAGCCTTTCCACGTCCACACGGAACAGCCCGTCGCAGTCAGCGCGAAGCTCGATCTTGCCCTCCCGGACCTCGCCGCGCGACATGTGCTCGTTTTTGCAGATGGCGCAAAGACGCTCGGCGGCGTCGTTTTCATGGAGCGTACCCGGCTCCATCTCCCAGACGTACAGGTGCTCCTTGCCCATTGACAGAAGCATCGGAATATCCGCCTCCGTGACGATGTGTCCCTTGCGGAACTGCGCGCCCTTGAACTCGCCGGGGACGATGCGCGTCAGATCGTGGCAGAGCACATGGCCGACGGCGTTTTTCGTTTCAATCAGTTTCATGGCATTTCCTCCAGAACGGTGATTTGGTCGCCCTTCTGCACGCGGCCGGGCGTGACGACCTCACAGAAGATGCCCTCAGTCGGCATGACGCATTTTCCGGTCGTCTTTTTGATGGCGCAGTCGTTGTGACACTCCTTGCCGATCTGCGTCACGCGCAGGACAGCGGCACCGATCTGGAGCAGCGTCCCGACCGGGAGCGTTTTGAGCGAAATGCCGACTGTGTTGATGTTTTCCGCGAAGGCGCCCGCCGTCAGGCTCAGCCCCAGCGCACGCATCGTGTTGATGCTCTCCTCTGCAAGCAGGCTCACCTGCCGGTGCCAGTCACCCGCATGGGCGTCGCCGACAATGCCGTGATGCGGCAGAAGCTCGATATACGGAACCTCATGCTTGCGGATGCCCTTTCTTTCACTGATGTTGACTGCAACGACCTCAGCCATGCTCATCCTTCCTTTCATATATACCGCTTTTTCCGCCCTCTTTGTAGAGCAGACGTATATCGGTGATCGTCATATCCCGCTGGACGGCCTTGCACATGTCATAGACGGTCAGTGCCGCGACCGACACGGCGGTCAGCGCCTCCATTTCCACGCCCGTTTCACCCTTGCAGCGAACCTCGGAAAAAATGTGCAGCGCTGTCTCCTCCAGCGTAAAATGAATGTCCACGCCGGTCAGCAAAATGGTGTGGCACATCGGGATCAGCTCGCTGTTTTTCTTCGCTGCCATGATGCCCGCGACCTGCGCCACGGCGAGCACGTCGCCCTTTTTCATGCCGCCGCTGCGGAGCATTTGCATCGTTTCGGCGCGCATGTTGACGGTGGCTGCCGCGCGCGCAATGCGAATCGTCTGCGGCTTTTCGGTCACATCGACCATGCGCGCGCGTCCCTCGTCATTAAAATGTGTCAGCTCCATCCTAACCTCCGATTTCACTCATGCAGCGTCCTGCATGGCTCTGGCCATCGCGCATCAGCGCATGACGCTCCGGCTTGCGCGCAATGCCCTGGCGGAGGGCGTCGAGAAGCGCCTCGCCGTGAAGACCGCGCAGAGCAATTTCCGTGTCCGCGTGCAGGCAGGGCTTGAGCTTGCCGTCAGCGGTGATGCGGATGCGGCTGCATTCGGCGCAGAAGGCGTGGCTCATCGGCTCGATCAGCCCGACCGTTCCGGCTGCGCCGGGAATGCGGTACAGCCGGCTGACGCCGTCCGTGCCGGCCGGTACCAGCTCCGGTACGCGGTCGAGCACCGCTCCGGCCGGGAGAAAGCGAGCTTTCTCCCATTTGGCGCACGCGCCCATCGGCATCAGCTCGATGAAGCGGACGCTGAGGGGACGCGCCTGCGTCAGACGGACGAAATCCTCGATCTCGTCGTCATTGACACCGCCCATCAGGACGCAGTTGAGCTTTGTGTGTGAAAAGCCGGCCGCCTCGGCGGCGCCCAGCCCGCGCAGGACGGAGGAGAGTTCCCCGATGCGCGTGATGCTGCGATAGCGCTCGGGCCGGAGCGTGTCGAGGCTGATGTTCAGCCGGTCAACGCCAGCCTCGCGGAGCGGCGCAGCCAGCTCCGGCAGACGCACACCGTTCGTTGTGAGACAAAGCTCCTCCAGACCCGGAAGCGCGCACAGCATCTGGCAGAGGGATACGACGCCGCGCCGAACCAGTGGCTCGCCGCCCGTGATGCGCACCTTGCGCACGCCGAGACTGACCGCCGCAGCGGCCATATCGCACAGCTCCTCAAGCGAGCAGATCTCACTGTGCGCGCGTTTGGGAACGCCGTGCTCCGGCATACAGTAGATGCAGCGCAGATCGCACAGGTCAGTCACGGAAAGGCGAAGATATGTAATTTTCCTGCCAAGCGTATCGTTCATACGAATCACCGTTATTCTCGAATAAATATCATGTTTATTTTATCAAATCGGGCGCGCACAATCAAGCGCGCTGTGCGGCATTGTCGGAAAAACAAACGGTACAGTCGGATAATCTTGACGCGCGGAAGTACGGCGGCGTAAAATAGGTAAAAAGGAGGTGCTGCCATGCCGGACGGAAACACGATCCAGTCGGTTGCAAAGGCGATGGAGCTTTTGCAGCTTCTCTCGGCGGGCGGACGGCCCATGACGCTCAAGGAGATCACAATGCAGGCGGCCATGCCGAAAAGCACGGTCTTCGGGCTCCTGACGACTATGCGTGAGTACGACGTCATCGAACAGACGCCGGACGGGAAATACGCGCTCGGACTGCGGCTGTTTGAATACGGCTGTCAGATCGGCAGGTCATGGGATATTTCCGCCGTTGCCAAGCCCTATATGGAGCACCTGGCCGCAGACTGCGGCGTATCGGTCATGCTCTCGATCTGCGAGGGAAGTCATGTCATCACGCTCGATCAGGTGGAGGCGCGCGACAAGCTGCGCATCGTCTCCGACGTCGGCGCACGCCTGCCAATTTACTGCACCTCGCAGGGCAAGGTGTTTCTCGCCGCCATGCCGCACGCGGAGGCGGAAAAGCTCCTGCGCCGGCAGAGCATGACGCAGTTCACGCCGCACACCGTCACGGATGTGGACGCGCTGCTGCAAGAAATCGAGGGCTGCCGCAGGCGTGGCTACGCCATCGAAAATGGAGAATATAAGATCGGCCTGCGTTCGATCTCCGCACCGATCCGCACGGTCGACGGCTGCGTCAGGTACACCGTCGGTGTGATCGGCATGTTCCGCAGTACCCGTTCGGATGAGTTTCACGCGGCGATCGAGCGCGTCTGCGCGGCTGCGGCGATGATCTCCGCAGCGCTCGGATACCGCGAATAAAAAGGCGGCGCATGTTGCGCCGCCGGAGCTTATCGAAAACATGCTGCGCCCGCGGGCGCAAATGCTATGAGCTGCATCTGCATGAGAAAGGATGGTTTTTTATGAGTTATTCAGCAGCGATCATTACAGTCAGCGACCTTGCAAGCAGGGGAGCGCGCACCGATACCAGCGGCCCCGCCGTATGTGCGATGCTGGAGCAGGCGGGATACACCGTCATCCGCACCGCCGTCGTTCCGGACGAGCAGGACGAGATCCGCGCCGTCCTGCGTTCCTGCGCGGATGAGACGCATGCAGATCTGATCGTGACCACGGGCGGCACGGGGCTTTCGCCGCGTGATGTCACACCGGAGGCAACGCTGGCGGTGATCGAGCGCGAGATCCGCGCCATTCCGGTTGCGATGTGGGTCGAGGGACTGAAGATCACGCCGCGCGCCATGCTTTCCCGCGCCGTCGCGGGTACGCGCGGCAGCAGCCTGATCGTCAATCTGCCCGGCTCGGAGAAGGCGGCGCGTGAAAATCTCGGCGCTGTTCTTCCTGCGCTCGAGCACGCGCTGCACATGATCGCGGGTGAGGGGCACTGAGGCGGGAATTGAGCGAACTTGCCCACATTCACGCATTGGATGCGGGCATCAGCTCTGCCAGCAGGCAGCGGCAGCCCTCCGCTACATCGCGCCATGTCGCCTCAAAATCGCCGGTGTACCACGGGTCAGCAACGTTTCCGGGGCGGCTGGTGTGCGCCATCAGAAGCGAAATCTTTCCGTCCGGGTCACCGCCGCAGATGCGCTGCATGTTCCGGAGATTCTCCTGATCCATCCCGATCAGGAGATCATTTTTTTCATAATCTGCCCGTGTCATCTGCCGCGCGGCATGACCGGCGCAGGAAATGCCGTGCTCGGCCAGCTTCCGCCGGGCAGGCGGGTAGACGGGGTTTCCGAGCTCCTCCCGGCTGGTCGCCGCCGATTCGATGTGGAACTGCGCCGCCAGTCCCGCATCCTCCACCAGCTTCTTCATAACGAACTCCGCCATCGGACTGCGGCAGATGTTGCCGTGGCAAACAAATAGAATTTTTGTCATTGCTGTTATATCCCTTCAAAAGCCTCCAACCCTTGATATTTCAAGGCTTTCGGCGCTTCTTTCATTTTCGCTGTCATGCCGGAAACCTACGCGGATTTCCGTAACTCTACGCAGATTTTCGGGCAAATGGTGTAGTAATTGGTGTAATGGCTGCGATTGCTTCAACCTGATTTTCTCTGCGGTTCCGGTGCGGCAAGCCCTTTGAAATCAATGATCTTTGCCATCTGCTCGGCGGCGCGGTCATAGCTCGCATGGGTGTAAACATTCAGCGTGACACCCACATCGGAATGTCCCATGACATACTGCAAGGTCTTGATGTCCATGCCAGCGTTCGCCATGTTTGTGCAGAACGTGTGCCGGAATACATGGGGCGTGATGTGCGGCAGAGGCTTGTCCGGGTGCAGTTTTTGATACTCCTTCATTGCCCAGCGCATTTCATTCTCGATGTGCAGGGCAACCTTCGGACTGTCGTTTTTGTCCAGCAGAAGGAAACCGCTGTACCCGTCGATGATCGTTTCCGTTTTCACGCGCTTGCGGCGTGAAAGAATATTTTGTAGGCTTTGGTAAACCTCATCCGTCATGGGAATGTAGCGGCAGCCGCACTCGGTTTTGGTTTTCTCCACATAATACTTGCCGCCGCGCTCCCGCACGAGCTGGTGATCCACCCGGATTCTCCGCCCGGTAAAGTCCAGATCAGCCTTTGTCAGCCCGCAGAACTCGCTGACGCGCATTCCGGTTCCCAGTAGCACCACAAACTCGTCGTAATACTTGCAGTAGGTCTTGTCCTCCCGGATGAAATCCATCCAAAGTGTTTGCTGCTCATCCGTCATCGCAATGCGCTTCTGTGAATCGTTGGAAACCACATCGACCAATTTGAAGTCAAAGGGATTCCGGCGGATCACATCTTCGTTGTACGCCATCTGGAAAGCCGGTTTGACAACGCCCCGAACGCTGGTGAGGGTGCTGTATCCCTTTCCGTCCTCGTGCAGCTTCATGATCCATTTCTGCGCGTCCGAAACCTTGATGTCCCGGATGGAACGATAACCAAAATCTTCCTTCTTCACCAGATTCAGCACGAAGTTATAGCCGACTTTGGTATTGTAACGTACGCCCTGCTTGATGCTGATATAGCGTTCCAGCAGTTGAATGACGGTAATTTTGCCTGCGGCATAATCAATGCCATCATCAAGCTGCTTCTGGATTTCCTTTTCTTTTTCCCGCAGTTCTTTCAGATCGGAGGAATACACCGTCTGCCGCTTGCCGCGAATGTCTGTATACCGATATTGATAAATCAGGTCTTTTCTCTGGCTCTCTCCTGTCCGCAGGATACGTCCCTTGTTGTCCTTTCTCTTTTCGGACATTGTCAAACTCCTTTCCGTGATGGAAAGAGCCCTGACATGACACACTTATTGTATCATATCAAGGCTCTGATTTACACCACAAATTTCAAATAGAATACGCCTGCTCGATGAACTGATCGAACAGGCGGCGTTTAATCAGGCGCTTGTTGCCCACCCAGAGAACGAATTTGCACCGGTCCTCGTTGGTGATCTCGCGCAGTTTGTTGATGCCGATGCCGGAGTAAGCCGCAGCCTCCTCCAAGCTCAGATTGCTCTTTTCCCAGATTGGGATTTCCTTCATAGGCAGTTTATCCTCCTCATAAAAATAGCCAGACAGGGCAAGGCGGCAACAAAGTCCGGCAACGGACTTCCAAAAACCTCGAAGCATCCCTAATCTGGCGGTTGATTTACGATTTCCCTTTTCTTCTATTTTTTGGTTGTTTTGGTTGTCAAAGGTAGAAAAAGCCTGACAGAGCAGGGATTTCTCCGGCAACCAGCCCGACAACGGAGTAGCAACAGGATTTGCAACCAGCCACACTTTTCAGAACGGCAGCTCCATCTGCTCTGTGATCTCCACAAAGCCGTCCGGGATTTCTGAGGTTCGGTTGCCCCTGCTCGTTGCAGCCTTTGCACGCTCCCAGCCCTTTTGTCTGCCGTACCCGGCAAAGCTGCGGGGATTGGAGAAATACGTCCAGCCAGTCACACACTGGTTCATAATCTCATTGATCTCACGGATTTCCCATTGCTTCGGCTCGTCAAAGGCATGGTTCAGCGCCTCCTTGTAAAGCTGCTTGGAACAGACGGTATCGCCCGCATAGCTGTCCAGAAACGCCTGAATCATGCCTGCCTTCGTGTCCTCCGGCATGAAGTCCTTCTGATGTTCTTTGAGATAGCGCACCATTTCCGGGCTGAACGTCAGTTTCCAGTCGCCTGTCCGGTAAATAGTCATTGCCTCTGCCCACGCCTGCTGCAAGTAGGCTCTGGATGCGGCTTCATCCTCCAAAATGTGAACCTCCGCCTGCTCCGGGCAGACCTGCACCGGCAGAAAACGCCGGTTGCCGGAACGGTCGAGGGGCAGGAAATCCATTGCGTTTGACGTGCCACCGAATACGCATTGCCGCAATCGGTCTGCCGGATGGGTTTCATACGGGATTTTGTAGACCTCCTTCTGACGGCTCAGAAACGACTTGATTTCCTCAATGCTCTTGGCATTGGCGGTAGCAATCATCTCGGACATTTCAATGATCCAGTGCCCTTGCAGCTTGCGGTACACATTTTCATCGTCCAACTTCCGCAGATCGTCGGAGAACCACTCGTCCTTTCCTGCCAGCAGCCGGAAGAAGGTGGACTTTCCCGCGCCCTGACCGCCCACCAGACATAGCATGACCTCAAATTTGCAGCCGGGGCGAAACGCACGGTGAATTGCGCCCAGCAGGAACAGACGCAGAACCTGGAAGGTGTACTCATCTGCTTCCGCGCCGAGAAAATGGTGCAGACAATAGCGGATGCGCTCTGTGCCGTCCCATGTGAGACTGTTCAGAAAGTCCCGGACAGGGTGATAACTGTTCTGATGAGCGGCAAGATCGGCAGCATCTATAATTTTCTTCTCACTTGTCAGGTCGTAATTTTCTTCCAGATACAGCCGAATATATTTCATGTCCGTGTCGGTCATGGAACTGCTGGGGCTTCGGTCGTAGCCGATGGGCTTTACAATGTCGGTGCGGTCGGTCAGCAGATTGTAGGCAATCGTGCCGGAGAGCAGCGGATCATGTTGAAACACTGTCAGGCAGTTCTTGATACTGTTGCGGACACCGCCTTTTTCCGTGGTGTCCAGCATGGCTTTTACTTCTTCAATGCTCATCGGCTGTGCCATGCTGCCTGCCTGCATTTTGAGCTGCTGCTTCATCTGCGGCGGCAAGCTCTGCCATTCGCTGCTCAATTTTCCTCACTTCCTCTCCATATTCGATCACAACGGATGCCCGCGCCTGTATATCCCCGCACAGCAGCTCGTCCAGCAGATATTCAACCAGCGAGAGCTTCTGCAATGCCTCCACAAAGCGCGGGTGATAGCCGTTCTCTGGCGTTTGCGGGGCATAATCCTCTTTCCAGCGGCATAACAGCTGGTAATAGTCCAACAGCACACGGGAGCAATAGCGTTCCATGTGCTGATAATTTTGCTCGTCGGTATTCTGTTGTCGTGGCCTATTTGTCTTGCCCGCGCTATCCTCATACGGAATGGCAAAATCCTGTGCCAGCAGAATTGCTGCCTCCTTGCTGCCGATCCCGCGAAGCTGGGAAACGAAGTCGATTACATCCCCGGTAGCCCCGCAGCCAAAGCAGTAATACCGGCGATCCAGCTTCATGCTGGGCGTACTGTCATCGTGGAATGGGCAGCGGCACATTCCGTTTCGCTCCACCCGGATGCCGTATCGCTCCGCAGCCTGCCGGGTGGTCACAGACTGCTTGACGGTTTCAAAAATATTCAATAGGCAATGCCCTCCTTAGCGTTCCATTTCCTGCTTTTTCTGCCGCATCGCGGTGTTCTGGCGTTCCTGCTCATGCTGAACCTCGTAGATGTTGTAATGGATCGCCCAGAGCTTTTTTGCGTCGGCATGGAGCGGCGAAAGTTCCGTCTGAATGTCCTTGCAGTCCTGCTCCAACTGCTCACGTTCTCTGCGCCATGCGGTGATGGGCAGCTTGCCGTCCTTGAAATACGGCTTTAACTTGCGCTCCGCCATGTAGAACGTCCGCAGCTCGTTATCGTGTTCGACTTTGTACTTCTGCCGGGACTTTTCAAAACGGATGGATTTCAGCTTGTCCGCAGCGGGCTTGCCGGATTTGTAATAGTCCACCATGCGCAGCAGCGCGTCCACTTCTTTGATACGAGCTTGCTTTGACGATGCCGACTTTTTCAGCGTGTCGATTTTGTCCTGCATGGCGTGAAGTGCGTTATCCAGATCGTCCACAGTGTAAAGGTTTTTGGATTGTAAAAAGCTGAACGCCTCGGCGTAACGCTGCAAATTGGCGTTCTTCGCCTTATTGCTGTACGCACCCTTGTTACGATTGACGCAATGCAGCGCCAGCAGATCGTTGAGCATGGGCGGCTGGGGCTTGGCAAGCTCGGCTTTCACGTCCTTTAGCCAGTCGATCAGCGCAACAATTTTCTCTTTGGCTTCCCGCAGCAGCGCGTTGGTTTTCCGAATGAAACGGTTGAGATTACCCTTGTCGGTGCGGATGCCCTTCGCCTCCATCGCCCGGACGGTGGGACCCTCGTGCTGGGTGGGGATCTGCTCCACGCCCTGACGGGCAAAGCTGCGGTGGTCGATGCGGCAGTCCAAGCCTTTTTCAGCAAACTTGGCGTTGCAAAGGTCAG
Organism: uncultured Eubacteriales bacterium; assembly: GCA_900548625.1. Taxonomy (GTDB): domain Bacteria; phylum Bacillota; class Clostridia; order Oscillospirales; family Oscillospiraceae; genus CAG-170. Next base: position 28,827 of record URLO01000005.1, on the reverse strand, counting down.
CCCATGCCTGCCGCCACGCTTCCAGTGTCTCCGGCTTGCCCCAGTCCGTCGTGGGGACGGCGTTGAATACATAATTGCCTGCCTCGTCCAGAACACGCTCGCCGTGTTCGTCCAGCACATATTCCCGCCGCTGCTTGTTGCCCCATTTGCCATCTGGCTCAATGGGGCGAATCGGACACATGACATGAAAATGCGGGTTGGAAATGCCGCCGTCCTCTTTGTCGGGTGAGTGAACAGCGAAGTCCGTCACCATGCCCCGGCTCACGAAATTGTCCAATAAGAATTGCCTTGCAAGATCGATGTTCTCCTGCATGGAAAACTCGTTCTGCAAGGCAATGTCAAAGCTGTAGGCAAGCTGCGCGTTCTTCCCGCGCTCGGCTTTCTCCACGGCGTTCCAGAGCGTTTCGCGGTCTGCATACTCAGACGGCGCGTGTGACGGGAGCAGGATTTCAGAACAGATCACGCCGCCCTTGCGGGCGTAGTCGCTGTCCTCGCCGTAGTATTCGCTGTGCAGCTTTTCCCCGGCACGGTACGCGGCAGCAGCCACGACAGACTGCCCCGCGCTGCGCTTGATCTGCGTCACATGAAAATGAAAGAGTGCGATACTCAGTCACCTCCTGCATGGCGGCTGACAGCTTCCGTGAGCAGTCTTTGCGTGTCCGGCAGCGCAAAGACCTGTTCGGCAAAAGTGTAAAACTCGGTTTCGCTCAACTCTTTCGTCTGCGGTGCGACGCTCTCAATCGCTGCGCCACGGGTGATAAGCCGGTGCGCCCGTTTGCGCCGATCTCCCTTTTCGTAGTAGGCGGCACGGTTTTTAAGCCGCTGGATTTTGTGCTGCTCCTGCGCAAGCTGACGCTCGACCTTTTCCTTTTTGGCTTGCAGCTTTTCGATTTCTTTTTCGTGCATGATTTTAACCTCCTGACTGATATAAAAATGGATAGAAAAAGACCGCCCACGTTTTTCAGTAGACGGTCTGACTTACGGCATGGGATTTTCAGACTTTGCGGCAGAAATGGTCTGCGCCAGCAGACGGTTTCCGCTGCAAAGTGCGCTGGGATAGCTGCTGTGGCAGCGCAAGGGAGGCACTCCCTTGTACGGAGCAACGCGACGCAAAACAGCCCGGACATTTGGCTGTCCGGGCTGTCTGCCTCGCAGCGCGCACATGCAGGGCTTGCCCCTGTATAGAAGTGCGCCCTTTGTTCCAAAGGGTTGACGTAGGCTGATCTTAGTCGAACTTGCTATTGACCATAGCAAAAAGTTTTTCAAATCGCCCTATTGTTTCGTCTGAAAATACAAGGCTACCAATATTCTTAGCCATATAATTTGCAGGTGAATAATGGTTAAAGGCCTTATTGCCATTAAGCCGTTTTAACTGCGACATTACTGGTTTATTCGTATCGAGCTCACTAATTTGAACCGATTTTCCAAATGCTCCATTAAACAGCACAAGGTACTCTTCCTTGTCAAATAAATCCTCAATGTCGGCGTAAGCTTGCCCCATGATCGAATGATAATACAAGATTTTTTTATCAGCGATAATCTTTTGCTCGACCATGCGCTTCAAGCGAGCTTGGGCTGCTTGATCTGTAAAGGTATCAAGCAAACACACTGTGGATAGCTCATTGCCCCGCATTAACGAAATAAAAGTTGCAATCTTATCAGCGCCACCTACCGGGACGATGGTAATATCCTCAGATAATCCCTCTTTCCCCATATCCTTGAGAATGGTTGAAAAATGGTTGAGATACACCAAATCAGAGATTCCTTCTACCAAAAGATTTTTGGGCGAAACATACAAATTTTGGGCAATTGTATATCCCAATGCCGCTTGCAGAGGGAACAGTGTGTCAGAATCTTTTTCTTCTACAGCGTCTGATACAATACTGCCAATCTTAGGATTTTGCGTATCGTAAACAGTTCGTACCTCATTAAGCTTGAGAGAATCAATCATAAACGGAGAATGTGTTGTATATATGACTTGATATTCTGGTGCCAGTTTCTCGTCAATAAAACGTAGTAGGTCACTCTGTGCAGATGCATGAAGGCTAAGGCCAGGCTCATCCAGTAACAAAATATATTTATTATCCGCGTTCCCTTGAATTTTGCTAAACCAGACGAGGAATGAGAAGAACCACAAGAAGCCTTTACTACGATTTTTCAGAGGTAATGTTACTCTGTGCTTGGAGTTATAGATTCTGATGTTGAGGTAGCGAGCATTATTATCTGCATGTTCAATATCAAAGCGAATTTCGAGGTTTTGGTTGGTTGTCCAATATTCAAACATATCATCAGTGATAGAGTTTGATGTTGCCTCCAGTTGAGCCTTGAAAGCCTCAAAATTTGTCTCAGATTGAATGTCAGAAAGCTGTAAGCCACTCAACTCAAATAATGCTTTTGCAATTTTGAACTCTTCGCTTGACAAACTTCCTGTTGGTTTTCCTGCGGAAAATTCGTTCAAATTGATTCTGCAAGGGAGATTAAAATAATCACTGAAATACCATAGCTTAGGAACAGCTGGCGAGATATATGTCAGGTAAATATACCCTTCCAACGGGTTTTTCCATTTCCCGGCTCCCTTTTTAATTTTATTTAACTCGGTCTGGATTTCTTTCATTCCTGGAGTAGTCTCGTTTTCAGAAGCTACATCTTCCAAAGCCGAAAATGAGGCTGCGTCCCGCAGAAGTTCTTTGCCTTGATCGCCCACATCAAAAGAAGTAATCAACCAATTTTTGAACACATTGAAATTAGCTGCAACACCCGTAGTGGTGCGAGTGTTATCATAATAAGATGTCAGCGAAAAAGTCTGCTTTGATATGATACCTTCCCCATATTCATCTTCCACAGATTCAACATCCTCATCCGACAATTCATACTCGCAAGTAAGGACAGCTGGATTTTTACTCTTAGCCTTTATGAGTTCACTTCGAGGATAGTCTAAATCTTTATCAAATTGGAAGTCTACATTATCCTCAAAATAATTTGACTTTGCCAACGCTTCGAGCAATGCAGTTTTGCCGGATTCATTTTTGCCAACAATGCGGGTAATATGGTCTTCAACAGTATACGACTGCTCTGTTAAAAAGCTCTTATACTTGTGTATTGTAACTTTCTTAAGTAGCATATACATTCACCTCTTTCAATCATATAGTGATCGTCTAATGGCATCTCTGTAAACATTTTGTTCAGGCAAGTCAACGGCAGAAAAAGCCTCTTGCACCTTGTAAACAGTAGTGCAATACTCCTCTATTACGCCCAGTGGCTTGATTGTGCCGTCTTCAATTGCCGCGTCTGACAGGTAATCATAAGCGACAAAATGGATTGCTGCGGGCTGTGTTGGAAATTGTGGTAATTTGTTTTTTCCACCCAGCCGCTCAAGCACACGCTCGTACACAGGTTTAGGACAGACAAAGTACAGTCCGCTCCGGCATAATTCTTCTCTTTGCAGAACCTGCCCTTTATAGATAATCTGAGGTATAATTCTTTTCGATACGTTCTCCCAGTTTAGTCCAACCGTATCTTTTTCAATTTCATGGCGCTCAATTAACGCTCTACGCGCATTTTGATAAGTACCAGTAGTATCGATTGTTTGCACTTCAATTGCAGTAAACTCAACGAGCTCTCCGGTTTCATCCAGTCGAGCCAGAATCCAATCTACATAGTAGGAGCCTCTACCCTGACGTTTTGGGAGAGGAAGCTCACCTCCCCATCCATGCCCAAATACGGCAATTGCGCCACCTTCTTCTTTAGACTTTTCAACGGCCAAGCGCCCCGAATAAAGATTGTAGTTCTGGCCAAATGCTTTCAGCGCTATTGTAGCCAGCATTTTGTAGTTGTCTGCGTAAATTCTATTGGGGCAGCAAATCACAGCGGGAGAACCTTCTGATACTTGCCTTATAGCGCATACACCAGATAAAGTACGATTAGTCTTGTCTCCGAGAGCCTTCGTGCAGTATGAGGAAAGAAAAGGGCATACTTGTTTGGAGGTATTATCAAGTGCAGTAACAGAGGAGTCCTCTGCTCGGTAACCAAAAAACTCTGAAATATAGCCCGACATAATCAATCCTCCATTTCTAAAATTGAACGTAGTGACAGCCCTACAGCCTGTGCTAAGAGCGGCGGAACTGCATTGCCTACTTGTGCGAACTGTTCTGCAAGATTTCCTGTAAAGACAAAATGATCGGGGAACGACTGTAAACGGGCCGCCTCACGGACTGTAAACGAGCGATTCTGTTCATAGTGGAAAAACGCTCCCCAATGTGGATCGCATTTTGTGAGTATGGTTGATGCCAGCCCGTCCGGAAGAACTCGTCCATATCTTTTAGTGTGATCAGACTTTCGCGCCTTTTGCATTCCTTTTGGCAGCAGCTCATCCGGAATATCAGTCCAGTTTCCGCCAGGTTGAATATACTCCAAGCGTTTAAGGTTTATCGGGGAAAGGCGAGGTGCCTCATGATTCATTACACCTACGGAACCTAAACGAGATCGGCGTTGGTAGTCGCAGAACGCATCGCAACGGTATTCTTTAATAGCCTCGCCTTGCTCCCCGCTTACTAACGGAGGCAGGTCTCCAATTGCCTCATAAACGGTGACAAAATTTGCATTAGCTTCAGGAGAAGGCTCTTTGATAATCGATTGACCATCAAACGTACTGGTGAAATTTGCTCGAATCGGGGCATGATAAATCGGCTCAGGATAAGCCCCCGCAGGTAAAGCCCTTCCCCGTACTCCCAATATAATGGTACGCCAACGCATTTGAGGGACGCCATAATATGGCGCACCAAGAATCCGCACATCTGCACCATATCCCAATTCGGCTAAAGCGTCCAAAATCGCATGGAGTGTTGCACCATGCTCAAATGAAACCAAGCCTGGAACGTTTTCAATTAGGACGGCACGCGGAGCAAAAGCGTCAACAAAACGAAGGTACTCTTTAAAAAGATGGTTTCTTTCATCCAAAGTAGTTCGAACTGGGGCATTGATAGAAAATCCTTGGCACGGAGGGCCACCAGCAATTAAGTCAAGTTCTCCACGCTCGACCCCAAGTGTTGTACGAACTTCATCTGCATCTAATGTTCGGATATCGGCAGTAAATACGTTTGTGTGTGGGTGGTTTTTTTGGTAGGTTTGAGCATATACCGGAACAATTTCAGATGCGAATAGGCTATGGAAGCCTGCCTCAGATAGTCCTTCAGAAAGGCCGCCAGCACCTGAAAACAAATCTATCATTTTTAATCTCTCAGAGTTCATAGTTCAAATTCCTTTGTCCATTCGTATCTTAAATGCTTACATTACTCTCCAGCCGGCTGAAGCTCCATAATATCAGCCAAGTCACATTGTAAAACAGCGCAAATACGAACAAGAATATCTGTGGTTACATTTTCATTTTTTCCTAATTTAGCCATTGTTCCAGAACTTAAATGCGCCTTTGTCCTCAAGTCTGTTTTATTCATACCTTTATCAATTAGCAGCTTCCACAACTTGTTATAGCTGATTTCCATTTTACACCTCATCGTGCTTTTGAATTTCTTTTATTATATCGCAAAGCTCGAAAAAATGCAATTAAAATCTATGATTATAGATTTTTTGTTCATCTTATGGTGTAATTAGCTATTTCTTCGCTTCTGCCACACAATGTCATACCCCAGCGCGTCCGCCAGCTCTACCGCTTCGCCGTAGCGAAGCGAACCGCGCTTGAGCTTGCCGGAGAGATTTGGGACGCTGCGGCTCCAGCCGTATTCATCGGAGAGATAGTCCACCACCTCGGTCATGGTCATGCCGGTGCGGACGATGTAGGACTTGATCTCATTGCGATAGGTTTCAGATTTTCTCATATTCAAACTTTCCTCCTGTTTTTTCGGTGCGCTCTATGGTAAAATGGGTATATCAAATCGTGACACCCGTTCGCCGTAGAGCGCTGATTTTTGATACACGACTTTTCACTGGAAATGCCGCCGATGATGCGTTGGTCACAGGCAGCACCTTCCGCTTTTGCCGTCTGATGTGTCTTTGCGTGAAACGGCGAAATGTCAAACTGGATAGCAAACGTCGTTCGCTGCCGGATAGCGCTCTGTTCCATGCAGATAACCGCACAGAGCAGAAAACTATTTTGCCGTTTTCACTTGCTTTGATTTTTACGTTTGATTTTGCCGCTCTTTCCGAACGTCGTTCCTGCCCGGAGGATCGCTCCCGGCGTTTCGTTCTCCTTGGTGCGCTGGATGCGGCACTTCGCCAGAGGACATATCCCGTTCGGACGGTCATGCAATTTTCAAGGTTCAGGTGCGATTGCAAGACCATTTTAGCGAAAAATATAGCCCTCTCCCGTATATCCAAGAGGTCGGAAAACGCGCCGAAAAACGCAGATTTCCACGCTTATGGACAAGACCGGAAAAGGGCAGAAATTTGAAGAGAGGACACCGCTATGCAGCCAAAACTCACCATTCAGGAACGGCTCAAAGACCTGCGCGTGGAGCGCAGTCTGACGCTGGAACAACTATCTGCGGAAACAGGTATTTCAAAGTCCGCGCTGGGAAAATACGAAGCCGACGATTTCAAGGATATCAGCCCGTTCAGCATGGTGGAGCTGGCGAAGTTCTACGGCGTGTCCACCGATTACCTGCTGGGGCTGACAGAACAAAAAAATCACCCAAAAACAGAACTGGACGCTCTGCATTTGGGTGATGATGCAATCGAAGTCTTGAAAACGGGCAAATTCAACCACCGGCTGCTGTCGGAGCTGATCTGCCACAAGGATTTCCAGCGGTTTTTGCTGGATGCTGAGATTTACGTTGACCGGATCGCGGATATGCGAGTCAACGATATGAATGCCGTGCTGGAAGCTGTTCGGCAGATGGCATTGATGAAAAATGGTGGCGATGCAAACGACCTGTACCTGCGGACGTTAGAAGTGGCGCAGATTCGGGAGGACGAGTATTTCGGAAGTCTGATTGCGGACGATCTAAAAGGTATTCTCCGCGACATTCGGAACGAACATCGTCCCGACACCATGACTGCGGATGAAGTCTCCCTCGCAGCAACCGTACAGGGGCAGTTGCAGGATGCGATGAATTTTGAGGGCAGTTCCGAGGAAAAGCAAGTCCGTTCGTTCCTCGCTACCTTTGGCATTGATTATGACAAGCTCACCAAAGAGCAATTCGTCTCGCTGATTGAAATACTCAAGCTGTCCAAATACTTGAAAAGTCCAATCAACCAGCGAGGGAAAGCACGACCACAGTTGCAGCACGGGAAAGGCAAAAAGAAACGCAGATAAAAATGAAGAGGACATATCCGGCACCGTGGATATGTCCTCTTCATTTTATTCAGAATGTGTAATTTGGGATTGTCACATCAAAGCTCTTCCACAAATGGTGTAATTGTGGTGTAGTAAGCGCCATCTGAGCGATGAAAGCCATTGATATAGCAGGCTTTTTCGAGGCTTCTTAGGATACTGCCGTGGCAGATGAAAAGTACTTTTATCATATTCTTATAACTCCGTTTTTGCTTTGTATTTCTTCTCAAATGCCCAATATTGCAGGTTTTTTCGGCATTTTCCGGCTTCTGTATTTCCGGGATATCTTCTCAAATCCTTCCATATTTTCTCGTGCTTTTCCCTACAATATTGGTAAATCCGTTGGTAAATAAATGCTCTGTACCAACGAGGTTAGGGCAATAGTGGCTTTCTATGATTTTTACTGGCGAGTTATTTCTTTACTGGCTCAGAACCCTCTCGTAAAGAAGCTTCTAGAATTTCTATTTTCTTTATCTCATTGTCGTAATAATTGTCACTTAAATCAGGATGCTGCAAATCAATCCATGCAGATGCTGTCGTACTAAGATACTCGGAGATGATCGATGTCAATCGGCCATACGCACCAGCGCAGTCACTATATCGTCCGCCTTGCATTTTCTCCAGCGAAATTCGTCGTACCTCCATCATTGTTCGATATGTAGAGTCACCAGCTGATTCCTCTGCCTTCTTAATTGCCTCAATCTTTTTCTCCAGGTCTCTACTTTTTAATTCTTCCATGCAATAAAACAGCCATGCTCTAGGAATAATGGAAAACATGTCACTTGAAAGCATATTTGACCACCAGGTTGTAGGCGAAAACACTTCTAGATCTGCATCAAATTCTTCCATTAAGCTTAGAACCATTTTCTCATCAACATGAAGTTTGCCACAAATATCCTGCACAGAAAGATCAACACTCTTTATTTTTGATACCCCATAAAGATAATCCAATGAGCAATTAAAAAGCTTGCTATATGCAAAAAGGTAATTGCTCTGAACATCCGTAGCATTCTCTGTATTGAAATGCCGCTGAACCATTCTTCTTATAGCATCAATGTCATGCTGTTCATCTTTTACAATCTTACCTTTCTTGTTTCGTCGTGTAGCCGGTTCAACTAAATCCTGACAGGTTTCATATAATGCCCGCGCCAGAAGAATCGGCGTGGCGCATTCTTTTTCTATTGCTAATTCCATAAGTCTACGTCCAAAAGACGGTAGTTCATTGAGTGGTACATTTGTTAATGCCATGCCTCTCTCCTTATAGATAAATTTATCTATTTTATTGTTTAACACTGCATAAACAGATATGTTTATAGACGGTTTTATCCTTTACTATTTTATATCACGATGCTATCATAAAGGCAAGAAAAATACCAAACAGAAATCAAAGAAAGTCGAGGTACTCTAGCATGACTAACACCGGAAAAGAAATCGCGAACCTGATGATGAATAATGGAAAGTCTGCTTCCGAAATGACCCACGCCCTTAGCGAGCTTGGCGGAGGAAGTATGCAAAAAGGATTTGCTCGCATCGGTAAATATTTCACCGAGGAATCCGCTAAAGCTGCTGCCAAAGGACTGAGCCGCGGCAGAATCCAGGGTGGAAGTGTTGGCGTCCTTGTAACAGCCGCTGTCGGAGGCATCATCTACGCCGTTGCAAAGAAAAAAGAAAAGGATGCTGCACATGAAGCTGAGGGACAGACAATTTTGAATGCCATGGAATCTGAAGCTTCTATCAGTGGTGACCCTGTAGATGATTCCGAAATTTTATCATAATCTCTATATTCCTCCATAAGCCTCGAAAATCTATGTAATTATGCCACCAAGTGGTGCAACAAATGGTGTAGTAAGCAGTATACCATACTGGCGGACGCTTTCATAGGGTGTATCTGAAAACTGAAGATGTGCCCGGCAGCGAGGATTTTTCGCGCTGTGCAAGACATTTTTTCGCAGGAATACTGACGTATTTCAAGGAAAAATGACGCGGCACGGCGTGAAAAGGCCCGCTGTCCGGGGGCGTTGGGAGTTTTCAGATACACCTCAGTTGTCAGAGCGAACGAATTGACGGATGCATTCTGAATGGAGGAAGACCCTCAAAAGTTTTCCTGCTGAAGACCTATTTAGGAAAAGATCCGCTTGCAGGTCGATTTCCTGCGCGTTTTGTGCTACAATCAAATATCCGATTTTTTTGAAAAGAACGGCGTATGGAGCGCGGAAAACAATGAACTATCAGGGATACGTCATTTATCGAGAGCGAGTACGGCGAAATTGGAGTCAGGCGGGGCTTTGCAGGGGAATCTGCACGGTGTCGTATCTGTCCAAGATTGAGTCCGGCAAGGCGGAGCCGTCCGAGGAAATTTTGCGGCTCCTTTTGGAGCGGTTAGAGCTGAAAAGCGATCCGGAAATGGAGCGGGAAGCGGCCGCACTGGCAGAGCGGGGCTGGGAGCTTTTGTTTTCCGGCAGGAACGCACAGCTGAGCGGACTGCTGGGGGAAACGGAGCTGGAGCGGGCGCGGGCGGTTCCAGCGTGGCTGGATCTTGCATTGCTTTGCGCAAAAAAACCGCTGGATGCGGAGCTGGAGCCCTGCATGGACACACGGCAGCTTGCCCTGCAGCGGATCTTACAGGGCCGCAGCGCGGAGGCGGCGCGGCTCATGCCAAACGCCTATACCCACCTGACATCGGGTATTGCCGGTTATAACGCCGGAAACTACTCCGCCGCAGTGGATGCCTTGCAGACGGCCTATGATCTCGCAGGCAGAGAAGGTGCGGCGCGGCTCATGCTGGAGGCGAAGCTCTTTCTCGGCAATGCCTATTGCAACATGCAGGATCTTCCCAACATGGAACGCCATTACCGGGTGGCAAAGCGCCTGGCGGAGGACCTGCAAGACCGCGAAGCTACGCAGGCGATCGGCTACAACACCGCCTCGGCGTGGATCGAGGCAGGGCGCTGTGAAGACGCCTACGCATGGCTTTCCCGGCAGGAGCAGCCCACGCTGATGGAGCTGCACAAGCTGGCGATCTGCTGTGAAAAGACCGGCCGGCGCGAGGAGGCGCTCCGGGCCTTGGAGCAGGCGGAAGAAATGGACACCGGCGAGATGGAGCGCTCGCTTGCCTTGCAGCTCCTTCTCCTTGTCCGGTACCGGCTGGAGCACCCGGACTATCTTTCCAGAGAGGACTACGGCGCGCTGCTTCTGGACAGCTTTGAGCGCCTGCGCAGGGAACTTCCAAGCGGCTATGCAATCTTCCATCTGCCGTGGGTGCTGGAATGGTATAAGGCGGCCAGACAGTATAAGAAAGGGTGTGAGCTTCTGGAGGAGTTTCCTGTAAGAATACTGTAAAGACGGTTTTAGCCCGTATATTTGGACGGATTTTCCCAAATATACGGGCTGTTATTTGTCTCGCAAAACTGCTACACTGTTTGCAGAGGTGATGGACATGAAAAAAGAGAAGCTCTGGACAAGAAACTTCCGACTGGTGATCCTCGCATCCGCCATGGGTACGGTCGGCTCGATCGCGGGCGGCTTTGCACTGGCGTTTCTGGTGTTTGACGAGACCGGAAGCACGCTGGCGTCCGCGCTGATCGTGGCGATCCAGCTCCTGCCGCATCTTCTGCTTCCGGTTTTGGTCGCGCCGTTTATGGACCGGCTGCCGCGCAAGGCATTTCTGGTGGCAGGTGACGCCGCAAACGCGGTGCTGCTGGCGGGGATGGGGCTGTGGCTGCTGTTTTATGAGTTTTCTTATGTGGGGTATCTCGCGATCTCTCTGCTGCTGGCGTGCCTTGGCGCGGTGGATGAGCTTGCGTTCACAAGCATCTATCCGGAGCTGATCCCGGAGGGCGCTGAGCAGAAGGGCTATGCGGTATCCTCCATGCTCTATCCGGTGCTGAAGGTCATTATGACGCCGCTGGCGGCAATCCTTCTGGATACGCTCGGCGTCGCGTGGATTTTGATTGCGCAGAGCGGCCTTTCTCTGGCAGCGGCTGTCACAGAGAGCTTTATCCGTCTGGACGAAACCGTGCGCCGGCATCGCACGCCATATTCGTTGGGGGCATGGGCGGGCGATATCCGAGAGGCTGTGCAGTATTTGAAGCAGGAGCGCGGCCTTCGCAGCATCTATGAATACATGGCGATCACAAACGGCGTTGCAAACGGCTATTCGCCCCTTTTGGTGGCATTTTTCCGCACCACGCCGGGTCTTACCGCTGCCATGTATTCCGCGTTTTCTGTCGTGGAGTTCGCCGGGCGGACGATCGGAAGCGCACTGCAATACCGGATCAAGATCCCTGCCAAAAGGAAGTACGGCTTTACGTTTTGCGTCTATCAGGTCTATGAAGCTATGGATATGTGCCTGCTCTGGCTGCCTTATCCCTTGATGCTGGTCAATCGCGGGATCTGCGGCTTTCTCGGCAGCAACAGCGCGATTTTGCGAAATGCGGCGGTGCAGCGCTACATCCTCGAACGGCTTCGCTCGCGCGTCAACGCCTTCGAGGGTGTACTGATCACCGCCGGAGCGAGTATTTTTGCCCTTCTGATGGGCCTCCTCGGAGAGCTCCTGGACTATCGCCGGTGCGTTACGATCGGCGGCGCCGTCGCCATGCTTGCCAGCTGGCTTCTGATCTGGGGCAGGCGCAGGGATGTGCGAAGGGTGTATACCGCAGAAGAATGTGACACGGCACCGTGATTTTGTGGATATGCTGAAGCGAACGCCCTGCAAGCTTTGCAGCTTGCAGGGCGTACAGTCTGTCAAAGAACCTCGTAGAGCTCGCGCCCGCAGGGCGATTTTCTCACTCCGGGGTAGGGAACTGCATTTGCAGATGCAGCATGGGACTCAAAAAAGGGAGTTTATCACGGCGGCGACGCCATCTTCATCGCATGAGGCGGTGACGCGGTCTGCCGCCGCCAGCACAGCAGGGCAGGCGTTTGCCATTGCCACGCCAAGGCCGCACGCGCGGATCATGCTCAGGTCGTTGCTGCCGTCCCCGAAGGAGATCGTCTGCGCCATGCAGAGCCCAAGATGCGCTGCCAGCGCACGCACCGCGTCCCCCTTGTTGGCTGCGGCGTCGTTGAGCTCAATGTTGTTTGCAAGCGAGGTCGAGGCGGCGATGCCGGGGAAGCGGCGCTCCAGCTCTGCCATCACGGCAGGACGGCACGAGGGATCCTTGACAAAGAGCTGGAGCTTTTGCACAGCCTCTCCGCGCGCGCGAAGATAGGACTTCAGCTCGTCCACCGGCGTGCGCAGCTCACGCACCATTTTCAGACTGTGCGGGTCGGAGATGAACTGCGCGGCCTGCTCCTGCATGGCGCGCGTCATCCAGCCCCAATTGCCGCAGTAGCAGTCATAGATCACGGGCAGCGTGTCCAGATATTCCAGAATGGCGAGCGCCCGCGGCAGCGGAAGCTCCGCACGGTAGACGATCTCGCCGGAGCGAAGATCCTGCACCTGCGCGCCGTTGATGGTGATGGCATAATTCAGATAGGGGAGCGCGCGGATGACCTGCGGCATACCGTCAAAAAAGCGGCCGGTCGTCGGGACGATCTGGACGCCGCGGCTGGATGCAAGCCGGAGTGCGGCGGCATTCTCCGCACTGAGTTGTTTGTTGGAATTCAAAAGCGTCCCGTCCAGATCGAGCGCAATCAGCTTGTAATCATGCATTGTACGTGCTTGCCGCGGTATTTCCGCCGTGGCCCGTCCAGTTGGTGTGGAAGAACTGCCCTCTGGGGCTGTCCAGCCGCTCATAGGTATGCGCGCCGAAGTAATCGCGCTGCGCCTGCAAAAGGTTTGCGGGCAGGCGGTCGGTGGTGTAGCCGTCAAAGTAGCTCAGCGCCGCCGTCATTGCCGGTGCGGGGACGCCGTACTGTACGGCAGCCGCCGCGACCCTGCGCCACGCCGGGACGAGCTTCTGCATGGTTTCCTTGAAATATGGGTCGAGCAGCAGATTGCTTAGCTCCGGATTTTTGTCATACGCTTCCTTGATCTTGCCGAGGAAGACCGAGCGGATGATGCAGCCGCCGCGCCACATGAGCGCGATGCCGCCGTAGTTGAGATTCCAGCCGTAGGTCTTCGCCGCCGTGCGCATGAGGGTGTACCCTTGGGCGTAGGAGATGATCTTGGACGCATACAGCGCCTGCCGGATGGCTTCGACCATCTCCGCCTTGTCGCCGGTAAACGCGGGGATTTCTCTATGATACTCTTTCGCAGCTTCTACGCGCTCCGCTTTCATCGCGGACAGGCAGCGAGCGAAGACTGCTTCTCCGATGAGCGTCAGCGGCACGCCTTCGTCCAGCGCCGCGATACCTGTCCATTTTCCGGTACCCTTCTGCCCGGCGGTGTCGAGAATTTTCTCGACGATGGGCTGACCATCCGTGTCCTTGTACGCGAGAATATCGCGGGTAATTTCAATCAGGTAGCTGTCGAGCTCCGTCTTGTTCCACGCCGCAAAGACCTCATGCATTTCCTCGTCCGACATTTTGAGCAGGTCGCGCATGAGCTGATACGCCTCGCAGATGAGCTGCATATCGCCGTACTCAATGCCGTTATGCACCATCTTGACGAAGTGCCCCGCGCCATTTTCGCCGACCCAATCACAGCAGGGGCTCCCGTCCTCGACCTTGGCGCAGATGGACTGGAAAATCGGCTTGACGAACGGCCACGCGGCGGGACTGCCGCCGGGCATCATGCTGGGACCTTTCAGCGCACCCTCCTCGCCGCCGGAGACGCCGGTGCCGATGTAGAGCTTGCCCTTGGACTCGACATACGCCGTTCTGCGGATGGTATCGGGGAAGTGGGAGTTGCCGCCGTCAATTAAAATATCGCCGTCGTCGAGGAGCGGCAGGAGCTTTTCAATCATATCGTCAACAGCCTGTCCGGCTTTCACCATCATGAACACCTTGCGCGGCTTTTCGAGACTCGCAGCCAGTTCTTCGAGGCTGTGGCAGCCGATGATGTTTTTTCCGGCGGCTCTGCCGTTTACGAATTTGTCCACTTTTTCCGTCGTGCGGTTGAAGACCGCCACAGTGAAGCCCTTGGACTCCATGTTCATGACCAGGTTTTCACCCATAACGGCAAGGCCAATGAGGCCAATATCTGCTTTTTTCATCTCTGCACCCTCGCGTTTCCCTTGTAAATGTCCCAGACCTGCTTTTCGTCCGCAGGCTCAGCGTAATCGTTGAGGCTTGAAGCCGCCAGAACGCCGCTCGCCCAGCCGAATTGCAGGCACTTTTCCGGCTCCCAGCCGTTCAGAACGCCGTAAAGAAGTCCTCCCGAGAAGCCGTCGCCGCCGCCGATGCGGTCGAGCACCTGAATCTCGCGCGGCTGCTCGACATACCACTTGCCGTCTGCCAGCAAAATCGCACCCCAGAGGTGCTCGCTCGCCGAAATGACCTGCCGCAGCGTGGTTGCAAACATCTTTGCATTCGGGTATTTTTCCTGCACCTGCGAGATCATGACTTTGAACGATTCGATTTTCGAGCCAAGGTCTTTGCCGCCCGCTTCGGGTCCCTTGAAGCCGAGGCAGAGCTGGAAGTCCTCCTCGTTGCCGATGAGCACATCGGCCAGAGATGCAAGTTCACTGAACGCCTTGGAAAGTTCTTCCTCACGCCCTTTCCAGAAGGTCGCGCGGTAGTTGAGATCGAACGAGACGAGCGCGCCGTACTGCTTTGCGGCTTTCGCGAGGGCAAGGCAGCACTCGGTCGTCTCATGGCTCATGGCGGCGATCAGGCCAGACAGGTGGAGAATGCCGACGCCCTCCTGCCCGAAGATGCGTTCCACGTCAAAATCCTCAACAGAGAGCGTTCTGCCGACCTCGCCGGCGCGGTCATTCCAGACACGCGGGGCGCGAACTCCAAAGCCGGAGTCCGCGATGTTGAACTGATGGCGATAGCCCCACGGGCCACCCTGCGCCACGTCCAGCCCCTCAAAGCGGATGTTCCGTGCGCGCAGCTGGCGCTTGATGAAGTCCGCGACGGGGCTTCCCTTGACGAATTTGGTCAGGACAAGGCATTCCTGCCCGAGGCTCGACGCAACATTCAGCACGTTCGACTCGGCGCTTGTCGCCTGCATATAAAATGTATTGCTGCTTTGCACTGCCATCCGGTCGGGCGGCGTGATGCGCACGCCCATGCTCGTCGGGCAAGCGAGGGCATATCTGCGGTTGATACGATTCATTCTGATCCACTCCTGAAAGCCGCTGTGTAGAGGCGCGGCAGGTTTCAAAATGCGCGCCTGCTGGCTTCAAGGGCATTATAGCACGCACATTTTGTGATTTCCATATCTAATTCTGACTGTTTTTGAGCAAAAGCCTGTTCCGGCCTTCGGCGCGGGCAGGCGCTCACTTTGAGGCGTATTTTTTTCGGAACGCTGCCGGAGAGACGTCCGTCGAGCTTTTGAACACCCGGTAAAAATATTTCGGAGACTCAAAGCCCACCTGATAGGCGATCTCATCGACCCGAAGCTCCGAGCCGGTCAGCAGCCGCTTCGCGGCCTCGACCCGCAGACGATTGACGTAGCCGATCACGGTCATACCCGTCTGACGCTTAAACTGCCTGGAAAGGTAGGACTTGCTGATATGCTCCATCTGCGCCAGAAGCTCCAGCGTGATCGGCTCTGTGTAGCGGGAATGGATATACCGCAGGACGTATGTCAGCGAACCGTCGGCGGCGCGCGCCTCATTTTGGCTGCGCAGCATCAGCATCAGCAGCGTTTTGATCTCCTGCTCCAGCAAAAACGCCTCCGGCTGCTTGCGCTTGGATTCACCGTAGATCATCCAGAACATCTGACAGAGTGTTCCGTCCCGGTCATGGAGCTGGATCGGCGCAGAGAGCACCAGCTCCGGCAGGTCGATCCAGAGGCAGATGATCTCCCGCCTGCGTTCGGGGGTGATCTCCTCCTGATGCTGCCATCCGGCGGGGTAGGCGACCGCGTCAAACAGGGAAACGGACATCTGCATACCCGAGACCTCCAGATTCCCCTTGCCGTCGAGAAAGAACAGAAGTTCAATATAGGGGTGACTGTGCCGGGAGTGGTTCCAGAGGGGATTGGCGTCATCAAATTGTTCGCAAAAGCGCAAAACCGGCCTGCTGTTGTGAATAATGTCAAAATCGTGCTTCATTTTCGCAGCGCCCTTTCTTTTTTGCTGAATCGATCATAGCATAGCGCCGACGGCTTGCGCAAGACAAATGTTCATTTTTGTGCACCTTTTGTGACGGATCGTGAGTGTGCAACAGGCGCGCTCCATGCTATAGTCAAATTAAGGAGGGAGCGACTATGGATACATTCAAAATCATCGGCGCGCTGCCAATGTCCGAGCGGATCGCGGTGCTCAAGCAAGAGATGCTCGACGAGCCCCGCTATGCCACCATTGAGCAGGCCCGGATCATCACAAAAAGCTACCGCCAGACGGAGGGACAGCCCCGCTGCATCCAGCGCGCGAAGGCGCTGAAGGCGGCGCTGGAGGAAATGAGCATCCGCATCGAACCGCGCGAGCGGATCGTGGGCAACCGAACGCCCGGCGTCCGGGGCGGCGTGGTATTCCCGGAGACCGGCGCGTCTTGGGTAGACCGGGAGTTTGAGACGCTCCCCACGCGTCCGCAGGATCGGTTCCAGATCCATCAGGAGGATGTGACGGAGTTCAGAAACGAGATCCTGCCCTATTGGAAGGGGCGCTCTTTGGAGGACCGGGTGCGCAGGGCCGTCGGCCCGCAGGTGGACGCCATCTCCAAGGTGGTCAAGATCAACCAGAAGGATCACTCGCAGGGGCATATCTGTCCCAATACCCGCAAATGGCTCGCGCTTGGGCCGGATGGCATCCGCCGTCAGGCGCTCGACCACATGGCGGGTGCGATGGGCAAGCAAAAGGACTTTTATGAGAGCGTGGTCCTGACGATGGAGGGCGCCTGCCGCTTCATCAGCCGCTACGCAGAGCTCGCTCAGAGCATGTACTACCAGACCGGCAGAGAAAATCTGCGCGAGGTCGCTGAAATCTGCAAAAAGCTCGCCGTTTCCCCGGCACAAACCTATCAGGAGGCCGTTCAGGCCGTCTGGTTCTTGTATGTGATCTTGCAGATGGAGGGCAACGCATCCTCGTTCTCACCCGGACGGATGGATCAGTACCTGTATCCCTATTTCACCTACAGCCGCGCGCGCGGAATGACGCTGGAGGACGCGCTGGAGATCACGGAATGTCTGTGGCTGAAATTCAACCAGCTTGTCTATTTGCGCAATTCCAACAGCGCCAAGTACTTCGCCGGCTTCCCGATCGGCTTCAACGTTGCCATCGGCGGACAGAACCTTGACGGCTCTGACGCCTCCAACGAGCTGAGCTATCTGTTTTTGCAGGCGCAGGCGCATCTGCTGCTTCCGCAGCCGAACCTCTCCCTGCGCATTTATAAAGACTCGCCGCAGGAGCTTTTGGAGGCGGCCACCCGCGTCATTGCCATGGGCAGCGGTATGCCGCAGATCTTCAACGACGAGGCGGTCATTCCCGCGCTGGAGGCGCACGGCATCCACCACGAGGACGCCGTCAACTATGCGATCGTGGGCTGCGTGGAGCTGACGACCCACGGCAATACGCTGGCGTGGAGCGACGCTGCCATGTTTAACCTCCTCAAAGCACTGGAGCTGACGCTGAATCACGGCGTCGATCAGCTCACCGGTGAAAAGACGGGCCTCGATCTCGGCGACCTGACCACCTACAAGACCTTTGAGGAGCTGGAGGCCGCCTACGCAAAGCAGATCGACCATTTCTCCGACCGCATGGTGACGTGCATCACGCAGGTCGAAAAAATGCATGAGATGCTGCTGCCCACGCCGTTCCTGTCTGCGGTGATCGACGACTGCCTGAGCAAGGGGCAGGACGTGACGCAGGGCGGCGCGCGCTATAATTTCGCAGGCGTGCAGGCGATCCAGATCGCCAACGTTGCCGATTCGCTGGCTGCTATCAAGGCGCTTGTCTACGAGGAAAAGAAGCTCTCCGCGCAGGAGCTGCTTCACGCGCTGCAAACCAACTTCGAGGACGCACCGCTTGTGCATACGATGCTGCTGAGCAAGGCACCCAAGTACGGAAACGATGTGCAGTGGGTGGACGAGCTCGGCGCGAAATGGGCCAATTACTTTGCCGACGGCCTGAGAAAATACCGCAACGGCCGCGGCGGCATCTATCAGATGGGTCTTTACACCGTGTCTGCGCATGTGCCCATGGGCCAGAACGTGGCCGCCTCTGCCGACGGCCGGTACGCCGGAGATCCGCTGGCGGACGGCGGCGTGTCCGCCATGTACGGAAGGGACGTAAACGGCCCGACGGCACTGCTGCACTCCGTATCCCGCCTGCCGTTTGAAAAGGCGAGCAACGGCACGCTGCTGAACATGAAGTTCTTGCCGCAGTTTTTCAAAACACAGACCGGCATCGTCAAATTCACGCAGCTTCTGCGGGCGGTCTGCTGGCTCGGCATCAGCCATATCCAGTTTAACGTCCTCAATGAGGCAGATCTGAAGGACGCGCAGGCGCACCCGGAGAATTACCGCGGGCTGACCGTCCGCGTGGCGGGCTATACCGCCTACTTTACGGAGCTGGCGAGAGATCTTCAGGACGAGATCATTGCCCGCACCACCTATGAAGCCATATGAACGGGATCATTTTCGATTTGAAGCGCTTCGCCGTTCATGACGGCGCGGGGCTTCGCAGCACGCTGTTTCTCAAGGGCTGTCCGCTGCGCTGCCCGTGGTGCCAGAATCCGGAGGGCATCGCTCCGGAGCCTGCGCTCTGGCACAGCCCGCAGACGTGCGTGCGGTGCGGAGGCTGCGTGAATGACTGCCCGGATGGCGCGCTGACGCTTGGCGAGCGCATCCATGTGGACAGAACGCGCTGTACGCTGTGCGGACGCTGTGTGGATGCCTGCCCCGCCGCCGCAATGTCTGTGCAGGGGCGCAGCATCGGCGCGCAGGAGGCCGCCGAGCTGCTGCTGCGCGACCGCGTGTTCTTCGGCGCGCACGGCGGCGTGACGCTCTCCGGCGGCGAGGTGATGCTGCAATGGAAATTTGCCGCCGAGGTTCTGGCACACTGCAGGAAGGCCGGGGTGAACACGGCGGTGGAGAGCTGCCTGCTTGCTTCCCGTGAGGCGATGGAGGCCATGCTGCCGGTCACGGACCAGTTTCTTGTGGACATCAAGTTTTTAGATCCCGCGCTGCACAGGATGCATCTGGGCGCGGACAACCGTGTGATCCTGGAGAATTTCCAGTGGCTGCTCGCACACGGCGCGCGCGTTTTGGTACGCACGCCGCTCATCCCCGGCTATACCGCTGCGGAGGACAACATCCGCGCCATCGCCCGCTATCTGCGCCGGAACGCGCCGCAGACGCCGTGGGAGCTGCTGAATTTCAACCCCCTGTGCCGCGGAAAGTACACGGCGCTGGAGCAGGACTATCCGGTCTCCGGCGGCAGTCTGACGCAGGCGGAGATGCAGCGCTTTTATGACATCCTCGAGCAGGAGGGTATCGCAAATATCGTGAAGGAGTGAGAGGTTATGCTCGCAGAATTTCTGAGGCAGGCCCGGGAGGACCGGCCTGTTTATATCACCGATGTGCGCCGCGCGTTCCAGTCCGGCGGCACGCGCCCGTTCCACATCCATGTACGGCTTTATGACGGCACGGTGCGGCAGTTTCCGCTGAGACTGCCCGAGACACGGACGCCGGAGGAGGCGGAGTTTGTCCGCTCCTATGTCCATGCGATGCTGTACAACATTTTGTCCTCGCTGGGCGCGCTGCGCATTGACCTGTATCTCGATCCGGCGGACAGGGAATGCGCGGAAATGGCGCAGGCGCTGGACACGGTGTTCCAGACCGATTTGCCAAAGGCCAGCCGCACCGGCTTCGGCAAGTGCCTGAATGTGAATGAGCGGACGGTCTTTGCGCTGACGCAGGGAAGGGAATCGTTCTCCTTCCGGGTCTGCGACATTGCCGGCGAGCCGCAGGTCTCCGAGCCGGAGACGCTCGCGTGCAGCGAGCCGGTGTTTTCTGCGCTGCCGGCCATGACCCGAGGCAGGCTGCTTCTGGGCATCGACATCGGCGGCACGGACATCAAGCTGGCGGTGAGCTTTGACGGAGAGCTCGCGCTCTGCAAGGAATTTGACTGGTTCCCCGCGTCGTTTGCGACGGCGGAGGAGCTGATCGACCCGATCCTGCTGCTGACACGGCTGCTGCGTGCCGCGGGCACGCTGTACGCGCAGGGCAAAAAAGAGCAGATCGACGCGGCGGCCCTCTCCAAGACCGCGACCCTGACGGAGATGGCGCGCGGCGCGGCGGCGATGGAGCAGGCTGCGGGCAGCCTGCGGAGCTTTGACGCCATCGGCCTGTGCTTCCCGGATGTGGTGATCCGGAACCGGATCGTCGGCGGTGAGACGTACAAGACGCGCGGCATGCGCGAGAACACCGCGCTCGATTACGAGGCGCAGTTTGCCAGGATCACCGACCTGTGCACGCTGCTGAGGGCGTATGTCGTTCCCGGCGGCGCAGTTATGAATACCAACGACGGCCCGATGGCCGCGTTTACCGCCGCCGTGGAGCAGGCCGCCGCCGGTGCGGACGTTTCCAGAGGCTTCTTTGCGCACACGCTGGGCACGGAGCTTGGAACGGGCTGGGTGCGCCCGGACGGCTCCATCCCGGAGATTCCACTGGAGGTCTACAACTTCATCATTGACCTCGGCAGCTTCCCGCAGAAGCAGTATGATGCCAACGACGTGCGAAGCGTCAACAACTTCAACACCCTGCTGCCCGGCACCTTGCAGAAGTACACCTGCCAGTCCGGCGTTTTCCGCCATGCCGCCCGCGACCTGCCGGAGCAGGATGCCGCGGTGTATGCGGAGGCGCTCGAAAAGGGACTGTTTCTGCCTCAGGGCAGCCGCCTGATCGTTCCGACCGAGCCGAAGGACATGCGCAAGCCGTGCCTGGAATACTTCATGGCCATGGCAGCTGACCCCGCGCATCCTGCCTGCGCCGAGATTTTCCGCCGGATCGGAGAATATCTGGCGGTCACATGGAGCGAAACACAGTACATCCTCCTGCCCGAGACGCCGGACCGGACGCTGTTCGGACGGCTGGTGAAAAATCCGGTCTGCTTTGACCTGATGTGTCAGGGCGCTGCCCGCCGGGAACCGGAACTGCGCCAGTACGCGGCGGACGGAAGTCTTGCAAATACCGCGCTGATGCGTCAGCTCGACAGACACCCCGACTATACGGTCGCGCAGTTTGCGCAGGCCGTGGGCGCGATTTTCTACGGCTGCATGGGGCTGCTTTAACAAGCTCTCAAACGCGAACCGCATGGCTGGGTTCGCGTTTGAAAAGGCTGCGCGATGCGGCGCGCATAATTTGTGCGCACACTGCGCACAAATTCCACACTTGCATCCCGTAGTGTGTTTTGTCCGATGTACACGCCACCGGACAAAACTGATTCACATTTTATTTCGCCGTGCGCGGCGAAACTCTACGAGGTTCTTTGACAGGCTGAAAAGGACTCCCGTAAAAACGGGAGTCCTTTTGTCATATGATCGCTTATTGCGGCGCTGTTTCCTTTGCGGCGGGGTATTCGTTGCAGAGCAGTCTGTACGGCGCTTCGTCCTCCTCGATCTTGGGGAAGCGGCCCACGGGTGGGTTGAAGCGGTTGTCGGTGTTGTCGTCGTTGCACTGGCTGACCTCACCCAGCAGCACCGCGCCCGTTCCCTCCTCAACGGAAAAATCGTGGTACAGATACTGCTGCACATGGATGCTCTCGCCCGGCGTCAGGCGGATCTGCGTTCCGGCAGGGACCTGATAGGTGCGCCCGTCGGTGTGGATGGTGACATCGCTCTCATAGTCGATCTCCTCGTTGGGCAGGGAGTTGTAGACCCGGATCAGTACATTGCCGCCGCCGCGGTTGATGATGTCCTCTGTCTTATACCAGTGGAAGTGATTCGGCGCGTACTGGCCCTCCTTCAGATACAGCAGCTTTTCTGCATATACCTTGGGATATTTGTCGGCCATGGCGCGGTTTCCGTTGCGGATGGTGATGAGGGAAAACCCGAATTTGTCAAAGTCTCCCATGCCGTAGTCCGTGATATCCCATCCCAGCATACACTCGCGCACCTCGTCGTATTCATGGCCGATGCTCTGCCACTGCTCGGGCGTGAAGTGGCAGAAGGGCGGCAGATAGCAGCAATACTTCCGGCACATTGCCTCCAGCTCTTTCAGGGCCTTGTTGATCTCCGAACGTTTCATATATTCTCCTCCAATATCCTGTTCCGGCGGCGTGGATGGCTCAATAGTCCATCTGCCGGTGTGCTTCCTCGATCAGCTTCTGAACGGTCAGCGACTGCTGCAGCAGCCGCTCATATTCAGAAAGATCCTCGCCGTGTACCCAGCGGTCGAAGCGGCACACGACACGCTCCTGCACGCCGGGGAGCACCGCAGGGTTTGCGATCGGCCAGCCGGGGCAGGAAATGCCGCAGTCATATTCCTCGCAGGCATCCATGGTGTGCTTCTCCAGACCGAGCACCACGGACAGGTTCTTGAGCGTGTAGGTGGCGCGGTCGCACTGGATTTCGCTGCCGATCATGCTGTGCGCGCACTTGGAGACGGTGACGCTCACGTCAAAGCCGTCATAGTGCAGTGTGAGAACATCCGTACCGTCCACCTCGCCGATGAAGACGGCGGAGGCGTCCAGCTTTTTGGGCGCGCCGAACAGGTTGACCGCAAAATGCAGCACATAACAGCCGAGGTCTGTCAGCACGCCGCCGTAGAGCTTGCGGTCAAAGCTGGTGATGTGCGCGCCGGCGCGGAGCTTGTCGAGCTTGCTGGAGCGCTGGCTGTAGTCCAGACGCGCGGAGACCACCGGGTTCTGCGCCAGCTCCTCCCGCAGACGCGCCATGACCGGCGCATAGAAATTCATGACGGCCTCTGCAAAGACGCGCTGCGTCTGCGCGGCCGCGCGGATGATCTGCTCCATTTCCGCAGCGCTGACGGTCGCAGGCTTTTCACACAGCACATGCTTTCCCGCCCGCAGGCAGCGAAGCGCCGCATCTGCGTGCAGGACGTTTGGAATGCAGAGGTAGACGACATCGATGTCCGGATTTTTCAGCATTTCATCCAGATCGGTATACACAAGAGTCTTGCCCTGACCGAGCTCCTCCGCGCGCTCCGGACTGCGCGAGCAGACGGCGATCACCTGATCTCCCGCGGCCTCGATGGCGTGATAATAGATGTGGCTCAGCCAGTTGGTTCCCATGATGGCATAACGCAGCATAGCTCTCTCCTCCCAGAGCACATAATTATATGGATACTATAAGCGAATCGCAAAACATTGTCAATATTTGCAGAAAAAAACGCTTTCATACGCAAGAAAAAAACAGTCGAATGAAAATGTGGTATTTACAAGAAACGCCGAAGGCATTATAATTGAAAGAGTCATACGAATCGATCCGCTCCGCAGACGCGGTGCGGAAACACCGGCAAAGGAGCACAAAACGATGACAGGCAGATTGTTCAACATTCAGAAATTCAGCATCAACGACGGCCCCGGCATCCGGACCACGGTTTTTTTCAAGGGCTGCCCGCTGCAATGCAAATGGTGCTCCAACCCGGAATCGCAGAACCGGAACGCCGCGATCGCGGACGCCATGGAGGACGAGACCTACTCCGGCAGGGAATACACCGTCGAGGAGGTCATGCGCGAGGTGCGCAAGGATAAGCCCTTTTATGACGAATCTGACGGCGGCATGACCATGTCCGGCGGCGAGGTGCTCCAGCAGGCGGATTTCGCCATGGAGCTGGCGGACGCCGCGAAGGGCGAGGGCATCCACGTCGCGGTGGAGACGACCGGCTATGCAAGCCCGGCCCGTTTTGCCGCGTTTATGGAGCACATTGACCTGTTCCTGTTTGATTTTAAGCACGTGGACCGGGAAGCGCATTTTGCGGGCACCGGCGTCTATAACGATGTGATCCTCGAAAATTTGCAGCAGCTTTTGCGCGCGGGCAAGCCCGTGATCGCCCGCATCCCGGTGATCCCCAGATTCAACACCAGCCCCGCGGCTGCAAAGGCCATGGCGGCGTATCTGCGCCAGGCCGGCATCGGAGAGGTGCATCTGCTGCCCTTCCACCAATTCGGTCAGAACAAATACACCCAGCTTGGCATTCCCTATGAGATGGAGTCTGTCAAGCAGCTCCACCCCGAGGTCCTCGGAAATTACCAGAAGATCTTTCTGGATGAAGGGCTGAGCTGCTCCTTCCACTGAGCATACGCTCCGGACAGGCTCACAGCCTGTCCGGGCACCTTTTTTTCCGCCACTGCGCGCGGTATTGATTGGGACTCAGCCCTGTTTTCTCTCTGAAAACACGGGAAAAATGGCTGCTGCTGCAAAAACCGCATTGCAGCGCGATCTCTCCGACCGGCAGCACGCTATCCGCAAGAAGCTGCCCCGCCTGCTGCGTCCGATAGTCCGTCAGATAGGCGGTGGGTGTCGTCCCGAGCCGGGACTGAAAGCATCGCCCGCAGGCTCTGGGACTCATATACGCGGCGGCGGCGATCTGGCTCAGCTGCAGGGGCTCTGCGTAATGGGCGGCGATGAAGGTGAGCATCTGCTTGATGCGCTGGTCGTCTGCGGAGGTATGCCCGCTTTTGTGAAGCGGCTGTGTCAGCTCGAACAGAAGTCTCCAGAATTGCAGAAGCCGCTGCGGAAGCTCCAGCTCATACCCCTCCGGCTTTTCCTCATACAGACGGTAACTGCTGCACAGCAGCTCCAGAAGCGGACGGTGCTCCGGCGTGGCCGGGTCGAACTTTACAAAGGAAAGCTCCGGCGAGGACAGGATGGGCTGCACATACTTGCGCTGGAGCAGGCTGTTGACACCCACAAATTCGGGCAAAAACTGCTGCTCCTCCTGTATGCAGTCGGCCTCCGGCGTGCAGGTGGTTTTGTGCAGGATGTTGCTGTTGATGAAGCCGCCTTCTCCCTGCGAAAAGGTGACCGCGCCGCAGGGCAGGTGATACGTCAGCGAGCCCTTCCGCATATAAAAGACTTCCAGCTCCCGATGCCAATGCCACGGAAACATGTTGCCGGGGAAAATGTGCAGGTCGCACAGATCCGCACCGTATGGAAAATCGGGCGTGATGTGCTGCATCCGTTCCTGCTTCGTTTCGGGGTCAACATTGACGAAATGGCAGTATTCCATAGACACCTCCTTGAAAATGGCGCGATCATGCAAAAATATGGCGAGATAATTATAGTGTTTTTTGAATCTTGTCAATATAATGATACTGCAAATTGTGCAAAGCGCAAGGGGGAATTTCTATGACGGCGCTGCTCGTGATCATTTATCTATCCTTTGCCGGATTGGGGCTTCCCAATTCCGTTCTCGGAAGCATCTGGCCGCAGATGCAGCTGGATCTCGGCGCAAAGGTCTCTCTGGTGGGTTATCTCTCCATGACCGTGACCGCCGGCACGGTGGTCTCCAGCGTTCTGGCCGACCGCATCGTGCGCCGGTTCGGCGTTGCAAAGGTAACGGTCATCAGTGCGCTGATGACCGGCTGCGCGCTTCTCGGCTTTGCGCTTTCTCCCAGTGTGCCGGGGCTGTTTCTTTGCGCGCTCCCCATGGGGCTTGCCGCAGGCGTGACGGATGTGGCGCTGAACAACTTTGTGGCGCTGCATTATGAGGCGAAGCACATGAGCTGGCTGCACTGCTTTTGGGGCATCGGCGCGTCCGTCGGGCCGGTGATCGTCGCCGCCTCTCTGCGTGCAGGGGGCTCCTGGCGGATGGGCTACGGGCTCATTTCCGCCGTGGAAGGCGCCCTGTGCGTCCTTCTGGTCTGCACGATCTCTCTGTGGAACAGGGCATCCGGCAGTGCGGGCAGCCTTCAAGGCTCCGCGCCCGCCGCGCGCGCGGCAAGCATTTTCCGCCGAAAAGGCGCGATGCCGCTGCTGTGCGGCTTTGCGCTCTACAATGCGATGGAAGCGACCGCCGGGCTGTGGGGCGCCACCTTTGTGCATGACCGCTTTGGCATTTCCACCTCGGACGCGGCGCTGACCTCCACACTGTATTTCGGCGCCCTCACCGTGGGCAGAATTGCCGCCGGATTTGCGGCGAGCCGCCGGTCAGACCGGCAGCTCATCCGCACAGGCCTGGCGGTTTCCGCGCTGGGCATGCTTCTGACATGGCTTGCCGGCAGCGCATGGCTGGCGATGGGCGGCATTTTCCTGATCGGTCTCGGGTTTGCACCCATGTATCCCGCCATGCTGCATACCACGCCGTCCTACTTCGGCGCGGAGCTGTCGCAGCAGGTGATGGGCGTGGAGATGGCGTTTGCCTACGTGGGGAGCACCTGCTTCCCGCCGCTGTTCGGCGCGTTGGCAGCGCCCCTTGGCACATCCATGTATCCGGGATTTCTGCTGGCCTGTCTGCTGCTGGCGGCAGCGGCAATCGAACTGGCCGATCGCCTTTTCAGCGCACGGGAATTCTGTGGGAAAGGCGAGGAACAGGTGATATAATTGTGAAACTGGCATCAAATGAGGGGGATTTTCCGTTGAAGAAGCGCGAGACAATGATTTTGGAGCTGCTTTCCCGCTACGGGAGGATGGAGGTTGCGTCCTTGGCGGAGCAGGTCGGCGTATCACAGGTCACCGTCCGCAAGGATCTGGATGTGCTGGAAAGCAGGGGCATCCTCAGACGGGAGCACGGCTATGCCTGCTTTGGCGGCAACGATGACATCAACAACCGTCTGGCGTTCCACTATGAAGAAAAACGTCTGATCGCCGCCGAGGCCGCGAAGCTCGTCTCGCCCGGCGAGACGGTCATGATCGAAAACGGAAGCTGCTGCGCTCTGCTGGCAGAGGAGATCGCCAGGACAAAGCCCGGCACGAGGATCATCACCAACAGCGCGTTCATCGCCAGCTACATCCGCAAGATCAACGCCATACAGGTCGTGCTGCTGGGCGGAGATTTTCAAAACGACGCGCAGGTCATGGTCGGGCCCATCCTGCGGGTCTGTGTTTCACAGTTCTATGTGGACAAGCTCTTTGTCGGGACGGACGGGTATTCGCCCAAGCGGGGCTTTACCAACAACGACCATTTGCGTGCGCAGGCTGTCCGGGATATGGCAGAGCACGCCAATCAGGTGATCGTGCTGACGGAGAGCGTGAAGTTTTCGCAGCAGAGCGTGGTCCCCATGGGACTGGACAACCGCATCAGCGCGGTGGTGACGGATGCGCAGATGCCCGCGGAGGCGGAGGAGGAGCTGCGCGCCAACGGCGTGCGCATTTTTAAAGCTGCGTTGCGGGAAAAGGACGAAACAGATTGATATGAAGAACTGGACAGTTTATACCGGCGGCTACACGGAGCCGATCCAGATGGCCTCCGGTGAGACCGTGCCCGGCAGAGGCAAGGGCATCGGTGTGTGCGCCGTGGATGCGGTGTCCGGGCAGATAACATGCAAGGCAATGCTGCCCTCGACACCGAATCCGTCGCATCTGACGATGAGCGCCGATGGACGCTTTCTCTACTGCGTGAGCGAGCTGAAGGAATACTGCGGCATCTCCGGCTCGACGGTCTCCGCCTATGCGGTGGAGGAGGGCGGCGCGCGGCTGTGCCTGCTCAGCCGTCAGGCGACCTGCGGCGCGGACGCCTGCTTTGTGCGTCTGTGGCACAACGAAAAGTGGCTTCTTGCAGCAAACTACTCCGGCGGAAGCGTCGCGGTCTTTCCGGTCGAGGCCGATCATAGGCTGGGGCCCGCGGCCTGTGTGCTGCGGCACAGCGGCTGCGGCACGGACATGCGGCGGCAGGAAGGCCCGCACCCGCACCAGATCCTGCCCGCACCCGACAAAATTCACGTCTACGTCCCCGATCTGGGGCTGGACCGGCTGGTCTGCTACCGCTTCGACGAGAAAACGGGCTGGCTGACAAAGGACGGCTGGCAGGACATTCCGGGTCTGCCCGGGCAGGGCGTCCGTCATGGCGTATTCCGCGCGGACGGAACGCGCCTGTATGTGATGACGGAGATGGCGGCGCAGGTGAACGTCTACAGCTACGACCCTGCCGACGGCAGCGCGGCGCTGCTGCAAACCTGCGATACCGTGCGCGGCACGGCGGGAAAGCTGGGCGCGGCGATCCGGCTGCATCCAAGTGGAAAATGGCTGTATGCGTCCGTGCGCGGCGCCGATGTGCTGGTGACGTTCGGCGTCGATGAAAACGGCCTCCTTACCGAGCAGAGCTGCATCGCCAGCGGCGGAAGGATCCCGCGCGATTTTGACCTGACGCCGGACGGCCGGTTTCTGCTGGCGGCAAATCAGGACAGCGACAATCTGTGCGTCTTTGAAATTGACGCCGAAGGAAATCCGCATCCCGGCGGATGCTGCGATACGCCCATTGGCGCGTGTACGGTGCTGCACATCTTATCATAATTGTATATGGATAGTTAATATCCCCCGGCGGTTCAGATTGAACCGCCGGGGGATTTGATACTAAAACCTAATTAAACGCTTCAATAATCCAATCGCGTCCGGTAATGCTGAAAATGGTATTAGGGGTAAGCGAG
>URLO01000004.1 GCA_900548625.1 uncultured Eubacteriales bacterium | reverse complement strand
CGAAGCGGCTATGCCGCGAGGGGGAACCACGTGGGGCGCATCGCCTGCGGGCGCGAACTCTACGAGGTTTTTTGACAGTCTGAAACGCCGTGTGCACAAAAAATGTGCACACGGCGTTTGCTGTTTGAGAATTTCAGTCGTCGTCGCGGAATTCGATGCAGTCCGGCTCTGCCTTTTCGAGGATGGCAAGGGACTTCAGATTGATGCCCGCCTCACGGAGCTTGTCGCCGCCATGCTGGAAGCCCTTTTCCACGGCGCAGCCGATGCCGACCAGCTCGCAGCCTGCGCTCTTTACAATGTCGCACAGACCGCGCATGGCCTCGCCCCGTGCCAGGAAATCGTCAATGATCAGCACACGCTGACCCGGAAGGAGCCATTCCTTGGAGACGATGAGCGTCACTTTCTTGCGGTAGGTATAGGAGGCGATCTCACTGCAATACAGGCCGCCCTCGATGTTGTCACTCTTGGCCTTCTTCGCGAAGATCAGGGGCTTGTCGTAACGCAGCGCACAGACGGTTGCGATGGGGATGCCGCTTGCCTCTGCCGTCAGGATGACGTCGACATTGGACATGTCAAAATGCTTGCCGAATTCGTCCGCGAGCTCGGCGAGAAATTGACAGTCGACGCGGTGATTCAGAAAGCCGTCGACCTTGACGATGTTGCCGGGAAGGACCTTGCCCTCCTTGCGGATGCGTTCTTTGAGTGACTGCATGAAACCGTTTCCTCCTTAAGTTGACATAAAAAACGGCAGTTCCCCGCGAACACGCGAAAGGAGCTGCCAATCCAGCCGCATCAGGAATGACCTTCTGCGGAATCCTCCCAATAGTCGCAGCTTCACGGCGCTGCGGTAGAAACATCCGGGCCATACATCCGGACCTATATTGGCAGACTCTATATAATACTATTTATGTGTGATAGTCTACAACAGACGTGCAGATTCGTCAATAGCTTGCGGCAAAAATCGTCCGCTCAGGCGTAGCACTCGGGGCGCAGCACGCCGATGTAGGGGAGGTTGCGGTAAAAGTTCGCGTAGTCCAGACCGTAGCCCACGACAAACTCGCCGCCGATCTCAAAGCCGCAGAGGTCGGTCTTGTATTCGCTGGGGTGCGCGCCGGCCTTGTCGAGGAAGGAGATCGTTGTGATCGATGCGGGCTTGCGCGCGGCAAACAGCTCCTTGAGATATTTCATGGTCAGGCCGGAGTCAATGATGTCCTCCACGATGACAACGTCACGTCCCGTGATGTTGTTGTCCAGATCCTTGATGAGGCGTACAACGCCGGTCGATTTGGCATTCTGACCGTAGCTGGAGACTGCGATGAAGTCCATGTCGATGGCGCAGTTCATGCTGCGGCAGAGATCGATGTAGAAAAAAGATGCGCCCTTGAGCACGCAGACCAGCACGGGGCGCTTGCCGCCGAGACGGGCCGTCAGCTCCGCGCCGAGCTGCTCCACGCGTGCGGCGATGGTTTTTTCGGTGAATAAAACGCGTTCAATATCCTGTTCCGGAGTTCTGATCAGCATAGCGGATGCTCCCTGTTTTATAAAATGCGCTGGACAAGGCACAGCTTTTTTATTATAATCAAGCCATTACGATAAGTAAAATAGATAAAACTAATTTGAACCATTAAAATGACTAATAGGAGGGGACGCTATGGCTGTCAAGCTGGAGCTTTACCGCGTTTTTCAGGAGGTCGCCAAGAGAGGCAACATCTCCGCCGCCGCGCAGAATCTCTATATCTCGCAGTCTGCGGTCAGCCAGTCGATCAAGCAGCTCGAGGAGCAGCTTCAGGTGCGTCTGTTTTCGCGCAGCACGCGCGGTGTCGTCCTGACCTCCGAGGGAAAGACGCTTCTGGACTATGTGACGCGGGCGCTGGGGCTCATTCAGAACGGCGAAGAAAAGCTCGCGCAGTCGCGCCAGCTTCTCACGGGGGAGCTCATCATCGGCGCGAGCGACACCGTGACCAAGACGTATCTGCTCTCCCGGCTGGAGGCCTTCCACCGCGCCTATCCGGATATCCGCATCCGCATTCTCAACGGCACGAGCCGCATGGTGCTCGATTACCTGCACAGCGGTCAGGTGGACATCGCCTTTGCCAGTGAGGAGGAGGACATGTCGGCCTACACCGTGCGCCACTGCGTGGATACGCACACGATCTTTGTGGCTGCGCCGGACTATGACTGCGATTTTGACCGCGTCTACACCATGCAGGAGATCGCGCAGTTTCCGCTCATCCTGCTTGAGCGCAAGGCAAGCTCGCGCGTGTATGTCGAGCGCTATTTTCAGGAGCACGGCCTGTCCATCCAGCCGGAAATCGAGCTGGGGTCGCACAATCTGCTCGTCTCGCTGGCGCGCATCGGCCTCGGCGTGGCATGCGTGACGGAGGAGTTTTCACGCTCCGGCCTTGGACGCGGCGTTATCCTGCCGCTCAAGACCGATTTTACCATTCCGCCGCGCGCCGTCGTCATGTGTACGCTTCGCAGCGTCACGCCGACCCCGGCTGCAAACCGGTTTATGGACTTTATCTCCGCCAGCAATCAGATGGCATACGACCCCGGCCATTCCTACCACTTCACGAACGGATAACAAGCCGTGCAGCAGCAAGCTCAGCCCCCGGCGCAGCCGCGCCGGGGGCGTTTTGACAGACGGGCTTAACCTCGATTTTACAAAAGTATACTTTTGCATTTGACAAACCTCTGATAAGCTGATACTGGAATACAATGGATGTGAGAGGAAGAAATGCAAATGGATATTTTTCACGTACTGACGATGATCGGCGGGCTGTGCCTGTTTCTGTTCGGCATGAGCCTGATGGGACAGGCACTTGAGCGCCGTGCGGGCGGAAAGCTCCGCACGCTGATCGGCAAAATGACGGGCAAGGCGGCTGCGGGCTTTTTGACAGGGCTTGGCGTGACGGCGATCATTCAGAGCTCGTCTGCCACGACGGTCATGGTCGTTGGCTTTGTAAACTCGGGGCTGATGACGCTGCGGCAGGCCATCAATGTCATCATGGGCGCAAACGTCGGCACGACGGTGACGGCGTGGCTGCTGAGCCTCGGCGGCATTGACAGCGGCAGCATCTGGGTGCGGCTGCTCAAGCCGACCTCCTTTACGCCGGTGCTGGCGCTGATCGGCATTGTTCTTTACATGTTCTGCAAGGACAGCCGGAAAAAAGACACGGGTATGATCCTGCTCGGCTTTGCAACGCTGATGTTCGGCATGGACACCATGAGCGGCGCAGTCGCGGGACTCAAGGATGTGCCGCAGTTTGTGGATCTGTTCCTTGCCTTCCAAAATCCGGTGCTCGGCGTGCTGGCGGGCGCGGTGCTGACGGCGATCATCCAGTCCAGTTCCGCCTCGGTCGGCATTTTGCAGGCACTGACCATGACGGGCGCGGTCAGCTACGCGGCGGCGATCCCCATCATCATGGGTCAGAACATCGGTACAACGGTGACGGCGATGCTCTCGTCCATCGGCACGAACCGGAACGCGCGGCGCGCGGCGGTCGTGCATCTGATGTTCAACGTGATCGGCGTGGCGGTGTTGTTGGCGCTGTTCTGCATTGTAAAGCTGGCGTTTGCGCCGCAGATCCTGAATGAGCCTGCGAGCATGTACGGCATCGCGGTGGCGCATTCGGCATTCAATGTCCTGTGTACGGCGATGCTGCTGCCGGCAGGCGGATGGCTTGAGAAGCTGGCGATTCGGCTGGTGCCGGACAAAGGCGGCACGGAAAAAACAGTCAAGCTCGACGAGCGCCTGCTTGCAACGCCGTCGCTCGCGCTGGAAAGAAGCCGCGCGGTCGCCGCAGAAATGGCGCAGTGCGCGGTGCGGTCGCTGGAAGGCGCGCTGGATTCGCTCACGAATTACTCTGCCGCCGCGGCAGAGCAGATCCGCGCCGATGAGGAGCGCTGCGACCGCTACGAGGACATTCTGGGCACCTATCTTGTAAAGCTCAGCGCGCGCAGGATGGGCATGGAGGAGAGCGAGGAGGCGACCGCGCTCCTGAAGGCCATCGGGGATTTCGAGCGCATTTCCGACCATGCGGTAAACGTTCTGGAATCGGCAGAGGAGCTGCGCGGCAAGCAGCTTGCGTTCAGCCGGAGCGCGCAGGCAGAATTTGACACGCTCTCCGGCGCGCTGCGCGAGATCCTGGAGCTGACGCTGGAGGCATTTGAGAAGCACGACGCCGCGGCCGCTGCACATGTCGAGCCGCTGGAGGAGGTCATCGACGCCCTCAAGGAGCAGATGCGCACGCGTCACATCCTGCGGATGCAGCAGGGAAATTGCAGCATCGAGGCGGGCTTTGTCTGGTCTGACCTGCTGACGAATCTGGAGCGCACGTCCGACCACTGCTCGAACATCGCCGGCTGCATCATCGACACGGCGCAGCACAATCTGAATCTGCACGAGAGCCTCGGCCTTGCAAAGCGCGAGAGCGAGAGCTTCCGGAGCATGTTCCGCGGCTATGCGAAAAAATACGCCCTGCCGGAGATAGCAAAGGCGTAAAAAGACGAAAAAATGCCATCCTGCATCGCAGGATGGCATTTTCGATTACGAACCGATGGGTGCGCGGCGGCTGTAAAGCTTGGCAAGGCCGCCCTCACTCGTCTCACGGAAGGCCTTGTTGATGCTTCTGCCGGTCTCATACATCGTGCGCACGACCATGTCAAACGAGATGGTGCGCGTGCCGACCAGCATGTGCGCAAGATTCGAGGCGTCGATGGCGCGCTTGGCGGCAACGGCGTTGCGCTCGATGCAGGGGATCTGCACCAGACCGCAGATGGGGTCGCAGGTGAGGCCGAGATGGTGCTCCATCGCGATCTCGGCAGAGTATTCGATCTCCTGAATGCTCAGTCCCATGAGCTGGCTCATGGCGGCGGCTGCCATCGAGCAGGCTGAGCCGATCTCGGCCTGACAGCCGCACTCGGCGCCGGAGACGGAGGCGTTGCGCTTGATGAGACAGCCGAACAGACCCGCGACGCTCAGGGCCTCGGCGATCTTGTCGTCGGAGAATTTGTATTTATCCTGCAGGTACACAAGAACGGCAGGCAGCACGCCGCAGCTTCCGCAGGTGGG
The DNA here is from genome assembly GCA_900548625.1 of uncultured Eubacteriales bacterium. GTDB lineage: Bacteria > Bacillota > Clostridia > Oscillospirales > Oscillospiraceae > CAG-170. Next base: position 75,565 of record URLO01000004.1, on the reverse strand, counting down.
CGCGGTGACGATGGTGCCGTTGTCGGCGTTCTGCTCGGCGGCGGCAAAGGCGTAGGCGCAGACCTGCTGCAGCTCACGCACCTGCGGAATATCGACCTGATGCGTGCGCTCGAGCAGATATTTTGCCTTGCGCTGGACATTGAGCCCGCCGGGGAGCACGCCTTCTGCGGTCAAGCCGTCACGAACCTCCTGCCGCATGGCGTCCCAGACGCCCTTGAGGAAGGTACGGATCTCGGGGCCCTCGTTGAGCTCGACGTATTCGGGCAGGCTGACGCCGCGCCACGCGCAGAACTGCGCGATCTCCGCAAACGAGTTTTCCGGATAGACCTCGGGCGGTTCGAGTCCGGGACGGCCCTCAACGATGATGTCACCGCCGCCGATGGACTCAACGCGCATAAACCCGATCTTCTCCGCGCCGCGGAAGGCGCTGAGGTCAAGCGTGTTCGGATGCTTGAGGTCGGCGGGGTCGGACTCGGAGAAAATGATCTGCACGTCCTTCGGTGCAAAAACATCGCGGATGACGCGGTCAGTGCCGTGGCCGACGCCGGTTTTGGAGAGAGAGCCGTAAAGCACGACCTCATAGCGCTCTGCGTCCGGAGTTTCGGAGCGGAACAGCTCCGCCGCTCTGGACGGGCCCATCGTATGAGAGCTGGACGGACCTTTGCCGATCTTATAAAGATCACGAATGGATTTCATGGTAGTACCTCGCTGAATTTGCCGGTTTTCTGCGGCCGCAGCCGCAATACATTATAATATAGCAAAACCGGCGGAAAAATACAATGCCGTATTTTGGATGCGCGGGAATCTGAACAAAAATTTAAGGAAGCGCCGGCGGCTATCCTAAGTCGCGCCGCTTGGCGGCGAGCGATTCCAGCGCCAGCTCTCCCGCGAGCTTGAACAGCGCGTCGGCGAGCACCTGCTCGGTGCAAAGCCCCGCAGACTGCGCCACGCGGCGGTAGAACTGTGCGGTGGACGGGTCGAGAACGATCGTGAAATCGGGCATGGAAAACCCCCTCAGATAAGGTACTCCATTTTATGCCGAAGGGATTGACAAATGTGATAGAATAGGAATGTTGATATGAAAACCATTCCGGGAGGAAGTTGTGTTATGGCGAAAGAGAAAAAAGTGGAACAGATCACCGATATGGAGGTCGATTTTGCGCAGTGGTATACGGATATCTGCCGCAAGGCGGAGCTGGTCGAGTATGCCAGCGTGAAGGGCTTTACCATTCTGCGCCCGTATGGCTACGCCATCTGGGAAAACATTCAGAGCATCATGGACGCTGAGTTCAAAAAGACCGGCCATGAAAATGTGGCGATGCCGGTCCTGATCCCCGAGAGCCTGCTGAAAAAAGAGGGCGAGCTTGTAAACGGCTTTGCCCCCGAGGTCGCATGGGTCACGATGGGCGGCAGCGAAAAGCTGGAGGAGCGTCTGGCCTTCCGTCCGACCTCCGAGACGATGTTCTGCGATCACTGGTCGAGAGTGCTCCAGACCTACCGTGAGCTGCCGATGCTCTACAATCAGTGGTGCTCCGTCATCCGCTGGGAAAAGACCACCCGTCCGTTCCTGCGTTCCAGAGAGTTCTGGTGGCAGGAGGGCCACACCATCCATGAGACCGCCGAGGAAGCGCAGCATGAGACCGAGCAGCAGCTCCGCTGCTACGCGGACTTCTTTGAGAACGTCCTCGCCATCCCTGTCGTCCCCGGTCAGAAGACCGAAAAGGAAAAGTTCGCCGGCGCCGAAGCAACCTACACTGTCGAATGCCTCATGAAGGATCACAAGGCCCTTCAGGGCGCGACCAGCCACTACTTCGGCGACAAGTTCTCCCGTGCCTACAACGTGACCTTCACCGGCCGAGACAACAAGCTCCAGTATCCCTTCCAGACCTCCTGGGGCTCCACCACCCGCATGATCGGCGCCGTCATCATGGCCCATGGTGACAACAACGGCCTCGTCCTGCCGCCCAAGATCGCCCCCATCCAGGTCATCGTTCTTCCCGTTGCCATGCACAAGGCAGGCGTTCTGGAAAAGGCAGAGGAGCTGAAAGCGCGCCTCCTCAAGGCCGGCGTGCGCGTCAAGCTCGACGATTCCGACAACTCCATGGGCTGGAAGTGCGCCCAGTATGAAATGAAGGGCGTTCCCGTCCGCGTCGAGATCGGCCCCCGCGACATCGAAGCCGGCCAGTGCGTTCTTGTCCGCCGCAATGACGGCGAAAAAACGGTCGTCTCCCTCGAAAACCTCGAATCCGCCGTTGCCGAGCAGCTCGAACTTGTCCAGAAAGGCATGTTCGACAAGGCCAAGCGCAACCTCGACGAGCACATCTTCGAAGCCCACTCCCTCGACGAGGCCAAACAGCTCCAGCAGGCGCATGGCGGCTTCATCAAGACCATGTGGTGCGGCGAGCTCGACTGCGAAATGAAAATGAAGGAAGAAGCCGGCATGTCCTCCCGCTGCATGCCGCTTGAGCAGGAGCATCTCGACGACGTCTGCCCGATCTGCGGCAGAGCGGCGAAGAAGATGATCTACTGGGGCGTTGCATACTGAGAACGGATCTTTTGCCGCATCTCTGCCGTTTGGGGGCTTGAAATACAGAAAGTATGTCGTCGCCCCGCAAACGTTGACCTGCGGCAAAATCTCACGTTCTCAGCGGTGCGCAGCGAAAAAGCGGATCTTTTGCCGCATCTCTGCCGTTTGGGGGCTCGAAATACAGAGAGTATGTCGTCGCCCCGCAAACGTTGACCTGCGGCAAAATCTCACATTATTTCTGCTGCGCTGCTGTCTCCTGAAAAACGCGGAAAAAGCGCATTTTAGACGTGCAAAGCGGTGCGTTTTCCGGCGAAAAGCGGCTGCGGCGGAGAAATTCTCCGAAACGCCGAAAAAATCGAGCAGATTTTATGAAAAATATTCAAAACCCCCTTGACACTGAGGGGGTTTTATTATATGATACTAAGGCGCGCGAATGGGGGTAGCAACGCTACCACGCGTGTCAATGCGATGATGCAGGAGATTGCGTCCTGGACGGTAACTTCTGCGGAGTATGTCCGGTCATCGGGCGGCTGGGAGTCCTATGCAGCGTATATCGCCGCAGTGGAACAAGGCCGACAACGTCGGTCTTTTTTCATGGTGCGGAATGATACGCACGGCTTAGCGTATACGGAATCCCGACCGTACCCAGAGACACAGAAAACTGAGTACGTGATTCAAGGAGGAACACAAACATGGCAAAACAGGAAATGATCAGAATTCGCCTGAAGGCTTATGATCATCAGCTCATCGACGCGAGTGCAGAGAAGATCGTCGAGACCGCCAAGCGCAACGGCGCTTCCGTCTCCGGCCCCATCCCCCTGCCCACCAAGAAGGAAGTCGTCACCATCCTTCGCGCTGTTCACAAGTATAAGGACTCCCGTGAGCAGTTCGAGCGCAGAACGCACAAGAGACTGATCGATATTCTCAACCCCAATCAGAAGACTGTGGAAGCTCTCATGAGCCTCGACCTTCCCGCCGGTGTTGAGATTGAGATAAAGCTGTAATTATACCTTATATATTACAGCAGCCCGCCACGGTTCGTCGCAAAAGAGGACGGACGGGTCATGTTGACCGACCAATGCGTCCCAATGCGCAAGTCGTTCAACCAATAACCTTAAATTAGGAGGAAATCACATGAAAATGCAGAAAGCGATCATCGGCAAAAAAGTGGGCATGACCCAGATTTTCGATGAGAGCGGCAAGGTCATCCCTGTGACCGTCATCGAGGCAGGCCCCTGCGTCGTGACACAGAAGAAGACCACCGAAAAAGACGGCTACTCCGCCATCCAGCTCGGCTACGAGGACGTTAAGGAATCCAAGCTGTCCAAGCCGGAAGCCGGCCATCTGAAGAAGGCCGACGTCGCTATGAAGAAGCATCTGAAGGAATTCAGAATCGAGAAGGCAGAAGAGAAGAACGTCGGCGACGTCATCACCGCCAGCGTTTTCGCAGTCGGTGACAAGATCGACGTCACCGGCGTCAGCAAGGGCCACGGCTATGAAGGCCCGGTCAAGCGCTGCGGCGGCCATCGCACCCCGATGACCCACGGCGGCGGCCCGGTCCATCGTCAGGCAGGCTCCATGGGCTCCACCTCTTCCCCCAGCCGTATCTTCAAGGGACACCACGGCGCTGGTCAGATGGGCAATGAGCAGGTCACCGTTGAGAACCTCGACATCGTCAAGGTCGACGAGGAGCTCAACATGATCGTTGTCCGCGGCGCGATCCCCGGCCCGAAGGGCGGCATTGTTTATCTGAAGAACACTGTCAAGAACTTCAAGGAAAAGGGCAACGCAGCCAACGCCAGCATCAACCCGCAGAAGGCTTCCGCACGTACCAACCCGCAGAAGGCTTCGGCAAGAAATCGCTGAGAGAGGAGAGTAAATCATGCAGACGAAAGTTTTTGATATGGCTGGTAAGCAGGTCGGCGAGATTACGCTCTCTGATGCTGTTTTCGGTATTGAACCCAACGAGGCTGTTGTGCACGACGTAGTCAAGAACCACCTCGCCAACTGCCGTCAGGGCACGCAGAGTGCTCTTACCCGCGCTGAGGTCTCCGGCGGCGGCATCAAGCCGTGGCGCCAGAAGGGCACCGGCCGCGCCCGTCAGGGCTCCATCCGCGCTCCGCAGTGGACGCACGGCGGCATCGTGTTCGCACCGAAGCCCCGCGACTACAGCTACACGCTGAACAAGAAGGTCAAGAGACTTGCCATGAAGTCGGTCCTGTCCGACAAGGCTGCCTCTGAGAACATCGTTGTGATCGACGAGATCAAGATGGACTCCATCAAGACCAAGACCTTCAAGACCTTCCTGAACGCCGTCGGCGTTACCGGCAAGGCTCTGGTTGTCACCGCTGAGAACGACGCCATCGTCGTCAAGAGCGCTGCCAACATCCCCGGCATTCTGGTTACATTCGCTAACCTCATCAACGTCTACGACATCCTGAACGCTCAGAAGCTCGTCGTTGATAAGGCTGCTCTGGCAAAGATCGAGGAGGTGTTCGCATAATGAAGACCGCATACGACATCATTATCAAGCCCGTCATCACCGAACAGTCCATGGAAGAGGCTGACGAGAAGAAGTACGTCTTCAAAGTCGCCGTCGATGCCAACAAGATCGAGATCAAGAAGGCGATCGAGGAGATCTTCGGTGTGAAGGTCGAGAAAGTCAACACCATCCGCATGGAAGGCAAGGAAAAGCGGCAGGGCGCCGCTCCCGCCGGCCGCCGTGCCAGCTACAAGAAGGCAATGGTCAAGCTGACTGCTGATTCCAAGACCATTGAGTTCTTTGAAGGCATGGTCTAATCAAAGAGAAGGAGTGTAACGCAATATGGCGATCAAATCTTTTAAGCCGTATACCCCGTCGAGAAGAAACATGACCGTTTCTGCCTTCGACGGCGTAGACAAAAAGGCAAAGCCCGAGCGCAGCCTGCTCGAGACCGTCAAGAAGAAGGGCGGCCGCAACAGCTACGGTCGTATCACTGTCCGTCATCATGGCGGCGGCAACAAGCGCAAGTACCGCATCATCGACTTCCGCCGCGACAAGCTGGAAATGCCGGCTACCGTGCAGCGTCTTGAGTACGACCCCAACCGCAGCGCGTTCATCGCTCTGGTCAAGTACGAAGACGGCGAGCTGCGCTATATCCTCGCTCCGGTCGGCCTGAAGGCCGGCGACGTCATCGTCGCTTCCGCCGCGGCTGACATCAAGCCCGGCAACTGCCTGCCCATCGCCAACATCCCCGTTGGTACCATCATCCACAACATCGAGCTCTATCCGGGCCGCGGCGCTCAGCTCGTCCGCTCCGCCGGCACCTCCGCACAGCTGATGGCGAAGGACGCAGAGCTTGCACAGGTCCGCCTGCCCTCCGGCGAAGTCCGCCTCGTCCGCATGAACTGCACCGCAGTCATCGGCCAGGTCGGCAACATCGACCATGAGAACGTCCACATCGGCAAGGCCGGCCGCACCCGTCACATGGGCATCCGCCCGACCGTCCGCGGCTCCGTCATGAACCCGAACGACCACCCGCACGGCGGCGGCGAAGGCAAGTCTCCTGTTGGCCATCCCGGTCCTATGACTCCGTGGGGCAAGCCTGCAATGGGCCTGAAGACCCGCAAGGCGAAGAACCGCACCAACAAGTATATCTTCAAGCGTAGAAACGCGAAGTAAGGAGGAATAGAAATGAGCAGAAGCATTAAGAAAGGCCCGTTCGTCGCGCCCGAACTCTTCAAGCGTGTTGAAGAGCTGAACAAGGCCGGTGAAAAGAAGGTCCTCAAGACTTGGTCCAGAGCCTCCACCATTTTCCCCTCCTTTGTTGGTCACACCATCGCTGTCCATGACGGCCGCCGTCATGTGCCCGTCTATATCACCGAAGATATGGTCGGCCACAAGCTGGGCGAGTTCGTTCCCACCAGAACGTTCCGCGGCCACTCCGGCAGCAAGACCACCAATTCGTAATGAAGGAGGACGCACTGAAAATGGAAGCAAAAGCTTATCTGAAATACCTGCGTATTTCTCCGCGCAAGGTCGTCATTCTTTGCGACCTCATTCGTGGAAAAGACGTTAAGACCGCAGCTGCGTATCTGATGCAGACCCCCAAGGCTGCCTCCGAGCCCATGCTGAAGCTGCTCAAGAGCGCCATCGCAAACGCAGAGAACAACCACGGCATGGACGCCGACAAGCTCTACGTCTCCACTGCGCTCGCAGATCCGGGCCCCACGCTCAAGCGCGGCATGCCCAGAGCACAGGGCAGATTCAATCGTATTCTGAAGAGAACCACTCACATCACCATCGGTGTGAGCGAGAAGGCTTAAGCAGGAGGTTACTATGGGACAGAAAGTTAATCCCCATGGATTGCGCGTTGGCGTAATCAAGGACTGGGACTCTCGCTGGTATGCCCGTGAGGACAAAGTCGGTGATCTGATCGTTGAGGACTACAACATCCGCAAGTACCTCAAGAGCACCCTCTATGCCGCCGGTATCGCCAAGATCGAGATCGAAAGAGATAACGCGAAGGTCAAGATCAACATTCACTGCTCCCGCCCCGGTGTCATCATCGGCAAGGGTGGCGAAGACATTGAGAAGCTGCGCAAGTCCATCGAGCAGAAGCTCGGCAAGACCGTTGCCCTCAACATCGTTGAGGTCCGCAGCCCCGATCTGAACGCACAGCTCGTCGCGGAGAACATCGCGGCTCAGCTTGAGAAGAGAATTTCCTTCCGCCGCGCGATGAAGCAGGCTATCCAGCGTGCCACCCGCCTCGGCGCAAAGGGCATCAAGTGCACCTGCGGCGGCCGTCTCGGCGGCGCTGAGATCGCCCGCAGCGAGAGCTATCACGAGGGCACCATCCCCCTGCAGACCATCCGCGCAGACATCGACTACGGCTTCGCTGAGGCCAACACCACTTACGGCAAGGTCGGCTGCAAGGTCTGGCTGTACAAGGGCGAGGTCCTCAACTCCACGCTTCGTTCCGAGAATCCGGAGCCCGCAAAGCGCGAGCGCCGCGACCGCCGTCAGAACGATCGCCGTGGTGATCGCCGCTATGGCGACCGCAGAAACGACAATGGCGAGCGCCGTCCGTACAATGGCGAGCGCAGAAGCTACAACAACGACCGCAACAACGACCGTAAGGAAGGAGGCAACCGCTGATGTTGATGCCCAAAAGAACCAAATACCGTCGTGTTCAGAGAGGCCGCATGAAGGGCGCTGCTTCCCGTGGCAATAAGGTCTCCTACGGCGAATTCGGTATCCAGGCCTGCGAACCGGGCTGGATCACCGGCAATCAGATCGAGGCGGTTCGTGTCGCTATGACCCGTTACACCAAGCGTGGCGGTCAGGTCTGGATCAAGATTTTCCCCGACAAGCCTGTTTCCAAGAAGGCGCTCGGCGTCCGTATGGGCTCCGGTAAGGGCGCACCCGAGTACTGGGTAGCAGTTGTCAAGAATCAGAAGGTCATGTTCGAAATCGGCGGTGTTCCCGAAGAGGAAGCACGTGAGGCTCTGCGTCTGGCGCAGCACAAGCTGCCCATCAAGACGAAGATCATCGCCAAAGAAGCCCCTGTATCCGAGAATGGTGGTGAATAATGATGAAGGCAAACGAAATCCGCAAAATGTCTGCCGCTGAGCTGGATGCGAAGCTGGTGGAGCTGAAGAAGAACCTGTTCATGCTGAGAATGCAGCATGCGACCAATCAGCTTGACAACCCCCTGCAGATCGCAGTCGTCAAGAAAGATATTGCCCGCATCAAGACTATTATTCGTGAGAACGAGACCAAGAACTGAGGAGGAAAAAGCAAATGAGTGAAAATACCAGAGCTTTCCGCAAGACCAGGGTTGGTACCGTTGTCTCCGATAAGATGGACAAGACAATCGTGGTCGCGATCGAGACGAGCGTGCAGCACAAGCTGTACAACAAGATCATCAAGAGAACCTACAAGCTGAAGGCCCATGACGAGAACAACACCGCCGGCATCGGCGATACCGTCAAGGTCATGGAGTGCCGTCCTCTGTCCAAGGACAAGAGATGGAGACTTGTAGTGATCATCGAAAAGGCTAAGTAAGGAGGCACCAACATGATTCAAAGCGAAACTTATCTGAAGGTTGCCGACAACACTGGCGCCAAGGAAATTAAGTGCATCCGTGTCCTCGGCGGCACCCGCCGCAAGTACGCGAACATCGGCGACGTTGTCGTCTGCTCTGTCCGCAAGGCTGCTCCGAACGGCACGGTCAAGAAGGGCGAGGTCGTCAAGGCCGTTATCGTCCGCTCCGTGAAGGGTACCCGCCGCGTGGACGGCACCTACGTTCGTTTCGACGAGAATGCCGCTGTCCTCATCAAGGACGACAACAGCCCTCGCGGAACCCGTATCTTTGGGCCGGTTGCAAGAGAGCTTCGTGACGCTGGTTTCATGAAGATCTGCTCGCTGGCGCCCGAAACTGTTTAATGGGGGGACCAAGAGATGAACATTAAGAAAAACGATACCGTCATCGTCCTGTCCGGCAAGGACAAGGGCAAGAAGGGTAAGGTCCTCGAGGCTATGCCCGCTTCCGGCAAGGTCATCGTAGAGGGCGTCAACGTCGCCACCTGCCATGTCAAGCCCAGAAAGCAGGGTGAGGAAGGCGGCATCATCCGCCGTGAGATCCCCATGTATGCCAGCAAGGTCATGCGCGTCTGCCCGAAGTGCGGCAAGGCTACCCGCCCCGCATACAAGGTCGTTGACGGCAACAAAGTCCGCGTCTGCAAAAAGTGCGGCGAGACGATTTGAGAGGGAGGTTCTGAATAATGGCTGCTAGACTGAAAGTAAAGTACAATGAAGAAATCGCTCCCGCTCTGATGAACAAGTTCCAGTACAAGAGCACCATGCAGATCCCCAAGCTCAGCAAGGTCATCGTGAACGTTGGCTGCGGTGAGTCCAAGGGCAATGCCAAGGAGATCGAGGCCATCTGCAAGGACATCGGCACCATCACCGGCCAGAAGCCCATCACCACCAAGGCCCGTAAGTCCGTTGCGAACTTCAAGGTTCGTGAAGGCGAGACCGTCGGCGTCAAGGTCACCCTCCGCGGCGACCGCATGTGGGAGTTCCTCGACCGTCTGTTCAACGTGGCGCTGCCCCGTGTCCGCGACTTCCGCGGCATCAACCCCAACTCCTTCGACGGCCGCGGCAACTATGCCTTTGGTCTTAAGGAACAGCTGATCTTCCCTGAAATCGAATACGACAAGGTCGACAAGATCCGCGGCATGGATATCTGCATCTGCACCACCGCATCGACCGACGAAGAAGCCAAGGAACTGCTGACTCTGGTCGGCGCTCCGTTCTACGCTTGATTGGAGGATTTGACGAATGGCTAGAAAAGCAATGATTCTCAAGCAGAAGGAAGAACCCAAGTTCTCCACCCGCTACTACAACCGCTGCAAGATCTGCGGCCGTCCCCACGCTTACCTGCGCGACTACGGCGTTTGCCGTATCTGCTTCCGCGAGCTGGCGTATAAGGGTGAGATCCCCGGCGTCCGCAAGGCGTCCTGGTAAATCTTTTCGCGTAATACTGCGTTGCGCCGCCTCGGCGTATAATAAATACGCCGCCGCGTCCAGACCTTGCCCAGCGAAAAAATCTTTCCCCGAATGGGATGTGTAAGCGTCGGCTACATGCCTTGTCTTGCACGAAAATCTTCACCGAGCTGCCCTCATGCGACTGGGCAGGGGCGTGAAGCGCGCGAAAGCGCACACTGTTCTTTGTTATCGCCAGGGCGGCGAAAGCCGCCCTCCAACGATAAAATTAAGGATGACGAAAGGTCACGGGCAATCGGGCTTCGGTCCGCAAGAGATTGGTCGTGATACCTCGCCACCTCAACCGCACAAGCGGTAACTTCAAACTAGGAGGAAAAAACAATGCAAATCACCGATCCCGTTGCCGATATGCTGACCCGTATCCGGAATGCAAACACGGCAAAGCACGAGAAAGTCGATGTTCCTGCTTCCAACCTGAAGAAGGCCATCGCACAGATCCTGCTCGACGAAGGCTACATCAAGGCCTATGAGATCGTCGACGACGGCACGCAGGGCATCATCAGAATCACTCTGAAGTACCTCGCGGGCAAAGAGAAGGTCATCAGCGGCCTGCGCAGAGTCTCCAAGCCGGGTCTGCGCGTCTACGCCGGTGCTGACGAGCTGCCCAAGGTCCTCAAGGGCCTCGGCGTCGCTATTATTTCCACATCCAAGGGCGTCATGACTGACAAGGCCGCTCGTGCGAACCATGTCGGCGGCGAAGTCCTCGCGTTCGTTTGGTAAGGAGGGTATTGAACTATGTCTAGAATCGGCAGAATGCCCATTACCGTTCCCGCAGGTGTTGACGTGACCATCGGCGAAAACAACGTCGTGACCGTCAAGGGCCCGAAGGGTACGCTGACGCAGGCCATGCGTCCTGAAATGATCATCAAGCATGAAGGCAATGTCATTACGGTTGGTCGTCCGTCCGAAGACAAGCTCCACAAGAGCCTGCACGGTCTGACCCGCACGCTGGTGTATGACATGGTCGTCGGCGTGACCGAGGGCTTCAAGAAGGAGCTCGAGATCAACGGCGTCGGCTACAGAGCTTCCAAGGAAGGCAACAAGCTCGTTATGAACCTTGGTTTCTCTCACCTTGTGAACATGGAAGAGATCGACGGCATCACCGTTGAGGTTCCGGCTCCCAACAAGGTCATCATCCACGGCATCGACAAGCAGAAGGTTGGCCAGTTTGCTGCCAACGTCAGAGCCAAGAGACCGCCTGAACCCTACAAGGGCAAGGGCATCAAGTACGCCGATGAAGTCCTCCGTCATAAAGAGGGCAAGGCCGGCGGTAAGAAATAATTAGGAGGTGCTGCATAATGGTTAAGACTTTTGATAAGAACGCACAGCGTATGAAGCGTCATACCAGAGTGCGCGGCAAGATCACCGGCACTTCCGAAAGACCTCGCCTGAACGTTTATCGCAGCAATGCGAACATCTACGCACAGATCATTGACGACGTCAATGGCGTCACGCTGGCATCCGCTTCCACTCTGGATAAGGATTTCGAAGGCGCCACCGGCAACAAGGAAGCTGCCCGCAAGGTCGGCAAGCTCGTTGCAGAGCGCGCAAAGGCAAAGGGCATCGACACTGTCGTGTTCGATCGTGGCGGTTACATCTATCACGGTCGTGTGGCAGAGCTTGCTGAAGGCGCCCGCGAAGGCGGCCTGGAATTCTGATCGGAGGAGGAAAAAGTAATGGCTTACAATAGAGACAGAGCACCGAGAGAGGACAACGCTCCCGAGTTCATCGAGAAGGTCGTCTATCTCAACCGTGTTTCCAAGACCGTCAAGGGCGGCCGTGTCATGAAGTTCTCCGCTCTGGTCGTTGTCGGCGACGGCAAGGGCACCGTGGGCTACGGCCTGGGCAAGGCAGCGGAAGTTTCCGAAGCGATCCTCAAGGGCATTGCGGACGCCAAGAAGAACATGACCAAGATCACGCTCGACGGCACCACCATTCCCCATGAAGTCATCGGCGCATTCGGCGCCGGCAGAGTCATGCTCAAGCCGGCTCGCGAAGGTACCGGTATCATCGCCGGCGGCGCTGTCCGTGCCGTCATGGAAGCGGTCGGTATTTCCAACATTCGTGCAAAGTGCCTGCGCTCGAACAACCCGCAGAACGTTGTCAAGGCAACGATGCAGGGTCTCATGAGCCTGCGTGATGCAGCCGAGGTTGCTCGCATCAGAGGCAAGAGCGTCGAAGAAATCGTCGGTTAAGGAGGACTCTGAAATGGCGAATCTTAGAATTAAGCTGGTCAAGAGCCTCAATGGCCGTCTTGAAAAGCACATCGCAACTGCGCACTCCCTCGGCCTGCGCAAGATCGGTCAGGAAACTGTTCAGCCTGACAACACCCAGACTCGCGGCAAGATCGCCAAGATCGGCTATCTGCTTCAGGTCACGGAAGAACAATAAGGAGGACAAGTAGATGAATCTGCACGAACTTGCTCCGGTTATGGGTTCTACCCACGTAGACAAGCGCAAGGGCCGCGGCACCGCAACGGGCAACGGCAAGACTGCTGGTCGTGGACACAAGGGCCAGAAGGCTCGCTCCGGCGGCAAAACCCGCATCGGCTTTGAAGGCGGCCAGATGCCTCTGGCACGCCGCATCCCGAAGCGCGGCTTCAACAACATTTTCGCAAAGCCTCTGACGGCTGTCAACGTCGCCTGCCTCAACCGGTTTGAAAACGGCGCGGTCGTCGACGCGGAAGCTCTGATCGAAAAGGGAATCCTGCACTCCTGCCCCAATGGTCTGAAGGTTCTCGGCAACGGCAATGTTACTGTCAACGTCACCGTGAAGGCGGCAGCCTTCTCCGAGTCTGCTAAGGAAAAAATCGAAAAGGCGGGCGGAAAGGCTGAGGTGGTGTAAGTGTTTACTACACTCCGCAACGCATGGAAGATCCCCGAACTTCGGAAGAAGATCCTCTTTACGCTGTTTGTTCTGCTGATCTACAGACTTGGCAGCTGCGTTCCTGTGCCGTATATCAATGTTGATGTCCTCAACAACTACTACACCCAGCAGCTTTCCAACACTGTCCTTGGTCTGTACAACGCAATGTCCGGCTCGGCATTCTCCAACGCGACCGTGTTTGCGCTCGGCATCCAGCCGTACATCAACGCATCCATTATCATCGAACTGCTCTGCATCGCCATTCCCGCTCTTGAGCGTCTTGCCAAGGACGAAGGCGAAGAGGGCAAGAAGAAGATCCAGAAGATCACCCGTTATACGACGGTCGGCCTGAGCCTGCTGATGGGCATCGCCTACTACATCATGCTGAAGAACGCCAGCGCGCAGTACAGCATCCTGGAGCAGACGAGCTTTGTGAGCGGCATGGTCATCGTCATGACCTTCGTGGCCGGCGCCGCCTTCCTGATGTGGGTTGGCGAGCAGATCGACCAGTTCGGCATCGGCAACGGCATCTCCATGATCCTGTTCGCCGGTATCGTCTCGCGTGTTCCGTCCATGGTCAGCAGCCTGTTCAGCCTCAAGTGGTATGTTGCCATTCTGATGGTTGTCGGCATGCTCGCGATCGTGATGTTCATCGTGTTCATCAGCAATTCCGAGCGCCGTATCCCCGTCCAGTACGCCAAGCGCGTCGTCGGCCGGAAGATGTACGGTGGTCAGTCGACCAATCTGCCGATCAAGGTCAACATGTCCGGCGTTCTGCCGATCATCTTCGCTCAGTCCATCGCAACGCTGCCCGCCACCATCATGGCGTTTGTGGGTGCGCCGGCGTCCGGTTTCTGGGCATGGATGAACACCTATGTATTTGACACGAAGAGCGCGGTGTATATCATCGTGTACTTCTTCCTGATCATCGCATTCAGCTACTTCTATGCGACGATCCAGTTCAACCCCATCGAGATCGCCAACAACCTGAAGAAGAACGGCGGCTTCATCCCCGGCTTCCGTCCGGGCAAGCCCACGTCCGACTTCATCTTCAAGGTCATCAACAAGATCACCCTGTTTGGCGCTCTGTATCTCGCGGTCATCGCGCTTCTGCCCATCATCGTTGGCATCATCATCAAGGACACCACCCTCTCCATCGGCGGTACTTCCGTCATCATCGTAGTCGGTGTTGCGCTTGAGACGGTCAAGAGCCTTGAGGCGCAGATGCTGATGCGTCACTACAAGGGCTTCCTTGAGTGATCGGAGGAAACACTATGAAGCTGATCCTTTTGGGCGCCCCGGGCGCCGGTAAGGGAACACAGGCAGAGATCGTCAGCCGGAAGCTGAGCATTCCCACGATCTCGACCGGCAACATCCTCCGCGAAGCAATCAAAAACGGGACCGAGACCGGTCTGAAGGCCAAGGGCTTCATGGACGCTGGTAAGCTCGTTCCGAACGATGTCATCATCGGCATCGTCCGCGAGCGAGTCGCGCAGCCGGATTGTGCGAACGGCTACATCCTCGACGGTGTGCCGCGCACGATCCCGCAGGCGCAGGCGCTTGAAGACGCCGGCATTCATTTCGACCGTGTCGTGTCCATCGAGATCGACGACGCTGTGATCGAAGCGCGCATGACCGGCCGCCGCGTGTGCGGCAGCTGCGGCGCAAGCTTCCACATCGTTGCGAACCCGCCCAAAAAAGAGGGCGTCTGCGATCTGTGCGGCGGCGAGCTTGTCACTCGCAAGGACGACGCGCCGGAGACGGTCAAAAACCGTCTGCGCGTGTTCCACGCAGAGACGGAAGCCCTGAAAGAGTTCTATGAGAAGCTCGGTATCCTGAGACTCGTCGAGGGTGATCAGCCGATCGAAAAAGCTTCTCAGGATATCTTGAAGGCTCTGGGTGCGGCGGAATGATCTCAATCAAGAATGAGCGCGAGCTCGAAGTGATGCGCAAGGCCTGTAAAATTACCGCGGCAGCGCGTGCCTTGGCAGGCGATATGGTAAGGCCCGGCGTCACCACTGGAGAGATCGACAGAGCAGTTCACGATTTTATCGTGTCGCAGGGAGCCATTCCGACCTTTCTCGGGTTCGGAGGCTTCCCCGCAAGCACCTGCATCTCCGTCAACGAAGTGGTCATCCACGGGATTCCCGGAAAACGGGTCCTGAAGGAGGGCGACATCGTGTCGGTCGATGTGGGCGCAACGTGGGGAGGATTCGTTGGTGACTGCGCCGCCACCTATGCCTGCGGGGAAATCTCTCCCGAGGCACAGAAGCTCATTTCGGTAACCAGACAGAGTTTTTTTGAGGGAATCCAATTCGCACGTCAGGGATGCCGGGTATCCGACATCGGTCATGCCGTCCAGACGTATGTTGAGAAGCATGGGTTTGGCGTGGTGCGCGCCTTCGTAGGTCACGGCGTCGGCGAGCAGATGCATGAAGAACCTGAGGTACCGAACTTTGGAAATCCGGGCAGAGGGCCGAGACTTGTCAAGGGTATGACGATCGCCGTGGAGCCGATGGTCACGCAGGGCGCTTATGATGTAAGAATCCTGAAGGACCGTTGGACAACGGTGACCGCCGACGGCAAGCTCGCAGCTCACTACGAAAACACCATTCTGATTACCGACGGCGAGCCGGAAATTCTCACCGTCACAGAGGGTCTTTGAATATGGACATATCCAAAGCTGACATAGTAGCGTCAAAGGCTGGACGCGATCAGGGACAGTTCTTCTTCGTGCTGGACACGGATGGGGAATATGTCTACATCGCGGACGGCAAGGGCCGCCGGGTCGAACAGCCCAAGCGGAAAAAACGCAAGCATGTCGAGAAGATCTCTCAGACAGACACACGAGTCGCCGAGAAGATTCGCAACGGCGACAAGGTACTCAACAGCGAATTACGAAGGGAATTGGCCGCATATGGTCAAAAATTCAACAGTCAAAACCAAGGGGGTTAATTGATCTTGGCAAAAGACGACGTAATCGAACTTGAGGGCATCGTAACTGATGCACTGCCGAATGCCATGTTCTCTGTCGATATTGGCGGTGGACACACCATTTTGGCGCATATTTCCGGCAAGCTCCGGATGAACTTTATTAAGATCCTGCCCGGCGACAAGGTGACCGTGCAAATGTCGCCCTATGATCTTACCCGTGGCAGAATCACATGGAGAAGTAAATAGAGACTTGAGGTCTCAATGGAGGTTAACAGTATGAAAGTAAGACCGTCCGTAAAGCCCATGTGCGAAAAGTGCAAGATCATCAAGCGCAAGGGCCGCGTTATGGTAATTTGCGAAAACCCCAAGCATAAGCAGAGACAAGGTTAATAGGAGGTGCTCTGAATAGTATGGCACGTATTGCTGGTATTGACCTGCCCCGTGAGAAGCGAATCGAAATCGGTTTGACTTATATTTACGGCATTGGCAGAACAAGTGCAAACAAGATCCTCGAACTCGCCGAGATCGACCCTGACACCCGCGTCAAGGACCTGACCGACGAGCAGGAGGCAAAGCTTCGTGATGTGATCGACAAGAACTTCACCATTGAGGGCGACCTCCGCCGTGAAGTGGCTCTGAACATCAAGCGTCTGACCGAGATCGGCTGCTACCGCGGTGTCCGTCACCGTCGTGGCCTGCCCGTCCGCGGCCAGAGAACCAAGACCAATGCCCGTACCCGCAAGGGTCCGAAGAAGACCATTGCGAATAAGAAGAAGTAAGGAGGGATATGTAAATGGCAAAGGCTGTTAAGAAAGTAGTCAAGCGCCGTCGTGAGCGCAAGGTAATTGAAAAGGGCGCCGTGCATATCCGCTCGTCCTTCAACAATACGATGGTCACCGTTACCGATACCAACGGCAACGCACTGTCCTGGGCCTCCTCCGGCGGCCTCGGATTCCGCGGCAGCAGAAAGTCCACTCCGTACGCTGCGCAGATGGTCGCTGAGACCGCTGCAAAGGCTGCTGTGGAAAACTGCGGTCTCAAGAGCGTAGAAGTCTACGTCAAGGGCCCCGGTCAGGGCCGTGAATCCGCCATCCGTGCGCTCCAGTCCGCAGGTCTGGAAGTCACGATGATCAAGGACGTCACTCCCATTCCTCACAATGGCTGCCGTCCTCCCAAGCGCCGTCGCGTTTAATGATACAAGGAGGAGTAAACTAAAATGGCAAAGAATACACAGCCTGTTCTCAAGCGCTGCAGAACGCTTGGTGTGTCTCCGGCCGCGATGGGTTACAGCAAGAACTCCAACCGCAACCCCGGCGGCAAGAGAAGAACGAAGAAGTCCGAATATGGCATGCAGCTGACCGAAAAGCAGAAGGTCAAATTCGTTTACGGCATTCTGGAAAAGCAGTTCCATATGCTGTACGAAAAGGCCGAGCGCATGGGCGGCAACACTGGCGAAAACCTGCTGATGCTTGTCGAGCGCAGACTGGACAACACTGTCTATCGTCTGGGCTACGCCAAGACCCGCCGCGAGGCTCGTCAGCTTGTCAACCACGGCCACTTCACCGTCAACGGCAAGGCCGTCAACATCCCCTCCTATCAGGTGAGCGTTGGCGACGTGATCGCTGTTTGCGAGAAGAGCTGCTCCACCACCCGCTTCAAGACCATGAAGGAAGACGATGCGTTCATCGCCGCCCCGAAGTGGCTTGAAAGAGACAAGAACACCCTTTCCGGCAAGGTTATTGCACTTCCTGCCAAGGACGACATTGACTTTGAGATCGCAGAAAATCTGATCGTCGAGTTGTACTCCAAGTAACGTCTGACCCTCGTTTATTGGTAAGCTGAATTCGGCAGCGAAACACCGTTTCGTAGTATAAGGAGGGTATTTATATTCATGGTAGAAATTGAAAAGCCGCGCATTGAGTGTATCGATTCTCCCGAGGACGGCTCCTACGGTAAGTATATCGTGGAGCCCCTCGAAAGAGGCTATGGTACGACCCTCGGCAACAGCCTCAGACGGGTGCTTCTGTCCTCGCTGCCCGGAACGGCTGCGACCTCCATCAAGATCGCAGGCGTCCAGCACGAGTTCTCTACGATCCCCGGCGTCAAGGAAGACGTCACCGAGATCGTTCTGAATGTCAAGAAGATCATCGCCAAGCTCCACTGCCAGGGCACCAAGACCGTTTTCATCGACGCCGCCGGCGAACGTGAAGTGACTGCCGGCGACATCAAGACGGACGCTGAAGTTGAGATCCTCAACCCCGAGCTGCATATCTGCTCCCTCGGTCCCGACGCGACCTTCAATATGGAGATCACGCTGAGCCACGGCCGCGGGTACGTGTCGTCCGACAAGAACAAGTCGCCGAACATGCCGATCGGAACGATCGCAGTGGACTCGATCTACACGCCTGTCTACAAGGTGAACTACACCGTGGAAAACACCCGTGTGGGCAACATGACCGACTATGACAAACTGACGTTGGAGGTCTGGACTGACAGCACCATCTCCGCAAGAGACGCCGTCAGCCTCGGCGCTAAGATCCTTTCCGACCACCTGAGCCTGTTCACGGATCTCTCTGAGACCGTTGCCAGCAAGCCCACGATGGCGGAAAAACCGGAAACCCATCGCGACAAGGTGCTCGAGATGACCATCGAGGAGCTTGACCTGTCCGTCCGCAGCTTCAACTGCCTCAAGCGTGCCAACATCAACAACGTCGAGGATCTGATCTCCAGAACCGGCGAAGACATGATGAAGGTCCGCAATATGGGCAGAAAGTCGCTTGAGGAAGTTCAGAACAAGCTCGCCATGATGGGCCTGAGCCTCGCCAGCGACGATTCCGGCACTTCAAACAACAACAACAATTGATGCAATAACCTTTCAAAGAAGGAGGTAAAACCCCATGTTTGGTACGAGAAAGCTCGGCAGAACCAGCGCACAGCGCAAGGCGATGCTCCGGGCGATGACCACTTACCTGTTCGAGAACGGCAAGATCGAAACGACGTTCTACAGAGCAAAGGAAGTTCAGCCTGTCGCGGAAAAGATGGTGACGCTTGCCAAGAAGAACACCCTCGCTTCCTACCGCAAGGCTCTGAGCTATATCACCAAGGAAGACGTTGCCAACAAGCTCTTCAAGGAGATCGCTCCGAAGTATGCTGACCGCAACGGCGGCTACACCCGCGTGACCCGCCTCGGCCCGCGCCGTGGTGACGCAGCGGAAATGGCTGTTATCGAATTGGTCTAAGCTGTTTTTCTGATAAAAAACCCTCTTTGGCAGATACTATGCCAAAGGGGGATTTTTTTATGAACATGAGCAGCAGAGAGTATCAGGACTATGTCGCGTCCCTCGCACCGAGATCGCCCGTATGGAAAGACCTTCTGAACGCTTTTTGGACGGGCGGCCTCATTTGCGCGCTCGGCCAGCTCGTTCAGAACGGCTGGCAGGCGGCAGGGCTTGCGCAGAGCGAAGCGGGTACGGCAACGGCGGTCTCGCTCATTTTTCTCAGTGCCGTTCTGACGGCGCTGAGCCTTTACGGGAAGATCGCAAAGCTCGCCGGTGCGGGAACGCTCGTGCCCATCACAGGGTTTGCAAATTCTGTCGTGTCGCCGGCCATGGAGTTTCGCGCGGAGGGCTTCATCACCGGAACAGCGGTCAAGATGTTCACCATCGCGGGGCCGGTCATCGTCTACGGGACGGTCGCAAGCGTGGTCTACGGCGTGATCTACTGGTTTTTTACGCAGGTCATATAGGCGAAAAACAAAGTGCGCAGGAGTCAGCGACTCCTGCGCACAGTTGCTGGCAAGCTTACGGCTCATCCATCGTGGAGATCAGGATGTTGTCGGTGCCGTGGGCCTCAAATTCGGCGATGTAGTCGTCCATGCGGGCGACCAGCTCGTCGTAGTTTTCCTTGGACACGGGCTGATAGTCCAGATCGCGCCGCGCGAGCTCCTCGGCGAGGATCTCGTAGAAAACGGTGTCCTCATATTCCATGATGGCCTCATGGATGCCGCCCTCGGAAAAAGCACGCGAGGGGACGTCCTCACCCTGCCATTTTTCCACAAGCGTCTGCATGCCCTGCTCACGGCAGAGCGCAAACAGCATGGATTCGATGTTGTCATAGTCCTCAAAACGGTCGTCTCCGCGTGTGGAGTTGAGGATCCAGTTTCCGATATAGACCATATCCAGCAGCCGCCGGAATTCTTTTTTTGTCAGCTCGATGTGCATGACGCGCGCCTCCTTTCGATCAAGGCCGCCGCCGGCGCCGTATGCACCGGACGGAATGATTCCATATTATTATATACGCCCGCGCGCAATTTTTCCACTGCTAAATTTTCCTTTGCGTGGCATGGACATCAGAGCATTCCTTTGAAAGTGTACGAAATGAAATTGGAGAAATAACAAACCCTGCATGGCACTACGCGGGGAGGCAAAACCTTCGGCTGGCGGTGACGTGGCGGACACCGTCAGCCGATCAGCGGGGTATGCGGCGCGGCGCGTATTTTCCGGCGTGAAAATCGCGGAATTTCTGAAAATTGTGCTTGAGTTCTGCGCGGTTTTGGCATATTATATAGCATAATCACGTCCGCGCGGCGGCGCGGGAGAAGAGAGGAATTGTTTTGAAAAAACTTTGTGTCTGTGTCCTGTTCGGCGGTGTTTCGCCGGAGCATGAGGTCTCGCTGCGCTCGGCGGAATCTGTGCTCAACAACATCGACCACAGCAAATATCATGTTTTTCCGGTCGGCATCACCAAGGAGGGTGACTGGATCCTGTTCGCAGGCGACGATTACAGCATGCTGCCTGCCGGAACATGGCAGAATTTTGAGGGCAACCGCCGCGCGGCGCTTTCGCCGGTGCATGGGCAGGGCCTTTTGAGCTTTGAAAACGACTGCGTCGTGCGCGAGCGCATTGATGTGGTGTTCCCGGTACTTCACGGTGAAAACGGCGAGGACGGCTCGGTGCAGGGCCTTTTGCAGATCGCAGGGCTGCCCTATGTCGGCTCGCATGTGGCGGCGTCCGCGGCCTGCATGGATAAGACCATCACAAAGCTGATCGCGGACTACACCGGCGTCCGGCAGGCGGCGTGGCAGCTCGTTGACAAGGCGGCCTTTGCGCGGAATCCCGATGCCGTTATGAACGAAACGGAGCAGAAATTCAGTTATCCCGTCTTTGTCAAGCCCGCCGGAACCGGCTCGTCGGTCGGCGTTTCCAAGGCAAAGGATCGTCAGGAGCTCGAGCAGGCGCTGCGCCATGCGCTCGACTTTGACGTCAAGGCGCTGGTCGAGGAATTCATTGACGGGCAGGAGGTCGAGGTCGCGGTCCTCGGAAACGACAATCCGTTTGCCTCCATTTGCGGCGAGATCGACTCCGGCGCGGATTTCTACGATTATCAGGCGAAGTACATCTCCAACTGCTCGACACTGTATATCCCCGCGCGTCTTGCCGAGGATGTCGCGGAGGATGTCCGCGAACAGGCTGTGCGCATCTACAAGGCGATGGGCTGCCGCGGTCTGTCGCGCGTGGACTTCTTCGTCAAGCATGACGGCGAGGTCGTTTTCAACGAGATCAACACCCTTCCCGGCTTCACGTCCATTTCGATGTATCCCAAGCTGTTCGAGGCCAGCGGCATTCCGTATCCGGAACTGATCGATGATCTGATCGCGCTGGCGCTGGAGGAGTGATGGAGAAGCCGGTACTGATCACCATTGTCGGGACGCAACGCTTTGCCGGCGACGAGCCGGACACCATCGAGCTGGTCACGCATGGCACGTATCGCTACGAGCCGGGCTGCATCACGCTCTCCTATGTGGAGACAGAAATGACCGGCCTGGAGGGGACGGTCACGACCTTCACCATCGAGGACGGCGTCAAGGCGACGCTCCGCCGCACGGGCAAGATCGACTCCACCATGGTCTTTGTGCTCGGCAGACGCGACGATTCGCTCTATGACACAGGCTTCGGCACGCTGATGATCAGCGTGTGCGCAAAGCAGATGACCGTTTTGCTCAACGAACGCGGCGGCATTTTTGATTTGGAGTACTCCATCGACATCGAAAACACCGCCTGCGGCACAAACAGCTACCATATCGAGATCCGTCCGCTTTGATATTGAACCCCCCGCTGCACCGCCCGGTGCAGCGGGGGTTTACACGGCTTGCGATCCTGCAATGGTGCCTCCGGTGTCATTCCCTGAACCGTCCTTCGCACCCGTTTGCCGGGGAGGGACGCCCCTGTTTGCCCTCTTGAAATCTGCGGTCTGCTGCCTGAGCTGTATAACCTTTCAAAGACGCTTGCAGGGGCGGACGACTCTGTCCGCCCTCCAAAATGTTACGATTTCGCATTGGATTTCTGTGAAAACGGGCGTTTTCCGCGGGCGGACAGGGTCGTCCGCCCCTACGACGGAAAACGTTAAAATAATACGAATTTGCATTGGATTTCCGTGAAAACGGGCGTTTTCCGGCGGGTCGATGCGACGCCCGCAGGCTAGTTTCGAGGCGCAACCGCGCAACGCGCGGCTCTTAGCGCCGAGATGGGCATCGACCCCTACGGCGCGGAATGAAAACCAACACGAATTCGCCGGAAAACCGCCATAAACCGGTGGCTTTCGGCGGGCGTCAGGACGGTCGAAAGAAAACACATCCCGTCGAAAAAGGACTTGAAAAAAACGGTTGCTTCTGATAAATTAGATACGTTCTTATTATGTAAATCAACTGCCGGACGACCGGCTTTTTTGGAGCGTTCTGATATGGTCTTTTCCAGTCTGCATTTTTTATATCTGTTCCTGCCGCTTTGCGTGCTGCTGTATTTCCTGATGCCCTCGCTCAAGGCGAAAAGCGCCGTTTTGCTGGTGTTCAGCCTTGTGTTCTATGCGTGGGGCGAGCCTGTTTATGTGCTGCTCATGCTGGGCGTGGCGGCGGCAAACTGGGCGTTCGGGCTGCTGATGGAGCGCATCAGCAAAAAGGCGGTGCTCATTGCGGCGCTGGTGTTTGACCTCGGCTGTCTGGCGATCTTCAAATATGCGGGCTTTCTGACGGAGAATCTGAACGCGCTGACCGGCGCGCAGCTTCCCGTGCCGCAGATCGCGCTGCCCATCGGCATCTCGTTCTACACCTTCCAGATTTTATCCTATGTGGTGGACGTCTATCGCGGCAATGTGCGCGTGCAGGCGTCGTATCCGCGGTTTTTACTCTATGTCAGCCTGTTCCCGCAGCTGATCGCCGGCCCCATTGTCCGCTATGCCGATGTGGAAAAGGAGCTGGCAGACCGCCGCAGCGAGCCGCAGGAGATCTTCTACGGCATGACGCGCTTTTGCATGGGCCTTGCGAAGAAGGTGCTGCTGGCGGACTACGCGGGCAAGGCCGCCGCGCAGCTTCTGGACGGCAATCTCGCCGCACAGTCAACGCTGGGCGTCTGGTTCGGCGTGCTGCTGTATACGTTTGAAATTTACTTCGATTTCTCGGGCTATTCCGACATGGCAATCGGACTTGGACGCATCTTCGGCTTCAGATATCCGGAGAACTTCCGTCTGCCGTACATGTCAAAGTCTATCACGGAGTTCTGGCGGCGCTGGCATATCTCGCTGAGCAGCTTCTTCCGCGACTATCTCTACATCCCGCTGGGCGGAAACCGGCGGCATGTGATCTTGAATCTCGCCATTGTCTGGGCGCTGACGGGCCTCTGGCACGGCGCAAGCTGGAATTTTGTGCTGTGGGGCATGTATTTCTTTGTGCTGCTGGTCATCGAGCGGTATACAAAAACGCTCCGCGAGAAGATCCCCGGTATGATTCGCTGGCTCGTGACGTTCGTGCTGATCGTGGTCGGCTGGAACATTTTCTATTTCACGGACGCGGCGCGGCTGGGCGAGAGCTTCCGCGTGATGTTCGGCGCGGCCGGAACGGGCTTTGCCGACGAGCAGGTGCGCATCAGCCTTGTGAACAACCTGCCGCTGCTGATCCTGTGCGCGATCGGCAGCACGCCGCTGCCACAGATCGTCGGCAGCACGCTGGGCATGCTCTGCGCGTCCAAAAACGGCGAGGGAAAGCAGTCGCGCGCGTATGTGATCGTGATGTTCGTGTTTGATCTGCTGCTGCTTGCGCTGTGTACCATCGCGCTGGTCAGCACCACCTTCAACGCGTTCCTGTATTTCCGCTTTTAAGGAGGCGCTGCGTCATGAAAAAGCTATACAACGTTTTATTGTGCACAGCGCTTGCGCTGCTGCTCGTGATCGGCGTCTGGTCGCTCTTTGGAAACGGCGAGACGGTCTCGGCGGTCGATGGCAAGACGCTGGCGGAAAAGCCGGAATTCACATTTGCCTCGCTCTTTGACGGCAGCTATCTGCCTGCGCTTGAGCGCAGCTACAGCGACCACTTCCCGATGCGTGACATGCTCCTCGAGGTGGGCAAGACCATGAACCGCTTCTACTACTATTCCGGCAGCGACGAGAACGCCGTGCTCATCATCGGCGGCTCGACGGGCGCGGAGCAGGGCGGCGAGCGGCTTGACACGGCGCTCACGCCGCCGGTCACGCCGCCGACGCAGACCCCGACACCTGATGAGCCGCCGGAGGAAAAACCGGATGACACGCCCGCAGAGCCCGCTCCGGAGGATACGCCGCAGCAGCCGGAGGAGCAGACCCCGCCGGAGCTGGACGAGCCGGCGGAGGAGGATGCGACATGGGCAGGAAACGTCATCGTGGTCGGCACGCGCGCAATGGAGATCCCGTCGGCAAACGAGCAGATCATTGAAAGCTATGCCGATGCAGTCGGCCGCCTGGCCGATGCAATGGGAAGCGGCGTGCGCACGATCTCGCTGGTCACGCCGAACGGCGGCGAGTTCTACTCACCGCAGAGCATGCACACGGGCATCCACAGCCAGAAGGCCATGATCGAGCACTGCTATGCGTCGATGGACGCGGGGATCGTGACCGTTGACGCCTACAGCGGCCTGCGCGAACATGCCGACGAGTACATCTACTTCCGTACTGACCACCACTGGACGCAGCTCGGCGCGTATTATGCCTATCAGAAGTTCTGTGAGGCGGCTGGCTTTGAGGCCGTCGCGCTCGACCGCTTCCAGACCGGCGTGTATGAAAATTTTGTCGGCTCGATGTACACCTTCACCAAGGGCTATCCGCAGAGCGAGACGCTCTACAATAACCCGGACACGCTGACCTACTATCTGCCCATCTACGAGACGCACGCGAAGTATTACGCCGATGCCTCACTGCAAAACGGCGTGGCGGTGAGCGTGGTCTATACGCAGCTTCCGGAGTCAACGACGAACAAATACCTCTGCTACATCGGCGGCGACACGCCGGTGTGCGTGATCGAGTCGGCAGCGGAGGGCGGCACGTGCATCGTGCTGAAGGAGTCGTACGGCAACGCCTTTGTACCGTTTTTGACGAGCCACTACAGCAAGATCATCGTCATCGACCCGCGTGAGTTCAACCGCGACGGCAAGCCCTCGCTCGATCTGGCGAGCTTTGCCGCCGAGCAGGGGATCGACGATCTGATCGTCATCAACTATCCGTACATGATCAATAACACGTCTTACATCGCGTGGCTCAACCGCCTGGCAGGCGGAAGCGCGTCGTAAGCAGCAAAGCGCCGCGCGGAGTCTGTACTCCGCGCGGCGCTTGAGCGTGTCAAAATAGTCTTTTTGACACGCTCTCAAACGCGAACCACGGGGGCTTGGTTCGCGTTTGAAAAGGCTGCACCCGGCTGCGCGCATAATTTGTGCGCTGCTTGCGCACAAATTCCACACTTGCCGGGCGTAGTGTGTTTTGTCCGAGGTACACGCCCCCGGACAAAACCGATTCACATTTTATTTCGCCGTGCGCGGCGAAACTCTACGAGGTTTTTGACAGCCCCTTTGTAATATCGCCTCAGCGGAACACGTTTCCGTCTGCGTCAAGCACTTCCTCGCGGTGAACGGTCGAGAAATCCGGCGCGTACCGCGGCAGATGCGTCTCGATGGCGGTGACGAGCAGCTGCGGGTTGAGCGCGGGATCGAGCGCCGTCACGGTGCAGCGCAGCTCCAGCTCCTGCGCCGATACGCGGCACAGCTCCAGAGCCTCGATCAGCGGCCGGATGTCTAAATCGGTCTCACCGCGCTTGGTGCGCTTGTGGACGAGCACGTGCTCCTCGGAGAACAGCGCCGCGATGGCGGCCTGCGCGCCGTCCGGCACGCCGCCGTCATATTCCAGCCGCACGGCGGCGCGGAGATATTTCAGGTGCTTGATCTTCCGGTCGGATTCGTAGGCCCGCAAAACGCGCACGCCCGCCGGGAGCGTCCGGTTGAGCTTCTGCGGCAGCGTCCGCAGATCGACGGAGCCGTCCTCGACCTCAAAGTCGAGGATCTCGCATCGGCTCGACGCGCCGACCGAGAGCGGCATCGCGATGGAGACATAGGCGCGCGGGCTGAAACCCTGCGAATGCCAGATCATGATGTCGGCACGGCGGAAGGCGCGCTGGAAAATGCGCATCAGGTCAAGATGCGAGATATAGACGGCCTCGCCGGTCTTTTCAAACAGCAGCCTATTCATCGCATACACCTCGCTCGCTCAGGCGGTTTGCGCCGCAGCCGCCGCATTTTGTGCGGCAGTCGGGCGTGGTCTGGGATGCGTAGGCCTTCTCGCGCTCGTGCCAGAGGAAGTCCTGGCTGACGCCGACCGAGAGCGTCTGCCACGGCAGAAGCTCGTCCTTTCCAAAGCCGCGCGTCGTATAGAAGTCCGGGTCAACGCCGCAGGTCCGGAACGCCTGCATCCAGATGTCATAACGGAAATATTCGTCCCATCCGTCGAGCTTTGCGCCGAGGCGCACCGCCTCGCGGATGACGGGGCCGAGCCTCCGGTCACCGCGCGCCATAACGGCCTCGAGGCGGCTGAGGTCGGATTCATGATAGCGGTAGTCGATGCTCCGCGAGCGCAGCTCGCTTTGCAGCAGATGCACGCGCCGCAGATATTCCTCCGGCGTGATCTGCGCCTCCCACTGAAACGGCGTAAAGGGCTTCGGCACGAAGTACGCCGTCGCCAGATTGATCGTCAGGCCGCGCTTTCGGTTGCTGGCTGTTTCGCGCCAGACGTGCAGGATCTTGTGCGCCAGCTCCGCGATGCCGACCACGTCCTCGTCCGTTTCTGTCGGCAGACCCAGCATGAAATAGAGCTTCACGCTGTTCCAGCCGCCGGAAAATGCGGTGGCGCAGGTCTGAAGGACCTCCTCCTCGGTGACATTTTTATTGATCGCGTCGCGCAGACGCTGCGTTCCTGCTTCGGGGGCGAACGTCAGGCCGCTTTTGCGCACCTTTTGCACCTTGAGCATCAGCTCGCGCGAGAAATTGTCCGCACGGAGCGACGGGAGGGAGACGTTGATCTTGCGCGGCTGGCAGTAGTCCAGCAGCTTGTCTGCCAGCTCGGGCAGGTATTTATAATCGGAGGTCGAGAGGCTTGCCATTGTGATCTCGCTGTGGCCGGAATCCTCGAGCGACTGCACGGCCTGCGCATAGAGCGCATCGGCGCTTTTGCTGCGCACCGGGCGGTAGCAGAAGCCCGCCTGACAGAAGCGGCAGCCGCGGATGCAGCCGCGGAAGACCTCAAGATTCGAGCGGTCATGGACGATCTCGGTCGAGGGCACGATCTGCTTTTCCGGCCAGTAGGCCGTGTCCATGTTCTGAACGATGCGCTTGCGCACGGTCTGCGGCGCACCCTCCAGCGGTGTGATGGCTGCGATCGTCCCGTCCGGATTGTAGCTGTGCTCGTAAAAAGACGGGACGTAAACGCCCTCAATGGCGGATACGGCCTTCAGAAAGCGCGCCTTGCTCCAGTGCTCCTTTTTTGCCGTGCGATAGCACTCAACGATCTCCACCGTGCTTTCTTCACCCTCACCGAGGGAGAAAAAGTCAATAAAATCCGCCAGCGGTTCGGGATTCACGGCGCACACGCCGCCTGCGAACACGATGTTCTCAAGACCGGTGCGCTCGCTTGCCAGAAGCGGCACGCCCGCAAGCTCCAGCATGTTGAGAACGTTGGAGTAGCACATCTCATAGCCCAGCGTGAACGCGATCAGATCAAAGCAGCGCACGGGGTCTTTGCTTTCCAGCGCGTAGAGCGGGATGGCGTTTTCGCGCATGGCCTGCTCCATGTCGCCCCACGGGGCAAACACGCGCTCGCACCAGACGCGCGGCATGTCGTTCATAACGCCGTACAAGATGCGCATGCCGATGTTGGACATGCCGATCTCATAGGTGTCCGGGAAGCAGAATGCGACCCGGACGTCCACATCGGCCTTGTCCTTGATGATCTCATTGTATTCTCCGCCGACATAGCGTGCGGGCTTCTGCACGCGGGTCAGAATGCGGTGTAGGGTGTCTGTCATATCGGTTTTACCTGCTTTGTTACGTTGTTTGGTTCATTGCCCATTATTTTAGCGTTTGGCGCGCGGAAAAGCAACCGCTTTTTCCTCGCACTGCATCACTAGAAGCCGCAGAAACGTCACGCCCGCTGCGATCAGCGGCCACGGCCCGGCGCGGTGCAGGAGCGTGAGCGTCAGCGCCGTGAGCAAAAGCGCGGCGCAGAACGTGCGTCCGATGACCGCCGCCGCCGCTTCACCGCGGAGGCCGAAGGCTGCCGTGAGCGCCGCACGCAGCAGCCGCCCGCCGTCAAGCGGCCAGAGCGGCAGCAGGTTGAATGCGCCGAGCAGCAGGCTTGCCGCCGCAAAAACGGGCGCTGCGCGCCCGAGAAAACAGCCGCAGAGCAGATTGAGCGCCGGTCCGGCTGCCGTTCCGAGCAGCTCCGCATGCAAGGGAAGAAGTCCCGTCCGCAGCGTAAGCTGCGCAAATCCGAGCCGAAAGCCCTCGACCCGTCCGCCGAGCAAAAGCAATGCCGCAACGTGCGCCAACTCGTGGACGCCCATCGCCGCGAGCACCGGCCAGAAGGCATCGCCGCCCCAGATATGCAGCAGCAGCAAAAAAGCCGGAAATCCCGGCGTGACCTCAATCCGCCGCATCGGTCAGCACACGGTAGGAGCCGGAAAATGCCTCCACGGCGCCATCGCCGTTCTGCAAGGCCTCTGCAAGCCGGCTGAAGGCGGCCTTTGCGCGTGCACCGCAGCCCTCCAGCGTGTCCCAGTCGATCACGCCCGCCGCCGGACGGCAGACGCGGCAGACGTGCACCAGCAAAAGCGCCGCCGCCAGCACCGCGAACCGCGAGAGCCATCCGGCTGCTCTGCTGCCAGCTTCTGTTTTCATCGCCTCACCCCCTCGGGACAGCGTATGCCCGTCCGGGCAAAAGATGCGCAGCGGCAGAAAAATGCCCGCCAAAACGGCGGGCATTGCAGCATCACGGGTTGGAAAACTGGTGGGATTTTATACTAAAACCTGATTAAAATCTCCATGCTTTCTGGTCTAAATTGCGCCAGAATGCGTTATCTTCCTTGCTGGGCAACCGCCCAGCTGCGTCATCTGCCTTTTCTGGCACAATTTATCCTCAGAAATCTTTTAAAGATTTCAAACAGGTTTTAGTATTATCTGTGATCAGGAGAGCAGCACAGCGTCCGTCTCCTCCTGCACGCCGGCTTTTTCGGCAAAGCGTGCGAGCAGGTCGGCCTTGGTGAGGCGCGTTTTTTCCTCGCCGGAGATGTCCAGCACGATCCGGCCGCGATCCATCATGATCAGGCGGTTTCCGTGCCGGATGGCGTCGGACATGTTGTGCGTGATCATCATGGCGGTGAGGTGATGCTCGCGGACGATCCGGTCGGAGAGCTCGAGCACCTTTGCCGCGGTCGCGGGATCGAGCGCGGCGGTGTGCTCATCGAGCAGCAGCAGCTTCGGCGCCTGCAGCGCCGCCATCAGGAGCGTCAGCGCCTGCCGCTGACCGCCGGAGAGAAGGCCGACCTTGGCGGTCATGCGGTTTTCCAGTCCAAGACCGAGCCCTGCAAGCTGCTCGCGGTAGCGCGCGCGCTCTGCGGGCCGGATGCCCCAGCACAGACCGCGCCGCTGGCCGCGGCGGTATGCAAGAGCCAGATTTTCCTCGATCTGCATGTTGGGCGCGGTGCCCATCATCGGGTCCTGAAATACGCGGCCGATGAAGCGGGCGCGCTTGTATTCCGGCATCCCGGTGACGTCGGCTCCGCCGATGAGAATGGAGCCGGAATCAACCGGCCAGACGCCCGCCACGGCGTTCAGAAGCGTTGATTTGCCGGCGCCGTTTCCGCCGATGACGGTGACAAAATCACCCTCCTTCAGCTCAAGACTCAGATCACGGATGGCGTGCTTCTGGTTGATCGTGCCGGGGTTGAAGGTTTTTGAGATGTGCTCGATGCTCAGCATGATTTTTCGCTCCTTTCCTTTTCGCTCAGCTTCTTCGCATGGGAGAAGGAGCTTTTCGCCTGCGCCTGAAGATGGGGCACGGCGAGGAAGATCGCCACGATGATGGCGGTGAACAGCTTGAGGTCGTTCGTGTTGAGTCCAAGCTGGAGAACGAGCTGCAGCACGATGTAGTAGACGATTGCACCGATGGAGACGGCAAAGAGTTTGAGTCCGAAGTTGACAAAGAGCTTTCCAAAGAGGACCTCGCTGATGATGACGGCAGCAAGACCGATGACGATCGCGCCGCGTCCCATGTTGATGTCGCTCGAGCCCTGATACTGCGCCAGAAGCGCACCGGACAGCGCGACAAGACCGTTCGAGAGCATGAGTCCGAGCACGATGTTGGAGTCGGTGTTGATGCCCTGCGCGCGCGCCATGTTGGGGTTGTCACCCGTTGCGCGGATGGAGCCGCCCTTTTCCGTGCCGAAGAACCAGTAAAGTGCGGCGATGACGGCCACGGTGAAAAGCAGCAGCAGGGGCAGCGGATTGTTGAGCGACAGCGAGCGGACGTAGCGCTGCGACAGAAGCAGGTCGTATTTGTCTACACTGAGCGCCTGATTGGCCTTGCTTGCCATGATGCGCAGGTTGACCGAGTAGAGCGCGAGCTGCGTCAGGATGCCGGAGAGAATGGCGGGAATGCCGCAGCGCGTGTGAAGAAGGCCGGTGACGAGTCCTGCAAGCATACCTGCCAGCAGCGCGCACAAGAGCGCCACCCACGGATTGAGCCCCGCGCGGATGAGCATGACGCAGACGGCGCCGCCGGTGGCGAGCGAGCCATCGACGGTCAGGTCTGCGACGTCCAGAATCCGGTAGGTGATGTACACGCCGATGGCCATGATGCCCCACGCAAGACCCTGTGCGGCGGCACCGGGCAGCGCATTCATCAGCGACGAAAGAAAACTCATATGGATACTCCTTTTACAAGTGCCGATGCGGAAGCGGAGAAGCGCTCCGCTTCCGCAGGGCAGAATTATTCTTCAATGGCGGCGTAGCCTTCCAGCGGCGTGATGCCGAGCGTTTCGCACATGGCGGCGTTGTATTTCGGGGTCGCCTCGGTAAACTCGATGGGCACTTCAGAGATGTTGGCCTCGCCGGTCAGGATCCGTGCAGCCATCTTGCCGGTGGTCACACCGAGATCGTAGTAGCTGATGGAGAGCGTAGCCACACCGCAGCCCTTGCAGATGCCCTCCTCGCCTGTGATGGCGGGGACGCCGGCGGGAACAAGAATGTTGGCGATGGCCTCAGCGTTGGAGGCGGCGGTGTTGTCGGTGGGAACATAGACAACATCGGCATAATCGGCGGCAGCCTGCGTGACGGAGGCAACGTCATTGGTGTCGGTGAACGCGAACTCCTGCGTTTCGATGCCCTTGGCGGCGAGGTGCTTTGCGATCTCCTCGATCTGATAGCGGGAGTTCGGTTCGGCGGAGCAGAACAGCAGACCGACCTTTTGTGCCTCGGGGAACCATTCGGTGATCATGTCGGCCTGCTTTTCAAGATCAGCAAGGTCGGAGGTGCCGGAGATATTGCCGCCGACGGTGCCGTCAAAATCGTCGAGATCCAGCGCCACGCCGTAGGCCGTGATGGAGGTACCGAGAATGGGGATGTCGCTCGTCGCGGCGGCTGCGGCGGTCAGAGCCGGGGTGGCGTTCGCCATGATGAGATCAACGCCCTCGGAAACAAAGCCGTTTACAATGGTGGAGCAGTTGGCGCTGTCGCCGGAAGCGTTCTTTTCCTCGATCTTGACCTGACCGGGGAGCGCTTCGTTCAGCGCGTCGATGAAGCCCTTTGTTGCCGCGTCAAGCGCCTCGTGCTGGGCGAGCTGACAGATGCCGACGGTATAGGTGGGCTTGTCGCCGTCAGACGGCGCGGCGGCGGGGGATGCGGCACAGGCCGCGAGGGTCAGCAGCATGGCGGCTGCCAGCAAGAGTGCGAAGATTTTCTTTTTCATGATGATGTCTCCTTTTTATGCAGATACATTTGTTGCCGCACGCGGAGGGCCTGCGGCGCAAAAAAACGGGGCGCCGTCCATCCGGACAGCGCCCCGTTCATTCCATAGATCAGAAATCTGGTGTGGGCGTTTGGCTCCGGCCGGACGTATTCAGGCATGCAAAATAAAGGCCTGCAAAGCAGACCTGCGCATAATAATAGAAGCGGCCGGACAGAGATACTGCGTGCATATTGTTGAGAGCAGCTGCATTGCGCATCATGGCTGTCGCTTCCTTTCCTGATGACGTCCGCTCACGCGGGGCCAGATTCCATGGAGGACTCGTCCTCACTTCTGTGATGCAAATTATAGCACTTTAAATCGACGAAAACAATCAGCGGAATGGACAAAAAGCGACAAAAAATATGAGCGGTATTCGATGAGCTGCACAAACTGCGCCGTCTGCGCATTCATGAGAGAAGTCAGAAGCAAATGCGGAAAAATGAAAAACGCCGCCGCAGGATCCCCATGCGGCGGCGTGCCAGACTGTCAAAACCTCGTAGAGTTCGCGCCCGCAGGCGCGAATAAAGTGTCAATTTGTTTTGTCCGGGGGCGTGTACCTCGGGCAAAACACAAAACGCCCGGCAAGTGTGGAATTTGTGCGCAAATCGCGCACAAATTATGCGCGCAGCCGGGTGCAGCCTTTTCAAACGTGAACCCAGCATCGCGGTTCGCGTTTGAGAGTTTGCCAAAAGGCTTTGACAGGCGTACAAATTGCTTATAAAATGGTGTCAGGATGCGTGAACGGGCGTATAATCGTGGCCGACGGCGGGCAAGAATTTCTCAAGCAGATCCCGCACGGAAAGACGGAGGCTTGCGGTATTGACGCACGGATGGCAGCCCACCAATGCGGATGCAAGGATGTCCTCGTCAATGAGCAGCCGGACATGATTTTCATGGTCGTTCATCAGTCCCATGACGCTCAGCGAGCCGGGCGTGATGTCCAGGTATTCCTCCATCGGCTCGGGCGGTGCAAAGGAAAGACGTGCGCTGCCGATCTGGCGGGAGATCTCTCCTGTACGGAATTTCTTGTCGCAGCCGAGCATCAAAAGATAAAACCGCGTTTTCTGCGTGTTGCACAGCAGAAGATTTTTGCACATGACGGCAGGCGCCAGCAGCGTGTCTACCTCGAGGCAGGCCTCCATCGTGAATGCGGCGTCGTGGTCAACGCGCTGATAGTCGATCCCCAGTCTGTCCAGCAGGTCATAGACGGCAAGCTCCTTGGAAAGCCGCCCCTCCGGGCTGTCCGGACGGCCCTGTGTCAGTTGCATCTGCATAACGATCCCTCGCTTTCTCTCTC
Organism: uncultured Eubacteriales bacterium; assembly: GCA_900548625.1. GTDB lineage: Bacteria > Bacillota > Clostridia > Oscillospirales > Oscillospiraceae > CAG-170. The sequence goes on along the minus strand of URLO01000004.1, from coordinate 42,051 downwards.
TGCGGACTGTTATACCACAGAGCGCGCGGAGAATCAACGCCGTGTTCACAAAATGTTTACAATTATACGCTACAATACGCGAGATTTTTTGCAACGGATGCTGCGAAAAGTCGTCATGAAGAACGGTGCGGACGATCCGCACCGCAGAAACAAATTGGAGGATAAGACACTATGAAAAAGGTAATTGCACTTCTGCTTGCCGTCCTGACGGTCTGCTCGCTTGCCGCGTGCGCGGCAAAGGCCCCGGCTGAGGACCAGACGGATAAGGATCAGACAACGGAAAATCAGACGACTGAGGATCAGAAGCCTGAGGAAGAAACCGTAAAGATCCCCGACGCGCTGACGCTTCTGAACGAGGTGTGGGCAAAGTACGCAGAAGAGGATAAGTTCCCTGCTGCCGGCGGCGACTATGACGAGGCCAACATGAAGGACGACGCACCCGGCAAGGTCGGCCTTGCAAAGCCGGAGGACGTCGAGTATCTGCTGAGCTTCCCGCAGGCAGATGTCGAGAAGATCGACGACGCGGCATCCCTCATGCACATGATGAACGCCAACACCTTCACCTGCGGCGCGTTCCGTCTGAAGGACGCTGCCGACGCCGAGAGCGTGGCTGCCGATGTGAAGGAGTACGTCATGAACAAGCAGTGGATGTGCGGCTTCCCCGACAAGCTGATCGTGGCGAGCGTCGGCGGATATCTCGTTGAGGTCTTTGGCGATGAGGAGCTGGTCAACACCTTCCGCGATAAGCTCGCCGAGGCGTATCCCGACACCGTGATCGTCAGCGAGGACCCCATCGTCTGACATACGGGCGGAATATCGCGTAAACCGAACGTTCCGCGCCGCGCAGCGTGCCAAGGCGCCTGCGCGGCGCAATTTTGATTTGAAAGGCTGCTGTTATGCTGTTTTCCAGTATCCCGTTTTTGTATTATTTTCTGCCTTGCGTGCTGCTTGTCTATTTCGCAGCTCCGAAAAAACTGAAAAACAGCGTCCTGCTGCTGGCGAGCCTGTTTTTCTACGGCTGGGGCGAGCCGAAATACCTGCTGCTGATGCTTTTTTCCATCATGCAGGGCTACGTTTTTGGCCTGCTGATCGAAAAGAGCCGTGAGCGGCGCAGCGGAAAGCTCTGCCTTGCGGCGGGCGTGGTATTGAGCCTTGCGATGCTCGCGTATTTTAAGTACGCTGATTTTATGATCGCGAATCTGAACGCCCTGACCGGGCTTTCGGTGCCGCTTTTGAAGATCGCGCTGCCCATCGGCATCAGCTTTTACACCTTCCAGATCGTGAGCTACCTCATCGACGTCTATCGCGGCGAGGTCCCGGCGCAGCGCAATTTCATCGACCTTGCGGCATACATCGCCATGTTTCCGCAGCTCATCGCGGGGCCGATCGTCCGGTATTCCGACATTGCGGCGCAGCTTGGATCGCGCACGCACACATGTGCCGGCGCGGCATACGGTGTGCGGCGGTTCGTGATCGGGCTTTCCAAGAAAATCCTGATCGCAAATCTGCTGGGCTCGCTGGCGAGCGCCTATAAAACGACGCAGGACGCATCGGTCCTGTTCGGATGGCTCTATGCCGCCGCATTCATGCTCCAGATCTATTACGATTTTTCCGGCTACAGTGATATGGCGATCGGACTTGGAAGCGTTTTCGGCTTCCGATTTTCCGAGAACTTCAACTATCCGTATATTGCAGGCAGCATCACGGAGTTCTGGCGGCGGTGGCACATCTCGCTCGGCTCATGGTTCCGGGATTATCTCTATGTTCCGCTGGGCGGCAACCGGAAGGGCAAGGCGCGGCAGCTTTTGAACATCCTGATCGTCTGGCTGGCGACCGGCCTGTGGCACGGCGCGGCATGGAATTTCGTCCTCTGGGGGCTGCTGTTTGCGGTGCTGCTGACGGTGGAGAAGCTGTGGCTGCTGCCGTTTTTGAAGAAAAACCGCTGGTTTGGGCACATCTACGTGCTGCTGTTCGTCCTGTTCGGCTTTGTGCTGTTCGACGCGTCCAGCGTGACGGAGGCACTCAAAACGTTCAAAGCCCTGTTCGGTGCGGGGCTGCCTCCGGTCAGTCAGGAGGCGCTGTATCTGCTGCGGAGCAATGCGGTGCTGCTGATTTTGGCGGCTGTCGGTGCAACGCCGCTGCCCAAAAAGCTCGCAGAGGCCGCCGGACGCAGCAAGACCGGTGCAGGGCTGCTCGGCGTGCTTGAGCCGCTGGCACTTGCGGCGCTGCTGGCCGTCTGCACGGCGTTTCTGGTGGACGGGTCGTTCAACCCGTTCCTGTATTTCCGCTTTTAAGGAGGGACGGATATGACGGAAAAACGAAGACAGTGCTCCGTGCTCGTCCTGACAGGCGTTTTGCTGTTCGGGCTTGCAGTGTGGAACGTCCTCAAGCCCGCGGACGCGGTCTCCGCCTCGGAGCGCAGAGCGCTTGCGCAGATGCCGAAGCTCTCGGCGGAGGCGGTTTTGAACGGAAGCTATATGACGGGCTTTGAAAGCGCATCGCAGGATCAGTTTCCACTGCGTGACGGCTTTCGGCGGCTCAAGGCGTGGACGCTTCGCGGCGCGCTCGGCCAGAAGGACGACCACGGCATCTATCTCGCGGACGGCTGCGCTGCAAAGCTCGACTATCCCATGAACGAATCGTCTGTGGAGCACGCGGCGGAGCGCTTCGCGTGGATCTACGAGAATTACCTCAAGGGCAATGCCGGGCACGTCTATTTTGCGCCCATCCCGGATAAAAACTATTTTCTTGCAGCGAAAAACGGCTATCCCTCGATGGACTACGCGGCGTTTGTCAGCGCGGTCTGTGAGAAAATGCCGTATGCGGACTGCATCGATCTCACGCCCGCGCTGACACTCGACTGCTACTACCGCACCGACATCCACTGGCGGCAGGAGATGCTCACTGAAGCGGCGGCGCTTCTGGCGGAAAACATGGGTGTGACGCTCACGGCGCAGTATGAGACAAAGACGCTGGACGCGCCGTTCTACGGCGTCTACTGCGGGCAGTCGGCGCTGCCGCTTGCACCGGACACGCTCTGCTATCTGGAAAACGACATCCTGCGCGGCTGCACGGTCTACGACTATGAGACGGACACGGAGATTCCTGTCTACGACCTTGCGGCAGCCGAGGGAAACGATGCCTATGCGCTGTTCCTTTCCGGCTCAAAGTCGCTGCTCACGATCACAAATCCGCACGCCAAGACCGGGCGTGAGCTGATCGTGTTCCGTGACTCGTTTGCCAGCAGCCTCGCACCGCTGCTGGCAGAGGGCTATGCGAAGATCACCCTGATCGACATCCGCTACATCGCGCCCGCGCGGCTTGGCAAGTGGGTCGATTTTTCGGGGAAGGACGTCCTGTTTTTATACAGCACGCCCGTCCTCAACAGCAGTGAAACGATCAAATAAGGCATGATACCCAAAGCGCCCGGACGGCACAAAGCCGTTCGGGCGCTGCGCTTGTCGGAAAGACTTTTTGGCAAGCTCTCAAGCGCGAACCTCGGGGCTTGGTTCGCGTCTGAAAAGACTGCGTGGCGCTTATAGCAGACCGCAGATTTTATAATACCGCCGGAAGGGAAACATGCGCTTGATGTTTTGCGAAATATTTGTTACAATAAAAAATATTGTGCAGAGGCAAATTCCGCCCCAGGGCGTTCTATTTTCTGAATTTCTGAAAGGATAAACGATATGCAATATGACGTGATCATCATTGGTGCCGGCCCCGGCGGTATTTTCTCCGCCTATGAGCTGGCGAAGCTCCGTCCGGAGCTGAAAATCGCCGTATTTGAGGAGGGACAGCCGCTGGAAAAGCGCAAGTGCCCCATTGACGGCAAGAACGTGAAGCACTGCATCGGCTGCCCGACCTGTGCGATCATGAACGGCTTCGGCGGCGCAGGTGCGTTCTCCGACGGCAAGTACAACATCACCAATGACTTCGGCGGCACGCTCTATGAGCACATCGGCAAAAAGCAGGCGCTGGAGCTGATGAATTACGTGGACGAGATCAACGTCACGCACGGCGGTGCGGGCACAAAGCTCTACACCACCTCGAACAGCGCCTTCAAGACGCGCTGCCTGCAATGCGGGCTGCACCTGCTCGACGCGTCGGTGCGCCACCTCGGGACGGACATCAACTATGTCGTGCTGGAAAACCTCTTTGCAGAGCTCGATCCGAAGGTCGATTTCCACTTCCGCACGCCGGTGCGCCAGGTCCTTGAGAAGGACGGCGGCTATGAGATCGTGACCGATGCGGGAAATCATACCTGCAAGCAGTGCATCATCTCCGTCGGCCGCAGCGGCAGCAAGTGGATGGAGGGCGTCTGCGCTGAGCTTGGCATCGGGACGCTTTCCAACCGCGTCGACATCGGCGTTCGCGTGGAGCTTCCGGCAGAGATCTTCAAGCACCTGACCGACGAGCTCTATGAGAGCAAGATCGTCTATAAGACCGAAAAATATCAGGATCTGGTGCGCACCTTCTGCATGAATCCGAAGGGAGCGGTCGTGCATGAGAACACGAACGGCATCGTGACCGTCAACGGCCACAGCTATGAGGATCCTGCCCGCCAGACCGAGAACACGAACTTCGCGCTGCTCGTCTCCAAGCATTTCACCGAGCCCTTCAAGGACTCCAACGGCTACGGCGAGTCCATCGCGCGGCTTTCCAACATGCTGGGCGGCGGCGTCATGGTGCAGCGCTTCGGCGACCTCATCCGCGGCCAGCGCTCCACGCCCAAGCGCATTTCCAAGTCCTTCGTCACCCCGCACCTCACGGCGACGCCCGGAGACCTTTCTCTGGTCATCCCGAAGCGTATTCTCGACGGCATCATAGAGATGATCTATGCCCTCGACAAGATCGCGCCGGGCACGGCGAACGATGACACGCTGCTCTACGGCGTCGAGGTCAAGTTCTACAACATGGAGGTCACGGTCGACGACAATCTGGAGACCGGCCACAAGGGCCTGTTCATCATCGGCGACGGCAGCGGCATCACGCACTCGCTGTCGCACGCATCGGCAAGCGGCGTCTATGTCGCGCGCTACATCGCTGAGCAGGAAGCGTAAATATTTCAGAAGCGGCGCCGTCTCGCAAAGAGACCGCGCCGCTTTTTGGCCGCGGGGTTGCTATTTCCAGGCACAGGCGCTATAATCCATAGGAAATACGTGAAATCTGCGCCGTGCCCGTTTGCGGCAAGCGGCGCGTGGAGGAATGGAATGCTGAAAAAACTGTTGGGCCGCGCGGCAGCCGGACTGCTTGCAGGGACGCTGCTGCTGTCTGCCATGCCTGCCGCCTGCGCCATCGAGCAGGAGACCCTCTCTCAGCCGGTGGAGATCCCGTATGCTGACCGCTTCGATGGCAGGACGCTTGCAGAGATCATGGCGGATTTTATGGCGGAAAACGGGGTGGGCGAAGACAATTTTGCACTATCCTATTACAACACCGTCACCGGGGAGCGCTATGACTTCAACGAAAACTGTATGATGGTCGCGGCCAGCACCTTTAAGCTGCCGCTCAACATGTATTACTATGACCTTCAGCGCGCGGGGAGTCTCACCGGGGAAACACAGATCACGGAAAACTGTGATCTGGACGAGTGCCACTATCAGACCATCGTCTGGTCGAACAATGAGATCGCGCACGGTATGCTCTACCGCATCGGTAATTTTACGCAGTATAAAAACGCCATGCTGACGGTTTTTGGCATGGAGAATGAACAGATCGATCCGAAGTATTACATGGACAACTATTATTCGACGCGCATGATGATGTCAGCGCTCGAAAAGCTCTATGAAAACGCGGAAGATTATGAAGAAATGATCGGCTACATGAAGCAGGCCAACCCGCAGAACGGCTATTTCCGCCGCGATGTGACCGAATGTGAGGTCGCGCACAAGTATGGCAGCTTCGAGGGCGCGGAAAACGACGTCGGCATCATCTATGCCGAGCAGCCGTTCCTTCTGGCGGTCTACACGCTGTTTGCCGGCCCGTCCGGGGGCGAGGTGCTCTGCGGAGATGCGGCGCGGCTGCTGAAGGACTATACGGATTACCGCACCGCCTGCGAGCAGGAGGCAGAGCGTCAGGCCGCAGAGCAGGCCGCGCGCGAGGAGGCCGCGCGCAAGGCAGCCGAGGAAAAGGCTGCACAGGAGGAAGCTGAGCGCAAGGCTGCTGAAGAAAAGGCCGCACAGGAGGAAGCCGAGCGCGTGGCCGCCGAGGAGGCGGCGCGTCAGGAGGCGCTTCTCGCCGCCGCACAGCAGACGACTCTTGCAGAAAAGGAGCAGGAGGCAGGCAGCACGGCGGTCGTCTGGACGGACTATCTCTGGGTCGCGGCTGTCGCGGCAGGGATCGTGCTGGCGGCATTTCTGATCCTCCGCTCCGCCACGCGAAAGGTCGGAAAGTACGAGGCGAGAATGAAGAAAAAATATGGCCGCTTCACCGATGCGCACGACAAGACCTCCGGCAGAAAGTGAATGAGCCTGCGGGCGCGAACGCTGCAAAGCGCTTGTCCGGCGCAGCATATCCGGAGGACGCGGCGGATTGTAAAGCCTTTTTTACATGACAAAAACGGGGGAATATGCTATGATACCTTCCGTAAAGACAAAATGACGCACCACGGAGGAATGTTTTCATGAAAGCAAGAAAGATCCTGTGCAGATGTCTGCTCGTTCTGCTTTGCATCGCGGCGGTCGTTGGGATCGTCGGCCTTGCGCAGTTTTATCATCGCTCCGACCCGAAAAACTGCAAGCGCTATGACACGGACAATCCCTTCATCACCGGCGCGACCGCGATCTCGGCCCACCGCAGCGGCGCGGGCGATTTCCCGGAGGAAACGATGGCGGCGTTCCGGGGCTGTGTGGAAAACCCGGATTTTCAGGTGGATTATTTTGAATTTGACCTGCGCATGACGGCGGACAACGTGCTCGTTCTCTCGCACGACGGTACGCTCGACCGCGTTTCGGACGCGGCATATGTGTTCGGGGCGGAGGGCATTCCGGTTCGCGACAAGACGCTGGCGGAGCTCAAGACACTGAACATGGCGGCGCAGTTTGTAAACGACGCGGGCGAAATGCCCTATGCAGACCTCCATGGTGCGGACGTGCCGGAGGAGCTGCGCATTTTGTCTCTCGATGAGGTGCTGGATTACCTGACCTCTGCCGGAGACTACCGCTACATCATCGAGATCAAGGACGGCGGGGACGTGGGCCTTGCCGCTGCTGACCAGCTTTATGCCACGCTGAAGGAGCGCGGCCTTCTGGATCGGGTCATCATCGGCAGTTTCCGGGACGAGGTAGCAGACTATATCACGGCGAACTATCCGGATACGCACCGAAGCGCCAGCCCGGATGAGGTGGTGACGTTTTATTTTGCCGCGCTGACCGGCAAAAAGGACTTCACCTGCTCTTATGATGTGCTTCAGCTTCCGTTCAACGATGCAAAGGCGAGCTATGGTATCAACCTCGGCATCGTGAAGGTCATCAACTATGCCCATGCCCACGATCTGGCGATCCAGTATTGGACGGTCAATTCTGAAAAGGACATGGCGTATCTGACCGGCATCGGCGCGGATGCGCTCATCACGGACTATCCGGACAGAGCCGCGGAGGTCCTGAAAAACTGTCAGGAAAGCAGTGCGGAATAGGACAATAGGGGCTGCCCAAAATGATTTCGGAAAATCATTCGGGACAGCCCCTGTTTATTGCACGGCCTAAAGAAGACGGACTGGTGCCAAAGCAGAAAACAAAATCGTAGCCCAGCGTCAGCGGTTACGATTTTGAACGAAGAAAGACCTTTGCTGTCGAGGTGGACGCGCCTGCGCGGTCACCTGACATCCAAAGGTCATTTCTGAGTGGCAAGCTGCACCCTTTTAGATACCATTCCATCTTTCTTCGGTACAGCGAGAACGGGTTCGTCCTCCGCTTCCGCCATGACCTTATTCTGGGTGCGGCAAGCCAAGAGAACGCGGACACCGGTTCAGGTGCAGATGAACGATAACGCTGCACATTTTATTATAAAGATATTCTGGTTCGGCTCACTCTACGAGCCTTTATGGAATGAAAAAGAAGCGTTCTGCTTCTCCATCCTCGCCAGACGTTCTTTCGTCAGAACCGCTTTTTCGATACCTCACGCTTTCCTGCATCCAAACGGACGTCTCCATATGATATGTAAGGCAAGCAAGCCTGACTCGCTGATTACGAGATCAATAACGACCAAATTTTGGTTTTCCGCGTGCAAAGCTGAACGCGTGACCTGTCACGCAGCAGGCAATGCAGACGGAGCAAATGGTGGAAGCTGCATCGGACGCTTGCCGTATCCAAAATAGCCGGGGAGAAAATGATGTGAGCAGCAGGGCTCAGCATGAAGCGAGAAAAGCGCCGCGCCTTGGAGGACTGATGACAGCCCTCTAAGGCGCGGCGAATGGTTTTGTATTCTTTATAGCAAGGCAGCGGGAGCAGAGCCTTCCACTCATCCTTGCGGCAGCCGGGCAGTGACACCTTGCGAGAGGGGCGCTGCTTTTCCGTTTCCAAAAGGATCTGCTCAGCAGTGCAGGCTCTCGACCCATTCCCGCACAGAGGCGGCGCTTTCACGGCTGCTCAGGCGTTTGCCGGGGCACCACGCCGTCTGCGCAGAGCAGCAGGGTCTCAGGATGTCTTCGGTCTTGCCCATGTCACTGCCGCCGGAGGTGGCGAAGGGAATCAGCGTCTTGCCTGCAAAGTCATAGCACTCAAGGAACGTCTCGATGATGCGCGGGGCCTGATACCACCAGATGGGGAAGCCCACAAAAACCGTGTCGTACTGCGCCATGTTCTCCACGCGGCCGGAAATGGCAGGGCGGCTTGCCGCGTCCTTCATTTCCAAAGTGCTGCGGCTCGTCTTGTCCTTCCAGTCCAGGTCGGCGGCGGTGTAGGGGGCCTCCGGCAGGATCTCAAACAGATCGCCGCCGGTCACGTCCGCGATGGTCTTTGCCAGCCGTGCGGTCTCACCGCTGGCGGAAAAACAGGCAACCAGAATTTTCTTCATGACAACGCACTCCTTTTTGATTTGAATGTGGGAACGGGTAGGGAGACTGGCTTAGTGCCCGGCGCAGCTGGGGATGTCCAGAAGCTCAAAGCGGTATTCCTGCTGCGCGTCCGGGTATTTCTCACGGTCGATCTTGCTCAGAAACATGGCAAGCGGACGAAGCCACAAGCCGCCGTCGCCATAGAGCTTGCGGTAGACAACATAGGGCTCTCCGGTCTCGGAATCCTTTGCAACGGCCTCGACCAGATAGTGGTCGCCCTTAAAATGACGATAAACGTGACCAAGCTGGATCTCACGCATAAAAAACGCTCCTTTTCGGCTGTGATGCGCCGCGTCAGGCAAGGACCGCGGCCTCGGGCTGTGGATTTTCGGCGGGATGATAGGTGGGGACGATCTGCCGGAGCAGCGGTCGGATGTCCGCGCTGCTGTGGCAGGCTGTATGCAGCGCCTCCAAGCGCTCCATCAGTGCATCGCGGTCAAAATCATTGAAATGACCGATGAAGATCAGTTCATTCGGCGTTTTGTCAAGCCCTTCGTCATTCATCAGCAGCTCCTCATAGAGCTTTTCGCCGGGTCTCAAGCCAGTGTAGACGATGGGAATGTCCACGTCCGGCTCAAATCCGGACAGGCGGATCATGTTGCGCGCCAAGGCGTCGATGTGGACGGGCTCGCCCATGTCCAGCACAAATACCTCGCCCTCCTGCGCGTAGCAGCAGGCCTGCAAAACCAGCGAGACCGCCTCGGAGATCGTCATGAAATAGCGGATGATGTCGCGGTGCGTGACGGTGACGGGGCCGCCGCGCTCGATCTGGGACTTGAACAGGGGAATGACGCTGCCGTTGGAGCCGAGGACGTTTCCGAAGCGGACGGCAGCAAAGCGCGTCTTGGAGTTTTGCCCCATGACCTGCACGATCATTTCACAGATACGCTTGGACGCGCCCATGACGTTCGTCGGGTTGACCGCCTTGTCGGTGGAGATCAGAATGAAGGCCTCCGCGCCGTATCGGTCAGCGGCGCGGGCTGTGTTGAGCGTGCCGAAGACGTTATTCTTGATGGCCTCGTTCGGGCTGTCCTCCATCAAGGGAACGTGCTTGTGCGCGGCCGCATGGCAGACGAGCTGGGGACGGTAGGTCTCAAAAACAGACTCGACGCGGGTGCGGTCGCGGACGGAGCCGATCAGCGTGACCAGCTCCAGCTCCGGGTGCGTAAAGCGCAGCTCCTGCTGGATGGCGTAGGCGTTGTTTTCGTAGATATCGAAGATGATGAGCTGTTTCGGGTGCTGCGCTGCCACCTGACGGCAGAGCTCGCTGCCGATGGAGCCGCCGCCGCCCGTCACAAGCACGACTTTTCCTGTGATGAACGAGCCGATCTCTGCGAGGTTCGGCTGCACCTTGTCACGGCCGAGCAGATCCTCCACGCGGATGTCGCGGATCTGCTTGACGCGGACCTGGCCGCTGGCGAGCTGATAAAGGCCCGGCAGGATCTGAAGCTTGCAGCCGGTCTTCTGGCAGATGTCCACGATCTGGCGCGTGTCACGGCGCGTGGCGGTCGGGATCGCGAAAATGATGTCGGTCACATGGTAGCGGCTTGCTGCCTCCAGAATGCAGTCTCTGCCGCCGACGATGGGAATGCCGCAGAGCAGCGAGTTTTTCTTGCCCGGGTCGTCGTCGATGATGCAGACGATGTTGTTCTGGCTCTGCTGGCTGCGCTTGAGCTCACGCACGACCATCGAACCGGCGGCTCCGGCGCCGATGAGCATGGTAGGGCGCATGGGCGTGCTCTGCCTGCGGATGAAGCGGCGAAGTATGCGGTAGGAATAGCGGATGAGCGTCAGCGAGAGAAACAGGAGCAGCAGATCGAGGATCGGCATGCTGCGCGGAAGATAACAGCCCGTGACATAGCAGATCAGCTGCTCCAGCAGCGCCGAGCCGATCGAGGCAAAGAGAATATAGCGCAGCTCGTCGATGCTGGCGTACGCCCACAGGCTCCTGTAGAGGTGCAGCAGTGCAAACAGGAGAATGGAGAGCACGGAGTAGAGCGGCGCTGTTTTCAGATAGATCTGCGCAAAGCCGGACTCTGCCAGATCATTGATGCTGAACTCGAACCGGAGCAGCAGTGCTGCCAGCGCGGAGAAGTTGACCGCAAGCAGATCCAGAAGGATCAACAGCACAACGCGCCGATGCAGCGTGTAGTCTCGTTTTACAGATTGGATTGCCATGAAAATGTCTCCTTAAGCGCCGGCCGTCGGGGCATCACCGGATGCCTGCGCGCGCCGGCTGCCATAGCCGTAGCCATAGCCGTAACCGTAATAGCCGCCGGAGGCGTGCCTGCCGGAGGCATAGTTGATGACGCAGCCGATGACGGGCAGCTTGCTGTCCGAGAGGATCTGCGCGCATTCGAGGATCTTCCGCTTCGGTGCGTAATTCTGCCGGATGGTCAGAAGCGCGCAGTCCGCTGAGACGGCGACCTCTGCGGCGTCCGCCAGCAGCGCTGCGGGCGGGGTGTCGAGTATGACATAGTCAAAGACGGTGCGGCAGGCGTCGAAGAAGGGCCTGCACGCGGGGCGCGTCAAAAGCTCTGCCGCGTTGGCGTCTGGTTTCCCGGCCAGCACGAGATAGAGCCCCTTGGTCTGGGCTTGGCGGACGATCTTCTGATAGGACGTTTCACCGCGCAGATATTCTGCCAGGCCATCCTTGTTTTCAAGGCCGAGTGCGCGGGCGACCGATGGGTTTCTGAGGTCGCAGTCCACCAGCAGCACGCGCGCGCCGCCGCCGGCAAGCGCCTCGGCAAGGTTGATCGCAACCGTTGTCTTGCCCTCGCCGGGCGAGGCACTGGAGACAAGCAGGACCTTCATCCCGCTCTCGCGCATTTTCTTTTGCACGCGGATGCGCATGAGCTGTACGGCCTCAGAGAAGCCGGAGTGCGCCTCCGGCTGGAGGCAGAGCGCACGCTCGCTCTTTTTCCGGCTCCGGACGAGCGGCAGAACGCCAAGCGTGGGCAGATTCAGGATCTGCTTGAGCTCGTCCTCTCCGTGAACAGTGCTGCGGAGCGCCGCAAACACGATGCAGACGAGCAGCCAGAGCGCGGTGCAGACCAAAACGCTTTTTTTGACCGCGCCGCGATAGCTTCGCGTATTGTACGGTACGGACGGCAGTCCGCTTTCATCCAGCAGATTCATGACCGTCGGGCCGACGACGAATTCTGCGACGTCGGGATAGTTCTCGATCACGGCGTTTAGCACATTGTAGGCAAGCTGCGGGTCGGAGGAGGTAACGGTGAGCGTAAAAATGTTGGTGTTGTTCAGAACAGAGGCGGACACTGCCGGCATGGCAGAGATGCCGAGCTCGCGCATAACACGGTCGTTCAGCGCACCGCTCGTCAGAATGTAGGGGAACGTTTTTGCCATCTGCTCCGCAGTGGCGGTGTTGTAGCTGCGGATCTCGGACTGAAGCGGGTTTGCGACATAGACCGTAAACGTTGCGCTTGCGCGGTACATCGGGCGGTAGGTGCGATAGGTGCGCCAGCAAAGAAGACCCGTGCAGACGGCGAGCGCCGCAATGAACAGCAGCAGTGTCTGCCGCATGGTGCGTAAGCCGTCGGTCAGAAGCTGATGCAGATCGATGCCCGCGATATTCACTTCTTTGTTTGTATTATTCTCCATAGCGTAGCTCCGTTCAGCGGCCATCTTTCCGGGCGGCGTCATAAGCGCCGTATTTGCCGTACTTTCCGTAATGGCCGTAATGTCCATAGCCGTAGCCGTATCCGTAACCGTAGCCGTAGCCGTAGCTGCTCTGCTCGGAGAGGATGGAGGCATGGCAGTCATTCAGCACGCAGCCGAGCAGTTTTGCGTTTGTGCCGCGCAGCGTGCTGACACAGGCGCGCAGCAGTGCTGTTCCGGCCTGATTTTGCCGCACGACCAGAACGGCGGCGTCGGCCAGCTCTGCAAGCGCCTCTGCGTCAGAACCGGCGGACATGGGCGGCGTGTCCAGAATGACGTAGTCATAGCGTGAGCGGACGGCGTCAAGAAATGCTGCCATGGCACTGGAGCTGACGAATTTGCTGGAATTGCGGACGGACTGCGTCTGCAAAAGCAGCGACAGCGTGGGTGTATCCGATGCGCGCACAATGGCGTCGCCCGGCGCAGCTGTGCCGCGAAGGACCTCCAGCGTTTCGTGCTGGACAGCGGGGATCTCAAGAATCTTGCGGCAGGCGGGCTTGCGCAGATCGCAGTCCACCAGAAGCACACGCTTGTGTTTCTGTGCCAGCGACAGCGCCAGATTGACGGCGATGGTGGATTTTCCCTCGTTTTCGAGCGCGCTTGTGATCAAAATGGTGTTGCCGCGCTCCGGCATGTGCTGCTCCAGCTTCCGCCGGAGCGTCCGGATGGTCTCGGTGTAGGAGAATGAGGTCAGCGGCTCGGTGATCAGGATGGAGCTCTTTTTCCGGCGCAGCGCGGCGCGGAGCGTGCGGTATTTGCGCTCGTGCCGGATCTCGGCGAGCACACGGCAGTCAAGCTTCCGCTCGGCCTCACCAACGCTTCGGACGGCGTCACGCAGCAGAGAGATCATAAACAGCAGGACGCACATGCCGGCTGCGGTCAGCAGCGCGGCCTTTTTGGCGGTGTCCGCGGCATTCAGCGGGTTGGACGGTGCGGAAGGCACGGTGGGGCTTTGAAGCACCTCCAGAACCGTGTCGCCGATGACCTGCTGGGTGACAACTGAGTGGCAGTCGATGATGGCGTTTGTAACGAGAAAGGCGGTGCGGGGGTCACGGTCTGTGACGCACATGGTGAGCAGGTTCGTCTCCGCGACCGCAGAGGCCTCAATGCTTCCGTGGAAAGCGGGAATGCCGAGCGTCTCGACCACGGTCTTGCGCAGGACGGAGCTGTTCAGAATCTCAGAAAAGACGGCGGCAAGATTGCTCGTCGCAGAGAGATTCTGGTATACGGAGGAGGAGCTGTCCTGCATGGTGACAACGAACGTTGTCGTCGTGGTGTAGCGCGGCGTATATGTCGCCTCACTTCCGGCGTAAGCGCCGAGCGCGGCGATCAGTGCGAGCGCGGCGATCACATACCAGCGGCGCAGCACGTCGCGCAGGCAGACGATCGGGTCAAACGACAAAAGCTCGATGCTCTGCTCCTGCTTTGGTACTTTTTCTTCCGTCATGTCAGTCCTCCACAACCACAAGCAGGCGGCTCCTGCCGGTATAGCGTCCGTATGTCACGGTATAATCCACATAATATGTGCCGGGAACGGCGGTATCCACATTGGAGCTGACCTCCACATCCACGCCGGTCTGCGCGTGGTTGAGCAGGAACGTCTGCCCGCCCGCGTTCAATTCCTGAAGATATTGTCTCGGGGAAAAGGCCTCGCCTGTCTTCAGATAGAGAAGGTACGTCTCCAGCGTGATCTCCGCCGAGCCGGTCCCGCCGTCCGTCAGCAAAACGGGCGCGGTCAGATAAGACGTGTCACCCAGCGCGTTTGTCACGCGGAACTGGACGGTGTAGTCACCGGCCTCTCGCAGCATGGAGCCGCCGCTAATGAGCGTGCCCTTGATGCGCTCGGTCAGGTCGCCGTCAAAGACGTCCTGCGCGCTGAGTGGCGCGAACGCGTCCGGCGAGACACCCGCGCGGAAAATAAGCGGCGCGCTCAGGCTGAAGCGCGGGCTTGTATAGTCGGAATAAAAGACCGTGCGCTGCGCCTTTGCCACATTTCCGGCGCGGTCAAATGCCGCGTAAGTCACGGTAAAGCGCTTGTCCGCCACAACGCCGCGCACAGACTCAACGATCAGAGACGGCGTCACATCACCGTCCCGTGCATCCGTCGCGGACATGCCTTCGAGAAGGCGTGTGTCCGGGTCGGAGACAGACAGCGTCAGCTCCTGCTGCGCCATGCTGATCTTGGGCGGCTCGCGGTCAGCAGTGCGCAAATAGCGGTACTGATACACGGCAAACGCCGCACAGCAGAGCAGCGTCAGAGCCAAAAGCAGAATTTTTCCCTTGTTTCGCACAGTCCATTCTCCTCAATCGAACCATCTCGGTTCGTCTGTTTCAATTTCAGTGTCGCGCAGTACACAGCGCGGATTTTGGTCGAGCAGCTTCCATGCCAGCTCGGTCGGGTACTCCCGCAGCAAAAAGGCCGCCGCATCGCGCAGCCAAGGCGTCCGCACGGTGGGGTAGTGGGCGTCGCTGGCGACGAATGACACAAAGCCGCGCTCGAGCATACGGTGCGCCAGCGTCTCCGCACGTTCACCGAAGCGGCCGAGCAGGCTGCCGCGGTTGATCTGCAGCAGGCAGCCCATGCTGACCCACACGCTCAGAAGCTGCGGCTGCGTCTGCGTATACGCATAGCGCTCCGGATGCGCCACGATCGGGCGCAGACCGAGCCGGAGAACGGAATGCAGGATGTCGGTCGCCTCCGGGCCGTAATCAGCGAACGGAAACTCAATGAGCGGGTAGCGGGATGAGGCCAGCGTGCACAGTGCGCCGCTTTTCAGGCGTTCGGCGGTCTGCGGCGTGCCGAAGATCTCCATGCCGGGATAAATGCGCAGCGGAAGACCGGCCTCACGCAGAGCGTGGGTCAGCAGGTCCACCCGCAGCGGAATGTCACGCGCGGCAACGCAGTGCACACCGGGCAGGTCACAGTGGGGGGTGGCAATCATGGCACGCACACCGCTTTGCAGCGCAAGCCGTGCCATCTCTACCGAGTCCTCCATCGAGGGTGAGCCATCGTCAACACCCGGCAGAATATGCGCGTGGATGTCAATCATCGGTTTGCGCAAGTGCGCCGATCTCGCTCAGCTGCCGCAGGAAATCCGCCGCGTCGGCACGCGCAGTCTCAGGGGCGACGTCGTATTCCGATACGACCGCCTCGGTAAGACTGTCAAGGCTCTGGTCGGTCTGTAGGGTCTTAAAAAGAAACGCGCCGATCTCGTTGAGCGTGACAAGACCGTTGATCCCGGATGCGCCGGGACCGACCGGAACGAGCATAAACTCTCCTGCGATCTCGCGGAGAAGAAAATCTGTGGAAGCTCTCATGTGTGCGTCCTCCTTCGGAAGCTGAGTATTTGATATACACGCTGAAGCCGGTGCCGCAGCGGCAGAAGATGCGTCCAGACGTGTGCGAAAAAATCCCACCAGAAGCAGCCGGGCTTTTGACATTTTCCCTTTCGCGTGGCAGAGCGCACCACGGCAAAGACCTGTTCTCTGCGGATGCCGCGCTCCAGCACGGTCTGTGCGTCTCCGGCGAGGCAGAGCGTGCCGTCGCGCGCGAGACGGATGATGCGGTGAAGGACATACGCGCCGTCATCGCGGCGGTATAAAACGATGTCGCCGGGGCGAAGCGGCGCTGCCGGCTTTGTAAGCAGAACGCTGTCGCGTCCGGGGACGAGAAACGGCGTCATGCTGCTGCCGGTGATCTCCAGCGGGAGCGCGTCTGCGGTCTCCAGCAGCTCGCGGTAATGCTCCAGCAAGGTCCCGGTATCAACGCTCAGATGTTTTCGCTGCATGCGTTTTCCTCTCGAACAATGCCGTCCGCAGCGCGGTAGCGGCGGCTGCAAATGGCGGCTGCCGCCGGGCGGTGCGTTACGAAAATACAGGTATGGACGAACGGACTTTCCCGCAGGTTCCGAAGAAGCTGCGTCTCCGTCGCTTCATCCAGCGCGGAGGTCGCCTCGTCCAGAAGCAGAATCGGCGCCCCGCGCAGCAGCGCGCGCGCAATGGAAAGGCGCTGGGCCTGACCCTCGGAGAGTCCCTTTCCGTGACCGCCGAGGCGATGGTCGAGCTTATCCGGCAGTGCGCTGACAAACTCCCACGCGCAGGCGGCGCGGAGCGCGGCCTCCAGCCGTGCGTCGTCCGCATCGGGGTCGGTAAGACAGAGATTTTCACGAATGGTGCCGGAAAACATGCTGTTTCCCTGCGGGACATAGGAGAAGGCGCGCCGTGTCGCGGCGGAAAGCGCGTATTCGGCGCCGTCGCAGAGAAGGCTTGCCGTGCCGCTTTTCGGCTGGATAAGACCAAGCAGCATGCGCAGCATGGTCGTCTTGCCTTCACCGGATGGGCCGGTCAGTGCAACGAATTCGTTTTCCGCGGCGTAAAAATCAGCGCTTTTCAGAACGGGCTCACCGCTCTGATAGGAGAAGGAAGCGCCGTGGATGCAGACGGAGACATGGCGCAGTTCGTCCGAGGTGAGCGTGTCCGCGCCGGATTCCGCAGGAAGCTGGGTGACGGCCATCACGCGTCCCGCAGAGGTCGAAATGGAGATTGCGGACGAGACGAGCCCGATCAGTGCGGAAAAGGAGGAGCTGAGTGCGGAGGCGAGCTGAAGGAACATGGTCAGCGAGCCATAGGTGATCGCGCCGCTCCACAGGCGGAATACGCCCCAGCCGAAGCACCCGGCGGAAACTGCCGCGCCCAGCAGGGACAGGCAGGCCGAGGTGCGCACGGAGAAGCGGTTGAAGTCAAGATATTCGCCGCGGTAGTTCCCCTGAAGCAGGAGCATACGGCGGTAAAACAGGCCGGTGATGCCAAAGGCCTTGATGCTGGTGATGTTGGACAGGGAATCCTCATAAAACGACATGACGTCGCTGGAGATCTCCTTCATTTTGCGGCTGTGGTCGCGCATCCGGCCCACGAGCAGGCGCGAGAGCAGCACACTGACCGGAATGGAGATCAGCGCGATCAGCGCCATGGTGGGGTCATAGCAGAGCATGATGACCAGTGCGCCTGTAAACTGCGCAAGTCCGGAGACAAGGCCCGGTGCGAAGCTCGTGACGCTTCCTGCAACGGTGTCTACGTCGCCGGTCAGGCGGCTGAGCAGATCACCGGAGCGAAAGTCCTCCAGCGGCTCCCACGCGGTATGAAGAATTGCGTGGTAGACTTCTGCCTGGATCTCATTGCGGACACGGATGTTGATCTTCGCGCCGATGCGGCTGCAAACGCCGCGCAGCAGGATGCTCGTGAGCATCATGCCCGCCATAACCGCGGCGGCGAGGCCGATGGAGCCGGTTTTGTGGCCGGTCACGGCGTCGATCAGGTATTTGGAGGCAACAGAGGTACCAAGGCCGAGCGCCGTGGACAGCAGCGCCAGCAGAACATGGATCACGACCGTCAAGCGGTAGCGGCGGATGTACGCCCAGATCCAAAGCGCCTCCTGATAGAACTCGCGAAGCCATCCGGAACGGAGCTTTTTGCAGACTCTCCGCACAAAATCCAATGTACCCACCGCCTCTCTGATGCCAAAACTCAGCAATATTATATTCTAGCACATTCAGGGGGAAATTGTCAATTTTTTGGCGGAAAAAGATGATTTCAGAGGGATTTGAGCTGCGCCTCGATCAGGCGGAGATACGCGCGCGTCATGGCGCACATGTAATCGGGCGCCTGCGTATAGCTGCCGCTCTCGGCATAGCAGACGGCGGCGCACTGGTCGCAGGCATTTTTGACGGTGCAGGCGGTGCATTTCGCGGGCACCATGATCTCCTCGCGCATCGTGTGCAGCCGCTGCCAGCCCTCTGAAAAAGGCATTGCGTCCAGATCGACGCTGGGCTCGGTCATCATCCCGCACGGGCGCATCTGCTGATCCCATGTGACCCAGAACGTGCTGCTTCCGGCGCGGCAGCGGAGCTTTTGCGTCGGAAGCTCCTGACACTCGTTGTCGGGGTCCGGCACACTGCCGCCGGAGAGATACGTCTGCCACCGCAGGCGCAGCTCGTCGTGCGTGAAGCGGGAAAGGTCATAGCGCACCTTTTCCTCGGCGGCCTCGTCAGGGGAGATGCGGTCGGCGTCGTAGCAGCCATGCTCGCAGGCACGGACAGGCGGGAACATATAGCATGCCGCCTGCAGGGGGAGCTGGTGCTCCGCCGCAAAATCGTATACGGCCTGCGCGTCGTGGCGGTTGTAAGGTGTGACGGAGAAATTGAGCTTGACGATCACGCCCGCGCTTTGCAGGTTCAAGATCGCGCGGACAACGCGCGCGTATGCCTCACGGCTGCCGCAGAGCGCGCCGTAGGTCTCCGGCGACGCACCGTAGAGCGTGATGTTGACGCGGCGCGGCGGATTTGCGGCGAAAAGCTCGACCATATCATCGTCTATCAGCGATGCGTTGGTGTTGACCGAGAGAACGAGCCCCATGCGTTTGCAGCCGGTGTAAATTTCGCGAAAATCCGGCCGGAGCAGCGGCTCACCGCCGGTCAGCAGAAGCATCAGCGTTCCCTCGCGGCAGCACTGCTCCGCAAGCGCGAGCCATTGCGCCGCACTGCGTTCGGCAGCGCGTGCAGCCGCGTCATGTTCGGCGCGGTGGATGTAGCACATTTTGCAGCGGAAGTTGCAGCGCGGCGTCAACTCGAACGTGCCGGAAAGTGGCACGCCCAGCATGTCCGCGCGCGCGAACAAGCGCTGGTTGTAAATGTCATAGGCGTTCATAAGCGCCTCCTGTTTCATATATTTCAGAACCCGTCGCGGACGAGTGCATGTTCCAGTGTTTCGACGGCCCGCACGTCCGGCGTGCAGGCGAGGGCGTAGACCGGCGCGGCGGAGATGAGGTCGAGCAGCAAGGACAGCGTCCGCTGCCATTCCTCACGGACGGAGGCGTCGGCAAAGGCATTTTGCGGCAGCAGCGCCAGCGCCTCGGACGCGCCGAGACGGCGAATGCGGTTTTCGGGGGCCTGCGAAAGCAGGACGATGCAGCGCAGCGGCATGGAGACGTTGCGGCAGATGCCGCTCGTGCCGGAGAAGGGCACGCCATGGACCGTCGGCGCGCCGTCAAGACGGACGGCGGCCTTGTCGCCGTTGAGGACTTCTGCGCCGCGATGCTGCGCCCAGAGCGCAGCCTGCGTTGATTTTCCGGTCTGACTGGGGGCGGAGAACAAGATAGCGCCCTGCGGCGTGCCGGTGTACGCCGCGTGAAAAACGAGCGTGCTGTGATACAGCAGGAGCTGCGGCAGGGATATGCCCGGCCACAGATAGTTGGAGCGCGTGGCCCACTGCCAGTACTCCTGCCGGGCATGGCAGGTGACAGTCTGCGGCGCGTCAAGTCGGTAGGAGGAAAGCAGATATGGCTCCGGGCGAAAAACGTCCTTCGTCAGGCGGAGGACGGTGCTGCCGTCGCGCCAGACCTGCTTTTCACCGCGCTGGGCGAGGAACTCGCCGCGCGGCGTCAGCTGCTCGGACGGCGAGACGGTGAGCGTCACGTCGGGGGAGGCGGGAGCAGTCTGAAATACGGCTGCGTCCTTGTCGATGCGCATGGCAAGCGGCGCGGAAACGCGGAAGCGGACGCCGCAGAATTCGTAATAATAGTCCAAAATTCGACCCTCCTGAGACTGGAAAAGCGCCCACGCCCGCAGGGGCGTGGGCACTTGCTTGTGGTGCGCAATTAGGATGTGAAGATCTGATTGGCGCCGGTGAATTTGCAGTAGAATTCAAAACCGGGAAGTTGACTGGCGCACTGATCACCGCTAGAGAAAGCATCATTGGGATTACCTGTAAACCCCAAGCCCTCCAAATAGGCGAGGTACTGGTCGTATGTCCACTTGTAGCCGGGCATACAGCCGTTCAGACAGAGCGCATCGTTGGCTGAGACGGTAAGGAGCGTCAGCGCGGGCTTTTCATAAACTTTCATTTGTAACACTCCTTTCTCAGCCGTTGACGGTGATCGGGGCGCTTGCCACGCCGTTTGCGTCATAGGCGATGATGGTATAGGTCTTGGACTCATACTTTCCGAGCGTCTCGCCGAACTGAATGAGGCGCGTCTTCTGCCAGCTCGCGTAGTAGCGGCTCGGCGTGTACTTGACGCCGTTGACAGTCACATAGGAGACGTCGTTGGAGATGGTGATGAGCACCGAGACACGCTTGTTGCGGAGCATCGGCAGCGTCGTTGCTCTGGCGGTGAAGGTCTTGGGCTGGAAGGCCTGCGGCTGCCCTGCGGACAGGCCGAGTGCAGCGCAGAGGCTTGCGCGAAGGGCGTCCTCGTCGATCTCGCTGGCGCTCATGGTCTTGGCACCGCTCGGGAGCTTCACATTGCCGATGGCAAGCAGCGCGTCACCGCGGTTTGCGATGACAAAATTACCGCTTGAATCCTTTGTGATTGTGTAGTACATCTCCGTGTTGGTGTTGATCGAAGTGGGAGTACCATTCTCGCTGGTGGCCCACTGGGCAGCACCCTGAACTGCGCGGAGGCTGACCTGAATCGTGTCACCGGCATTCTCAACCTTAAAGGCAACGGACAGACCACCAGCAAGGTAAATCTCGTTCTGCGGGCCGCCGGCACTTTCATAACCATTGATAGCGGAGCCGCTATACTGGCCATTTTCGGTATAGGCCGTGATGACCTCGTTCTTCACAACGTCAATGATATTCTCATAGACCATGTTCTGCTCAGAGGCAATGTACTTTTCACCAATTGCGTCGCTGGAGTCGGAGCTGCGGTAGACTCGGAAGGCGTCAATGGCGAGATTCGTACCCTCCGGACGCGCGGGCTGCTGAACCGAGTACAGGTCGGCATAGACGGCGAAGGAGTCGGTCTGGGCAGCGGATGCGGTGTCATCGAAGCGGACAAACTCCACGTCATCGAGTGACAGACCATCCTCGGCAAGATCGTGTGCCATCTGACTCCAAACGGCCTGATCGGCATAGCTGGCGGAAGCGGCAAAGTCGCTGATGGCGCTGACTGCGCCGAACGTGGCAGCTGTGTTGGTGTTGCTTGCGGCAATCGCCGGTGCGTAGTAGGCACGAATGTTGACGCTGTAATGGGCATCGCTCTCAAGCTCGACATGGGCGAAGGGAACCTGATTCAGAGTTCCGCCATTGTAGCGCGTGTCAACCAGAACAGGCTTTTTGGCAGCACTCGGGTTATCGACATTGGAAATGATCATCATGAGCATCGCCGTGTTCGCATCACAGGTGCCGATGACATCAAGAGCATTGCCGTAGAACTCAGCAGTCAGGGGCTTCGAGACGGAGCTTTCCTTGCTCAGATTGGAGACTTTCCATGCACCATTGGAGCCGGTGCTGTTCTTGTAAGCGTCATCATAGCCGAAAATCGCTTCCACATCGTTCTTATGGGTGGCTTGCTTCGTGCTGCCAAGAGAGCCTGCTGTATCCAGTGTCCAAGACAGACGGTTGGCGCTAGTATCTTCTGCTGGCGTCAGGAAATTCTCCTCATAGAGAATGTTCGAGGCGGGGATGACGCCGATGGTGATTGTCTTGGAGAGAGTTGTCGCACCTCTGTACATGATCTGGAAGTTTGCGGTCGAGATCGTGTTGTCGCTGAACGTTGCGGTTCTGGTATAGATGATCTCGTGGCTTGCCGCATCGTAGCGGAGCGTGCCATGCTGGGTGTTATAATCAGTGGTACTGTCAAGCGGAACGCCATTGGCATAGACGCCCTCAACTGTGCTCAGATCGTTATCGATCAAGTCTTTCAGCGGAATGCGGAGCGGCAGACCGAAGTCGAGGACATACTGCTTTGTGAGCTTGGCATTGTCGATGACATAATGGAGCGTCAGCGTCTTGCCATCCGCAGAGACATCCGCACCGTAGTATTTGTAGAAGCCGCTCTGGTACTTCGGTGCAACGCTCGGGATTTTGGCGACATTCTTGTTGAAAGTCTGGTGGTTGCCGGCGGCGTTCACAACATACGCTTCATCGGGGAGATAGTTTGGTTCGCTGGGGGCTGTGCCGCTCCACTTGCGATCATTGGGCATGGGGAGAGGGGCGTTGTTGTAGTGCAGGCTGTTGTCGTATGTGGGTTGAGGATCGCCAGCATTGTAAACCATGGCGATCTGAGATCGCAGGATCGTCTCATTGTCCGTATCGTTGTGATAGACAATATTCAGGTTCGTATCCTTCTGAATCGGCTCGAGATAGATCAGAACGAGCTTTGCGGTGTTCGCGGCAGACCATGTGCATTTGGTCTTTAGCTCGCCAGTGAGGCCGGAGGCGTTTATCATGGGCTCCGTGTTCATGGAGGAATTCCAAACCAGAGTCTCGTCATACCAATCAACACCGGCTTCATTTTTTACTGTTTCCCACTTGATAGTGTCATTAGCGTACCAAGCATAATTAGTATCATCACTACTCGAGGTGATTTGCCGGGTACCGTCTGTAACGGTCATTTTGCTGATGGTGTAGTTTTCGTTGATTTTCGGCACGATGATGCCGATATTGCGGTTGTTCCAGTAATTGAAGATCGTGGTTGCCTCGCTATACATCTTCTCCTCGGCCGGCTGAATCGTGCCATCGGGATAGACGATCGCAATTGTCAAAGCAACATGTTCCACTGGATAACCTTGAAAAGCGCCCGGTACAGAACCCCAGTCCTTGACAAAAGTTTCGATGTCCTTTGTGACGGTCGTCTTTTGCAGGTAATAGGCAACGAGCTGATCGCCGGTTTGGAAGGACTCCCAATCTCCAGCCAGAGTCTTATACTGCCATGCATCGTTGAGGTAGCGCACATGCGTCAGCGTGGTGCCCGCTGCTGTCTGGTCAACACCATCGGAGGCGGTCTGCTTGTGGTCAGAATCCAGCCGGACGGTCATCCAATAATGGTGTTCCTTCTTGTCTTCGTTATAAGCTAGACTCGGGGTTTTTTTATCGATTGCAACGCCATCTTCACTGTTCACGTTAGCGTCGGCAGCGTGAATAGACATTGTGTGATTTTCTTGATTATGGGTATTTTCATTGTCATAGAGCTTCTGGTTGGTGATCCAGAACTCGATTTCCAGAGGATCAACATTAGCCAACGTTTTGGAAACAACGTGAATATTGTAATCCACGCCGCCGATGGTTGCCGTTGTGTCGCCCTCAGCAACACCGTGGAAGGTGATGGTGGTAGACGGCGTGGTTCCTTCGGTGATCTTATAGATGTTCCAGCAGCTTCCGGGATCGTTCTCCGCGCTATCGGTGTAACCAGCGGCAACGGCTGCACTAGCACCGCCATACTGATTTAGATGATAAGTTGTCCGGACAGGAGTTCTGCTAATATCCCAGTATGTGCTGCCGCCGTTTTGCATTGTAGAGAGCACCAGAGGTACACGGGAGGTACTCAAGGTAGCAGTTCCGTCTCCGATATTCAAATAGTTGCTGACGCTCTGAACGTAATAATAGTTGCTATAGCTGCTGGAATATTTCGTGATCGTCCATTTTGCAGAGGGGGGTGTTGCGGACTGCGTGCCAGAGAGCTTGAGCATATTGCCACTGGCTTCGTTGGTCAGCAGGGTTGCGTTATTTCCCTTATTTGCGGCTTGAGCGCTTTCAATCAGATAGGAGTTGCCGGATTCCAAGCCAGCGGTGCTTGTAATTTTTTCAAACACCGGCACACTGGAAGTGCCTGCCTCAGTCGTGACTGTCGCGATATTTGCGTTGGGGTGAGCCTCAATCTGAACGCTGCCGTTCACAGTGATTGTATGGTCCTGACCCACATAAACGGTGATATCCGTAGCTTTGCGCGGCTGAACCGTCAGCGTAAAGTTTGCCGTCTGCGTGGTGTCGTCAGGATTGGTGGCGGTGATGGTCACATCACCGGCTTTCAGTGCGGTCACCTTGACGGAGCTGCCGGTCACGCTTCGGTTTGCGTTGGCAGAGTCGGGGACCTCAATCTGAACGATGCCCTCCGGAGAGGCCGTCCAGATGGCGGTCATGCCCTCGGGCACGCGCAGCGTCAGCGCACTGCCCATGGTCAGGGTGCCGCCGTTGGGAACATCACCAACGACCTTGAATACAGGCGTTGTGGAGCCGGGGTTCGTTTTCGGAAGCGTGCCGCCGAATGCCTCGATGGTGGCAGCGGTCTTGCTGATAACGCTGGCTTCGGTCTCAGCGCCGGGATTATCTCCCCAGATGCAGAACATCGCACCGGCGGGGTTGCTGATCGTTTCATCACCTCCCTGCTTAGGGAAAGTCTGGTAGTTAAATCCGCGAGCCTTCTCGGCAGAGCACTGATCGTTTGGCTTGCCAAGCACCCAGTAATAGGCACCGCTGGTGTTGACCAGCTTGAAGCCCTTGTCTGGTGCTGCAAGGTCAGAGGCAGACATTGGATAATATCCGGACCAGCCGTTCGACCAATAGCAGATGATGATATCGGTGTCAAACTTACCGCTGGAGGTGTCGCTATTAAAGTAGATGCCGTCGTTGAACGCCATCGGCGTCATACCGGCGTCCTTGATCATCTTCGCGACTTGGTTGACATAAGTGACGTAATAGCTGTATTTTCTGGTAGTCTGGAGGTTGCCGAAGCCCATGCCGCCGCCAGTATAGATGTCGTTCGCGTACTCGTCCGCGCCCATGTTAAAGAGCTGGCAGCCCTTGCCGGCAAAGTAGGTGATGTACTTCTGGAGCAGCGCCTGCGTGAACGCCACGGCGGTATCATTGGTGACGTCAATGGTGCGGGCAGAGCCGTTGTAGGAGCAGTTCTTACCCGTCAGGCTCGTGGCTGCGTCCAAAATGGCGTCCATGTGACCCGGCGTGTTGACGCAGGGAATCACGCCCATGCCCTTGGATGTGGCATAGTCAATGATGGTGTCCATCTCGCTCTGCGTCAGCTCGTCAACGTCGAAATTGTAGTAAGCCTCGTTGCCCGCGTGGATTGCGCTGGAGACAGCTTCGCTGGAGTAGGTCGTGCCGTTTACGGTCAGGCTCATGTCGTCCAGCAGGAGACGCAGGCCGTCATTGCCGACTGCAAGCTGGATATAATTGAAGCCAGCCGCAGAGGCGTTGTCGATGAGTGCCTTGATGCTGTCAACAGAATAATACTTTCTGCCGCAGTCAAGGAACATGATGCTGTAGTCGTAGCCATCGACCGCAGGTTTACTCTGCATCTCGACGGGCTCGGCTCTTTCGAAGAGCTGCTCGGTGTCCAGTTCGCCTGTCAGGTCCCACCCGTCGGCCAGAGCCGAAACGGGCAGAACGCCGACCATCAGGACAAGCACGAGCAGCAGGGAAAGAATTCTGGTCAGATTCTTTTTCATGGTATGCTCTCTCTCCTTACTCTTATGTGATGGCTTGTTTCAAAACAGTGATCAGACTGTGATAGACTCAGCGGCCGCCGAGACCGGCTGTGCCGTCAACGACCTCGCCCGGATTTGCGGCGGAGTTGGCGTCGGACCATTCACGCTCGAACTTCGCCCAGTCGCGGACGGGCAGCGGCGCGGTCCACTGTTCGTAATCGGTGATGGAGACGCGGTCATAGTCGTGGGAGTTGGTGGCCTCCTGCACAACGGCGTAGTACCACACGTTCTTGTCCATGTTGTCCGGCCAGGTGATCATGTCCTTCTCGGGCAGCAGACGATCCTTGTGCGGCGTGCGGCGCAGCGTGTTGTTGACGATCTTCATCGCCTCGGCGCGCGTGATCAGGTTGTTCGGACGGAACGTGCCGTCGGCGTAGCCGTTGACGATGTTCAGCTCGACGGCGAGGTTGATGTACTTGGTGTACCATGCGCCCGCCACGTCGGTGAAGTTGGTGCCGAGCGTCTGGTCAACGTTCACATCGAAGAAGCTGACCGCGATCTTCGCAAACTCGGCGCGGGTGATGCCGGCGTTCGGACGGAACGTGCCGTCTGGATAGCCGCTGATGACGCCCATGTTGGTCAGCGTGGAGATGGCGTTGTTATACCATGCGGTGGCGCTGACGTCGGAGAAACTGTTGGTCTTGGACCAGTACTTGTTGCGGGACTCGTCCTTGAGCATCCGGAAGAAGATGGTCGCGACCTCGGCGCGCGTGACGTTGCGCTCGGGATGCACCATGCCGTCCTTGTAGCCGATGACGTAGGCAAAGTGGTCTTCCGTGTTCAAGTCGCCCGGCGTGATGCTGCCGGAGGGCTTGGTGATGTCGGTGCGCTTAAGAAGCACGCGGACTTCGTTCGAGACCCACTCGGTGATGTCGGCGTCATTGCCGAAGGCGAGCGTCTTTCTCCACTCGGGGTTCCCGGCGAGGCGTGCCGCGTGGGAAAGGTCGGTCGGGACGTCGGCGGTGATGTAAGAGAAGCTGCCGTCCACGGTGCCGTAGGCCTTGACGGTCTTCCATGTGAAGGAGTCGGTGGTGACGGTCTTGGCGACGTCATCGCGCACCTTCATTTCCGCGAGCGTGAGCTTGATCTCATGCTGCCAGTCGGAAACGGAGAAATCGGAGAACATGACGCGCTCCGCGCCGTAGCCCGCTGCGATCGCCTCGTCAAAGCCGTAGGCGCGGCTGCGGTCGGCGTAGACGATCAGCTCCATCGGAACGGTGATCGTGCCGCGCTGTGCCTCCGCCCATACGCGGTCAACGCTCAGCTCATACGTGAACACGCCGCCGTCCATGCTCACGAGCTTGTAGCTCAGCGACGGAATCGCGCGCGTGGTGCGCGGCTTGAGGAACGTGCTGGTGAACGTGAAGGTCAGCGTGTCAGAGGAGGTGTCAAACTCCAGAAGCGACAGGTCAACGTTCATGTTGACATTGAACTGCGCATCATAGAGCTGCGCCTGACGCGGCTGGAGATACTCCGCCATGATGTCCGTCATTTGCAGCGTGGCGCTGTAAGTGATGTAGACATCCTTGCCGTCCGTGCGGTAGTCGTGGACGCCGCTGCTTGTCTTTTGGGTGTTGTAGACCTGCGTGATCTCAACCGTTGCCAGCGAAGCCTTGGCCTCGTCTACGCCGACAGCCGATACGCAGATGCACAGCATCGAGACGATCATGACCAGCGCCAGAGCACAGGCCGTGAGCCTCTTTCCGTTAAACCAATGATTCATGATGACTCCCCCTCATACCTTATGAGATGTTCCGTGCGGCGCTGCGGATGCAAAAGGACGCCGCCCGTTTTCGTGGGCATAATACCCTACTTTGATTCAAGTGTATCATACCTCGAATTGGGACGAATTTCAAGGACGATTTTGGAAAATGATGCGTTTTTTCTGAAAAAGTGGAAGACGCCGGAGCGCAAAATGTGGGCAAGACGCCACTTGCATCTTCCACAGAGTGTGGTATACTGTAAAAAGCGAATTTTTTGTAGGGAGGACGCTCCATGAACAGGAAAAAACGGACGGCTCTTTGGGTTCTGCTGGCGCTTGCCGCGGTGATCGGGGGGCTTTGCATCTGGCAGCGCGACAATCTTCGCGCGCTGGTGCTCTCGCGCAGCATGACGCAGGAGAAGTTTACCGAGCAGATCTCCCAGCAGCAGGCAAAAACGGAACAGGCCGCGCAGGAGGCCGGTGTGACCGTCCGCCCGATGACGGAGGAGGAAAAAGAGCTGCTCCACAGCGGCGAGGAAGACCGCGACGCGCTCATTGACCGCCTCACGCAGGCGCAGAAGCCGAACCAGCCGCCGGAGCAGACAGAACAGGCTCCGCAGGAGCAGCCCGAGCAGCCTGACCCGCAGGCCGCGCTGCGCGGAGAGCTCAACAAATGCGTGGCAGAGGTCTATGTCATGGAGGCGGAGTATACCGGCTGGCTGGAACGCGCCAACCAGAGCGCCATCGATGAATTTACGGAGCTTCCCGAGGCAAAGCAGACCACATCCGCGAAATACGACATCGGCATGAAATATCTGTCGGAGGCACTGAAAAAGGAAAAAGAGTGCGACGCGAAGATGCAGGACGTCGAGACGCGCATCCGGGATCTTCTGACCCAGCTCGGTGAGAGCACCTCGCTTGCCGACGAGATCCACGCAGCATACACGGAGAAAAAGGCAACGCTGAAGGCGTATTACCTCGGCCTGCACTGATCGGACAAAACGGCGCGCAAGGCGCTGATAAGAACGTCTGCGGCGGCACGCATCCGGCTGGATGCGTGCCGCTGTATTTTTCTGCCGTGACGGGTGACTTTCTCTTGAAATTTGTATGAAAAATTGCTACAATATCAGGAAGATTCATTATGGAGAAGTATGCGTATGTTCCTTAAGTCACTGGAAATTCAGGGCTTCAAGTCGTTCCCCGACAAAACGGTGCTCAAATTCGGCAGCGACATCACCGCGATCGTCGGCCCGAACGGGAGCGGCAAGTCCAACATTTCCGACGCCATCAGCTGGGTGATGGGCGAGCAAAGCTCCAAGGCGCTGCGCGGCGCAAAAATGGAGGACGTCATCTTCGGCGGCACACAAAAGCGCTCCGCGGTCGGCTTCGCCGAGGCCACGCTCGTGCTGGACAATCAGGACGGCTCGCTCAAGCTCGAGACGCCCGAGGTCATGATCACCCGGCGGTATTACCGCTCCGGCGAGAGCGAATACTATATAAATAAGCAGTCCGCGCGTCTGCGCGACATTCATGAGCTGCTGATGGACACCGGCCTTGGCCGCGAGGGCTATTCCAACATCGGGCAGGGCAGGATCGACGAGATCCTCGCCGTCAAGAGCACCGACCGGCGCGAGATCTTTGAGGAGGCGGCGGGCATATCCAAGTGCCGCTACCGCCGCGAGGAGACCGAGCGCCGCCTTGCCGCGACCGAGGACAATCTCCTGCGCATCGGCGACAAGATCTCCGAGCTGGAGATGCAGGTCGAGCCGCTTCGCCAGCAGGCGGAAAAGGCGCAGAAATATCTCGTCCTGCGGGACGAGCTGAAGGGGTACGAGATCACGGTCTGGCTCGATTCGCTCGCGAAGATCGAAGCAAACGCGAAAAAAGCAGAGCAGGACTATGCCTCGGCGGCGTTCATTCTGGAGCAGGCGCACAATGAGCTCAGCTCACTTTATGCCGCCTCGGAGCAGCTTTCGCTCGAACTCAACCGCGAGAGTCTTGTGCTCGAGGAAAAGCGCGATGCCATTGCCGCCGCCGAACAGGAGCGCCAGCAGGTGCAGGCGGGACAGGCCGTTGTGCAGACGTCGATCGACAACACCGCAGAAAATATTGCGCGTGTGCGGCAGGAGCTGGCCGATCAGGAAAATCGGAGCGGCGGCATCGCCGGCCAGATCGCGGAGCAGCAGGCGCGCATTGCGCAGATCGGCGGCGAGCTTGCGCAGATCGATGAAAAGCTCCGCGCCGCAGCGGAAAAAAGCAAGGCGCTGACCGATGCAAGCGGTGAAGCGGCGGAAAAGCTGGCTGCGCTGCGTGCAAATCACGCCCTCCTCACCACGGAGGCGGCAGGACGCCGCGCCGAGATCGTCAGTATGAAAACAGCACTCTCGGACATTCTTGAGCGCAAGCAGACACTGAGCGCCGACCGCGAGGCGGCGCTGGCGCGGCAGAAAACTGTCGCCGATCAGGCTGCGGCGTGTGAAAAGAGCCTTGCCGCGGCACAGGAAAACGTGACGGCTGCACAGAATATGATCGCCGGATACGCGCTCCGGCTCAAGGCGCGCGCGGACAAGCGCGACGCGCTCAAAAAACAGCTCTCCGACGCGGAGATCGGCCTGGGCACGGCCGGATCGAAGCTGCGGATGCTGCGCGAGATGGAGCGCGACTACGAGGGCTTTTCCAAGGCGGTCAAGCTCGTGATGCAGGAGGCGGCGCGCGGCGCGCTCCGCGGCGTCCACGGGCCGGTGTCGGCGCTCATCCACACGGACGACGCCTTTACGACCGCCATCGAGACCGCGCTCGGCGCGGCAATGCAGAACATCGTGGTGGACAGCGACAACGACGGCAAGGCAGCCATTCAGCTTCTCAAGCGGCGCGACGCGGGCCGCGCGACGTTCCTGCCGCTCGGCTCCATCTCCGGAAGGCGGATGCCGGACGGGGAATTCCGGAGCCAGCATGGCTTTGTGGGCGTGGCATCCGCACTCGTCACGTTTGACGGGAAATACGAAAGCATCGTGGAAAATCTGCTCGGCAGGACGGTCGTTGCCGAATCGCTCGACGTTGCGGTGCGCATGGCGCGCGCCTCCGGCAGCCGCGCACGGATCGTGACGCTCGACGGGCAGGTCATGAACCCCGGCGGAAGCATGACGGGCGGCTCCGCCTCGCGCAGCGCGGGCGTGCTGTCCCGTGCCAATGAGATCGAGCGTCTGGAAAAGCAGCGTGCCGAGCTTGAAAAACAGAAAAAAGCGCTTCAGCAGGCATATCAGGAGGCCGCCGAGAGCGCGGCAAAGACGGAATTTGAGCTGACGACCGTGCAGGGGCAGCTCCGCGAGGCGGAGGACGAAACGCTCCGCCGCACGGAGGAGCAGAAGCAGGTGCAGCTTTTGCAGCAGGCGCTGCGTGACAATCTGGAGAGCTACGAGGCCGAGCTTTCCCGCATCGAAAGCCGCAGCGGCGCGGACGAAGTGAGAATGCAGACGCTCGAAGCACTCGCGGCTGACGCGGCAGGCAGAGCGGAGGCGCTCGAGACGCAGATCGCGGGCATGGAGCAGGGGCAGAGCGCCGTCTCGGAGCAGACGGCAAAGCTGGCGGACGAGATCACCGCCCTGCGGCTGGACGAGGCCTCGAAAAACGCAGAACGCGAGAGCGCTCAGCAGAGCGTGCGGCAGCTGGAAAGCCTCTGCGAGGCGATGCAGGGCGACCGCGAGCAGAAGCTCGCGCTGATCGCCGGCTACGAAGCGCAGGTCGGAGCGCTGGAGGCGAAGCTTGAGGACCCCCGCAGGCAGGCCGAGCGCATGGCGCAGGAGATCGAGCAGAAGCGGGAGCTGCTCCGCGAAGCGGTCGAGCACCGCGCCGGCATCGAGGCAAAGCGCAATCAGACCGAAAAGCAGGCGCAGGAGAAAAACCAGAGCATCCTGCTGATGGAGCGCGAATCGGCCCGTCTGGAGCAGAAAAAGGCGACGAGCGAGCTGGAGGAAAAGCAGCTTCTCGACAAGCTGTGGGACGCCTACGAGCTGACGCCGTCCACCGCGCAGGCGGAGGCGGCCGAGGTCGAGAGCATCGCGGCGGCAAGCAAACGCATCACGGAGCTGCGGCGGAAGATCTCTGCCCTTGGCACGCCGAACCTCGGCGCGATCGACGAGTTTGCGCGCGTGAACGAGCGTTATGAATATCTTGCCGGACAGCGCGACGACGTGCTGCACGCGCGCGGCGAGCTGGAGAGCATCGTCAGCTCCATCACAAACGAAATGACGGACATTTTTGTGCGCGAATTCGGGCGCATCAACGAGTATTTCGGCCAGACATTCACGGAAATGTTCGGCGGCGGCAAGGCCTCCCTTGTGCTGGAGGACCCGTCTCAGCCGCTGGAATGCGGCATCGAGATCCGCGTCCAGCCGCCCGGAAAGCAGCTCAAGACGATCACGCTCCTCTCCGGCGGCGAGAAGGCGTTCGTTGCCATCGCACTGTATTTCGCGATTTTGAAGGTGCGCCCGACGCCGTTTTGTATGCTCGACGAGATCGACGCGGCGCTGGACGACCGGAATGTGGAGCGCTTTGCGCTGTATCTGCGCAACCTGTGCAAGAAGACGCAGTTCATCGTCATCACGCACCGGCGCGGCACGATGGAGGCCTCCGACGTCCTTTACGGCGTCACGATGCAGGAGCAGGGTGTCTCGAAGATCCTGCACATCCGGCTTGGAGAAATGGAGCAGCAGCTCGGCATCACCGGCTGAGCGCTGACCAAATAGAGAAAGGAAGCAGAACATGGGCTTTTTTGACAAGATCAAACAGGGACTGAGCAAGACGGCCAGCTCCATCAGCAGCGTTTTCACCGCGTCCGAGCTGGACGACGATTTCTATGACGAGCTGGAGGAGAGCCTCATCCTCGCAGACCTCGGCGTAGACACCACGACGAAGGCCGTCGAACGGCTGCGGAGCGCTGCAAAGGAACGTCATCTGAAAACAGCGGAGGAGGCGCGCGCATGTCTGCGCGAGATCCTCGCCGACATGCTGAACGTCGGCAGCCCGGCGCTGAAGCTCGACACCAAGCCGTCTGTCGTGCTGGTCATCGGCGTCAACGGTGTCGGCAAGACCACGACCATCGGCAAGATCGCAAACCAGCTCCGCACGGAGGGAAAAAAGGTGCTTTTGTGCGCTGCGGATACCTTCCGCGCGGCGGCGGCAGACCAGCTTGAGATCTGGGCGGAGCGCGCACATGCGGACATTATCCGTCAGGACGAGGGCGCAGACCCCGCAGCAGTCGTCTTTGACGCCATCGCGGCGGCAAAGGCACGCGGCGCGGACGTCATTCTCTGCGACACGGCAGGACGGCTGCACAACAAGCAGAATCTCATGAATGAGCTCGGCAAGATCTCGCGCATTTTGTCGCGCGAGCTGCCGGAGGCGTCGAAGGAGGTCCTTCTGGTGCTGGACGGCACGACCGGCCAGAACGGCCTCATTCAGGCAAAGCAGTTCCAGGAGATTGCGGGCGTGACAGGCATCGCCCTCACAAAGCTCGACGGCACGGCCAAGGGCGGCATTGTGGTCGCCGTGGCGGACGCGCTGCAAATTCCGGTCAAATACATCGGCGTGGGCGAGAAAATGGACGATCTGATGCCGTTTGACGCCGAGAGCTTTGTCCGGGCGCTGATCGGATGACGGAGGAGAGACGGATGAAGGCGGTACTTGCAAGTCAGAACGCACACAAGCTGAAGGAAATTCAGGCCATTCTTTCCGGCCTCGGCGTCGAGGTCGTGCCGGAGTCTGCGCTGGGGCTCGACATCGACGTGGACGAAAACGGCGCAACATTCGAGGAAAACTCCCGCCTGAAGGCGGAAGCGGTCATGCGCGCGGCAGGTATGCCGGCGATCGCGGACGATTCCGGTCTGATGGTCGATGCGCTGGACGGTGCGCCGGGCGTGCATTCGGCGCGCTACGGCCCGAAGGGGCACGCGGGGACCGACGACGAGCGCACCGCGTATTTGCTGGAAAACATGAAGGTTGTGCCGGACGAGGCGCGCACGGCGAAATTCGTCTGCGTCATCACCTGCCTCTGGCCGGACGGACGCGAGATCGTGGCGCGCGGCGAGTGCTGCGGCCGGATCCTGCACGAAAAGCACGGCGCGGGCGGCTTCGGCTACGATCCGGTGTTTTACCTGCCGGAGTATGGCATGACGTATGCCGAGCTTCCGGCGGAAAAGAAAAACGACATTTCGCACAGAGGATGCGCGCTGCGTGAATTTGTGCGCCTTTATAAGGAGAAGCATTATGATGACAAGTAAAGAGCGCGCGGAGCTGCGCGCACAGGCAAACACGCTCGACGCCATCCTGATGGTCGGCAAGGGCGGCGTGTCCGAGACGCTCGTGGCAGAGGCGGAAAAGCTCCTCGACGCGCGCGAGCTGGTCAAGGGACGGGTGCTCGAGTCGGCGCTGATGTCGGCGCGCGAGGTCTGCGACGTGCTGTGCGAGCAGACCGGAGCCGAGGGCGTTCAGGTCGTGGGCAGCAAGTTCGTGATCTACCGCAAGTCCGAAAAGCTCGAGCGCGAGCGCAAGGCGCAGGCGCAGCCGAAGGCGGCAAAGCCCGCAAAGAAGAAGGTCAATCCGGTCAAGCAGGGCATCCGCAACCGCCGCAAGGCGGCCAAGGAGGAGCGCGAGCGCCGCGATAAGTACTTCCATGACGCGGCGGTGCAGGCCGCCATCGAACGCAGAAAGCAGCAGAGCCGCGGAGAATAAGGAGACAGACAGTGGCAAGGATCGGCATTTACGGCGGGAGCTTCAACCCGCCGCACCTCGGTCACATCCGCGCAGCGCAGGAAACGCGCCGCCGCCTCCGGCTCGACCGCGTGATCCTCATCCCCGATGCCGTGCCGCCGCACAAGACGCTCGCGGCCGGTTCGCCGGACGCAAAGACGCGGCTGGCGCTCGTCCGCCTTGCGGTCGAGGGCTGCGAGGGGCTTGAGGTCAGCGACATCGAGCTGCGGCGCGACGGGCCGAGCTATACCGTGGATACTTTGCGCCAATTGCACACACAATACCCGCAGGACGAGCTTTTCCTCCTGATGGGGACGGATATGTTTCTGACGTTTGACCAGTGGCGCGGGCCGGACGCGATCGCACAGATGGCGGCGCTCGTGTGTATGTACCGCACGGAAAAGAGCGGCGCGCTTGCGGCGGAGCTTCAGGAAAAGGCACAGCTTCTGCGCCGGACGCTCGGCGCGCGCGTGGAATTTGCGGAAAATGACGCGCTGGAGCTGTCCTCGACGCAGGCGCGGCGGCTGATCTTCTTCGGCTGCGGCGCGCAGTGTGTGCCGCAGGCGGTGTTTCGCGAGATCGAGCGCCTTGGGCTGTACGGGCTTGGCGGCAGCTGCCGCGGGCTTTCGCTGGAGGCGCTCATGGAGGTCTGCCGGCCGCTCTACAAGCCGAAGCGCTGGCTTCACGCGCTGGGGTGCAGCGAAACGGCGGCGCAGCTTGCGCGGCGCTACGGCGCTGCCTCGGCGGACGCGCGGCGCGCGGGCATCCTGCACGACGTGACCAAGGCGCTGACGGATGCGGAGCAGATCACGCTTTGCGAGCAGTTTGCCATTGCGGTCACATCCTCCGAGCGGGAAAGCCCATGGCTTTTGCACGCGAAGACAGCGGCATGGGCGGCGGAGCATATTTTCGGAGAGGGGCCGGAGCTTTGCAGCGCCATCCGCTGGCACACAACGGGAAGAGCCAATATGACCACGCTGGAAAAGATCGTCTACATCGCTGATTATACGGAGCCGAACCGCAGTTTTCCGGGCTTGGAGGACGTGCGCGATGCGCTGGAGCGCGATCTGGACGAGGGCGTTTTGCTGGGACTTGAGACGTCGATCCGACATTTGCAGGCGCAAGGCCGCCCTGTGGAGCAGGCTTCCGTGAAGGCGAGAGAATTCCTTCTGGAGCAGGGAGTCTGTGTGGATGAAATTTTACGGCGGCAGGCGAAACGCGGCATATCTGAGAAAACAACATAAAAAACGGGCCATGGGCGCTGCGCAGCGAGGGCTGCTCGGCGTTCTGGCGTCGGCTGCGCTGCTGGCGGCCGCGTGGACGGCGCTGTACAAGACCGCCGTTCGCCCCGTCCCAATCCGAGCGGCGCAGTCCGAGCCGGAACAGGAGACTGCCCCGGCGGCGCACGCGGATGCGGCGCAGAATACGCCCCGCCGTGCGCAGGCACCCGCCTGCCGGAAACAGGGCGTATATAATATTCTCCTTTGCGGCATGGACGCAGACGGCCTGCGTACCGACACGATCATGATCGCGCACCTGGACGAGCGCACGGGCAAAACGGCGCTCGTGAGCGTCCCGCGCGACACGCCGGTCGAGGCGGAGGACGGGAGCCTGATGAAGCTCAACGCTGTCTACGCAGGCGGCGGAGCGGGCGGCATGGCACGCCTGCAAAAGCGCCTTGCCGCGCTGACCGGCTTTGAGACGGACGGCTATGTGCTCATAGACATGGACGCATTTGAGACGGCAGTCGATCTGCTGGGCGGCGTGGAATTTGACGTGCCGCAGGACATGGATTATACAGACCCCGCACAGGGGCTGGAGATCCATCTTCGCGCCGGAAGACAGCTTCTCGGCGGCGAGCAGGCAATGCAGCTCGTCCGCTACCGCAAGGGCTACGCGATGCAGGACATCCGCCGCACCGAGGTGCAGCAGGAATTTCTGCGGGCGCTGGCAAGGCGCTGCCTTTCACCGCAGAACATCGGAAGGCTGCCGGAACTGCTTTCAATCATGCGGCAGAGCGTCACGACCGATCTCAGCCTCGGAAATTTCCTGTATTTTGCGCAGGCACTGCACACATGCGGCGTTTCGGAGCTGTATTGCTGCACGCTTGCGGGCGAGGGCGTGACGGTAAACGGCGTGAGCTATTATCCGCTCTACGAGGGAAGGCTCCTCGAGACGGTGAACGCCCATCTCAATCCCTATGACGCGCCGCGCAGAAGCGCGGATGTGCGCGTCATCACGCCGCAGCGGGTCGGGATGTATCAGAAGCCAGAGACAAAACAGAAGCAAACCCCGCCGGAGAAAGCTCCGGCAAGGACGGAAATACAGCCGATGCCCAACGACCCGGCACTCTGGTCGTGAGGGACGGAAGAAAGGAAGAAAACGATATATGATTACGGCAAAAGAAGTTGCAAAGCTCGCGGTCAAGGCGCTCGACAGCAAAAAGGGCATCGATCTCAAACTCCTGGAGATCACCGACGTCTCCACACTGGCGGATTATTTCCTGATCTGCACGGCAAGCTCCAGCACCCATGTACGCACGCTCTGCGATGCGGTGGAGGAGGCCATGGACACGGCGGGCGAGCCGATGGTCGGCCGCGAGGGTCATCGCGGCGGCACATGGGTCGTTCTGGACTACGGCTGCGTGGTCGTGCATGTCTTTACCGAGGAAACGCGCGCGTTTTATGACCTCGAGCGCCTGTGGCAGGACGGCAAGGAGGTCAGCCTGATCTCCGTTCTGAATGAAAATTGACGCAAATGTCAATAGGAAAGTGTAACAAAACGAAAAAATATTTTTAGACGGTCTGCAAATAGCCCTCAAACAGCTGTCCGGCAGAGGCCCAGCCCAGCAGTTGGCGGGGGTATCTGTTCAGCCAGCTTTCCACCGCCTCCACGTCTTTTTGGGTGACCTTATCAAAGTTTGTTCCCTTTGGGAACTTCCGCCGGATCATCTGGTTTTGTTTTTCGTTGCTTCCTCGCTCACTACTGCAGTATGGGTGACAGTAATATGTCCGGGTGCGCTTGCTCTCGCAGCGTTTATATACGGACCGTTCGATCCCGATATAGTCCGCAAACTCGCTTCCGTTGTCCATGGTAATAGATTGGAATACCTGCGGGAAGCGGGCGCCCCATTTCCGTTCCATGGTGTCCAGCGCACGGACGACGCTGGCCGCGGATTTATCGCGGATCAGGCGGATCACCTCCATGCGGGTGACGCGCTCGGTCAGCACCAGGAGGCACTTATGCCCGCCCCTGCAGGAAACCACCAGATCCATTTCCCAGTGGCCGAACTCCTGGCGCCCGTCGATCTCCGGCGGGCGCTTTTCTATGCTCTCACCCTTGGGCTGCTGTTTCGCCCGCTGGACGTGCTTGGTTTTCTTCTTCCGCCGGGAACCCTTGAACGGCAGCGCCTTATTGGTCAGGCGGAGAAAAACTCCCTTGTCAATATAGGCATAAAGGGTTTGGCGGCAGATCCGCGTTTCAAAGCTGCCGTACTTTTCCGGGTGGTTCTCAATCTCATGCAGGGCTGCCTCCGGGCTGTAATTGTCGTCAGCAATCAGCGCCTCCAGGGTTTCGGCGTACCGGCGATCACTTCCAATTTTCAGGGGGCCGCCCTTGGCCGCCATGTTGGCCCGGTAGCGGGCTTGTGACCGCTCCGGTATGTACTCGGTCACTTCGATATAATCCGCGTTCATGTAGGTGTATGTCCCGCGTTTGATCTCGCGGCAGACGGTGGCGGCGCTGACGTGCAGGGCCGCGCCGATCTCGCGCATGGTGGCGCCCTCTTTTCTCATTCTGGCGATCTTGTTCCGGTCAAACTCCGTCAGGTGCTTATATCCTTTCATGCCCGTGCCCTCACTTTCAAAAAAATATGGACGGCGCGGTGCATACAGCACTCCACGCCGTCCTATTCTTTGCCCAGCAGCCAGTCCACGGAAACCTCCAGAACGTCCGCGATCACCACCACCTCAAAGTCAGCCACAAACCTGCCGCCGTTTTCGATCCTGCTTATCACGTCCCGCTCCACAATGACACCAGCCAGTTGCAGACGCCGGCAGAGATCAGACTGTGACAGCCGCGCCCGCAGGCGGGCCTCCCGGATCCGGTCACCGCATATATTTCTTTTCCCGTGGAAATCATACGCTTTCATGGGCAGCCCTCCAGGCGCGTGGTAATGTTCAGCAGTTTTCTTGATATTAACACATAGGTTTCCACGAACCCGTGTTAATAATCAGCACCGAAAAATATTGAACACTCTGGAGGGCAAACGCCGAAACGCCCCCGGCGCTGTGTGCGTCGGGGGCTTATGCTTTTTATTCTCCCAGGATCTCCGCCGCCAGGCTGTCCATAGCCTTTTCCATGAACTCGTTAAGGCTGAACCCAGCAGCTTCCGCCGCTTTCTGGTATCTCTCTTTTTTCCCTTTCTTCACAAACGGGTAAAGACGCTCATAATTCGCGGCGTTATACTTGTTCTTTGCCTTGGTCGCCGCCGTCCCTGTTTTCTTTTCCATGGGATCGCCTCCTTTTTCTGTATTGTATCAGATTATTTCAACTTACGCAAGTATATAATATATACAAACTCACGCAAGTATATTTGTGCAGTATTCCGTCTTGCTTTTTGTCTTACGCAAGTATATAATAATAATCAGAAAGGGGGTGGTTGATATGGCAAAGAAAAAACGCCGTCGGCGTAGACCGACGGCGCAGGCCAGAAAACAGTTAGCAGCTGACATTCTGGCAGGCACAATCTCCGGCCTTATCGTTCTGGCGGTTCAAAAACTGCTGAACTGGTAAAGGCCAGGGGTGCGGAGGCCCGAACCTCCGCACCCCAAATATAAAAGAAATCCATCAAAATGTCAATAGGGAGGGTTTACCATGAAATACTTGATCCTGCTGGCCGTGTTTGTGGCGGTTTTTGTCCCGCTCCGACGGCTGTTCCGTAAACTATTCAACGGGAGGAAATGAGAATGGAAAAGCAAGCGAAAGTTTCCCCGGCGGTTACGCTGGAGGCGGTCACGGTCCCGCTGGCTGACGGGCGGCGCGGTGTGGTGTTAGTCCTCACCGATGAATACAGCAGAAAAACAGTCATGCGGGCCATGCCTGCCAGCAGGTGACCCGCAGAAGAACCCCGACGCCAGGGTGGCGCCGGGGTTCCTTTTTTATTCTGCTGCGGTGGCCTCCGCCGCGTCCGCCGGTTCCTCCAATGCGGGCGGCGTGGTTCCGCCGGTCTGCTCCGGCGTCCCGCTCGTTTTGCTCAAAACCAGCTTGGACAGCTTGGAAAAAACGTCTTTCGCATACAGCACATAGGCCGTCACCATGGCCAGGTTGGCGGCTGTTGCCACGTTGACCGTTTCGCCGTCAATGTCGATTGCCACAATATCGGGGTTCAGGCGTCCCGCTACATAGAAAGCGACGAAACAGGCGGCAATAATGATCCCCTTAATGACGCCGTTCCGGCATTTGATACGGTCGAAAGTCCCATCAAAAAGGGCGTTCAGGCTGCCCAGCACGACGTTGACAGCCACCAGAAGAACCAGGCCAATGGCCAGGCGGATAATAGTCTGTTCCATTTTTACCTCTCATTCCTGCCCGGTGCTGTCCTGCCCATTTTCGTGGCACCGCGGAAATGGGCAGCTTTCGCATTGGCTCCGATCACAGGGGATCGAACCGTCCCAGCGTACCAGGGCCACCAGCCAGGTGACCACAGCGGCCAGGGAAAGCGCCCAGGCCAGCGCCTTGATAATAACCATTCCAGCACCTCCGGCAAAATTATTTGTTGATGGTGATAACCTGGCCCACATGGATCAGGTTCGGATTTTTGATCCCGTTGTCTGCTGCCAGCTTGGCCACGGTGGTGCCGTACTTCGCGGCGATACGGGAAAGGGTGTCCCCGGCCACAATGGTGTACTTGACTGCTCCGCCGGGCAGGCGGAGGACCTGGCCCACGCGGATCAGGTTCGGGTTTTTAATGCCGTTGATCTCCACCAGTTTGGCCACGGTGGTGCCGTGGGCCGCCGCAATACGGGAAAGGGTGTCGCCGCTCTTTACGGTGTATGTACCCGCCGCCTGGGTCGTCGGTTTCGTTGGCTTGTCCGCCGTCCCGCCGGACGTACCGCCCAGTTTCCGGGCGATCATGTCAAAGTCCGGGGTAATGAAACCGCGGATATACCGCCCGTTCACTTTCATGGTGCGCTTGCCCACCTTGCCGCCGTTCATGTTTCCCTCTGTGACCACAAAGGTGCCGCCGCCCACCTTGGTGACAATGCCAATGTGATCCGGTGCGCCGGTGTTGTCGGTGGTGGCGTAGTTGGCCCCGTCCTGCCAGTCGTACACGCAGGCGTCGCCCACCTTGGGGGTGTATGCGTCGTTCTCCGTCCAGATCCCCTTTTTCTTGGCGATCTCGACGTACTTTCCCACGCCGCACTCCGTCCCGGTGTACTCCGCGATCCCTGCCTTGATGTACGCCGCGGAGGTCGTGGTGGCGCAATGGGCGTCACCCACCTGTACGCGGTAACCTCTTGCCAGCGGCTTGTGGTTGTTGTAGATGTTCAGGATCTCCAGGTGCTTGGCGCTGCCTCTGGTTGCTCCGTCCCATGCGTTGATAATGTCCGCCACCTTTCGGCGCAGTTCGTTTCCGGTCATGTTTGTTTATACCTCCTCACAGGCCCGCGTCCGGTGGTTCGCCGGTGCCCGCGGGCGGTTCCTCCGGGGGCGGCTGGGTGCCGCTCCCGCTCGTTCCGGCGGCCTCCGCCGCCTTGTCCTTGTTGGTCTTGATCCAGCCCATGACGCCGTTTTCCAGGCCGCACACGCCGAACACGCAGCCGGTCAGCGTGGCAGGCTCGGATCCGGTGTGCCAGAAAACCACCAGATCGGCCACCGTGTACGCCACCAGGAAAACCGCTTCCAGAACCAGGATCCTGTCCATGGTGCCCATTTTCTTTTTAGGCGGCTTCCGTTCCTGCCGCAGCGTCCGCAGACGCTTCCGCAGGTGCTTATACGCCAGCCGGGCCACGAAATAGCCCAGGAGGGCACCGGCAGCCCACGCCGCCGCGGCCACAATAAAGATTTTCACGGCTTCCTCCCATTACAAAAAATCGTCCGTTTCCACGCACTTGCGGTAAACGTCCAGGATCCGCTCCGTGGTCACTTTGGTTTTGTTGTTCTTGAAATCCTTGTGATCCTTGCAATAGATTTCGTAGGCGTCAATATCGGCCAGGATCTGCTCAAAATGTTCCTGACTGTGCCGGGTGCCGTGTTTTACTTCGTCCCCGAACCGTAGGATCCGGTAACGGCAGTTTATGGCCTCCTGCTCTCCGTCCGCTTTCCTCATGGCCTGCACCTCGGTTTCCAGCCTGTCCACCTTGGCGATCACTTCGCTGTTGATCTTCCGCCCCAGCCAGGCCAGAAACTTGGAAACCGGGTTGATCTTCACCGGTGTAATTTCGATAAACACGGACACCAGCGCCACCACGGTGACGCCGCCAGTCAGCGCCTGGCCCATGCTTACGGTGGACAGCATTTCAATTAGTTTTTGCACGGATCCACCTCCCCCATGGCGGTATCGTAGTCCCGCCGAACCGCCGCCATTTCCTCCT
>URLO01000003.1 GCA_900548625.1 uncultured Eubacteriales bacterium | reverse complement strand
GCTCCAAGAATCCGGAGCATATCAAGTCCAACTTTGACCTCTTTGATTTTGCCTTGACCGATGATGAAATGGCGCAGATCACCGCCTTGAACCGCAATGTGCGCTACTACACCAGCACCCCGGAAATGCTCAAAAAGTATGCGGAAATGGTTCCGCCGGTGGACGAGCAGAAGTGAAACGCTTTCTTTCGCTTGTTCTGGTGCTTGCGCTGATACTGGCTCTCGCGGGGTGTGGAGCCGGTACAGCAGCGCCGACCCAGCCGGAGACAACGCCTGCACCGAGTGCCGAACCGACGGAAGATCCGTTGGAAAGTACAGCGTCGGCGGTCACATCGGAGCCGGTTCAGACCGGCCTGTTTGCAGAGCAGATTTTCTCCGGCGCGGACGGCGACATCCATTACAGCTATTATCTGCCAGACAGCTACGACGGCAGCCGCAAGTTCCCGATGATGGTCGTAATGCCAGGCTATGGCATGATGTGGTTCAGTGAAGATTCTTCCGGTAGCAATCTGAATTGGAACGGCTTTACCGCATGGACGAGGCTGGACACCGAGATGATCGTGGTTTCTGCACAGCTCACTGACTGGGGTGAAAAATCCGCCCGGCAGGCCATTGAACTAACGGAATACTTTATCAATCGTTTTGCCGTGGATACCAGCCGGGTCTTTGCCGCCGGGTATTCCGCAGGCGGCGAGACCATGTCTCGTGCGGTGTCTATGCGGCCCGACCTGTATGCCGCCTATCTCCACGGCGCTTCTCAGTGGGACGGCAGCTATGCACCCATTGCGGAGAATAGTGTGGCGATCTATATCTACATGGCCGACGGCGACGAGTATTACGGCAGCGCCAAGGCCCGCTCGGCCTACGAAAATCTTCACGATGCCTATGAAAACGCCGGTTGGAGCGATGCCGACATCGACAAAGTTCTGCGTATCGAAACACCCGACAACGCCTTCTTCAACGAAAAGGGCATTTATAACTACCACGGCGGAGCCAATGTGGTCTTTGACGACCCTGACAATTTGAACTGGGTGATCTCTCACAGCAAAGGATGAGGACATGAAACCAATTCTCAAAATAAAAATCGCCGTGGATGCGGCCATGTCGGTGTCCATGCTGCTTCTGATGGCCTATGGCCTTGTGGGTGAGGCAGCCCACGAGTGGATCGGCATGGGAATGTTTGCCTTGTCCGTGGCGCACCATATTTTGAACCACCGATGGATCCAAGCTGTTCCGCGGGGGCGCTACACTCCCCTGCGCGTCGTGCAGACAGCACTGGCAGGGCTGATTTTCCTGTGCATGGTCGGCTCCATGATCAGCGGCATTGTGCTGTCCCGCCATGTGTTTGCGTTTCTCCCCAGGCATGGCGGCTATGAGCTTGCACAGCAGGTGCATATCCTCTGCGCCTACTGGGGCTTCGTCTGTATGAGCCTGCATCTGGGATTTCACTGGAGCATGATGCTGGTGATGGCGCGCAAGCACTTGCCGTCTTCGCCCCTGCGGACATGGAGCCTGCGACTGATCGGCTGGCTTTGGGCAGTATATGGCGCGTTCGCTTTCCGACGCAGAGGCGTTAGTTTGTATCTGCTGCTCAGAAGCCACTTCGTATTCTACGATTATTCCGAGCCTGTGATCCTCTTCCTGATGGACTATCTTTCCGTA
Source organism: uncultured Eubacteriales bacterium (assembly GCA_900548625.1). Lineage (GTDB taxonomy): Bacteria > Bacillota > Clostridia > Oscillospirales > Oscillospiraceae > CAG-170. The sequence continues at coordinate 81,187 of URLO01000003.1, read as the reverse complement.
ATGGTGATGTTCGTGCTAATTGGATACTATGCTTCACAGACAATCAAAAAAATCAACAATACGCACCCGATACAGAGCTTTTATTGAATCTCAATACCCTTTCTCCTTTTCCAAGGAATAAGAGCCAACAGGAAGTGTGCTGCCTGTTGGCTCTGTTCTTTGCAGGAGGTGATAGAAACGGTCAGATATACAATCCTTGCTATTGGTTACACAAATAAAGAATTATCATATCTGCAAGAGTGCTTTTCCAAATTTAACACAGCAATTCCCTAAAAATGCGCGGCAATCTAATTTGCTTGACTTTCCATCCAACAATCTATACTCTTAAATCGTATCAAATTATAGAGAGGGAGGCGAAGCCATGCAGGGGGATTTTGAAGCGTTCTATCTGCGACACTTTAAGGCAATCTACCGTGTTTGTTATGCCTTTATGAAAAACACCGCAGATGCTGAGGACTGCACAGAGGATGCTTTTGTGAAAGCAATGTCCTGTGACATTTCCTTTGAAAATGAGCGGCATGAACGGTCATGGCTGACAACCACCGCTATGAATATCTGCAAGGACAAGCTCAAGCACTGGTGGCGGCAGAAGGTAACGGACCTCGATGAAGCGGCCGAGCAAATCGCCGCCGAACCGGATGAAAAGAGCGAGGTCGTGGAAGCGGTCATGGCGCTGCCGGTGAAATACAAAGAGGTTGTTTGGCTACACTATTATGAGGGCTATCAAACAGACGAGATTGCATTGATGCTGAAACGCTCCCCCTCTACGGTGCGTGGACAACTGCGAGACGCCCGCGCAAAATTGAAACTCACATTAGGAGGTAGCGTATATGAATGACAATGAAGTGAAAAACGCATTTGATCATATAGAGCCAGAACCAGGTGCGCAGGAGCGTATGTATGCAAATATTCTGAAAAAAGCAGCGGCACAAAGAGAAGATCAGAATGCCGAAGAGAATATCGAAGAAAAGCAGCCTACAGTTCAAAAACGCAAGACTATCCCGATGTGGCGGCGCTGGGGGAGCTTAGCTGCCTGCCTTGCTATTGTGATTGTTGCCGGATTTGCATTTCCTCATTTCTTTGACCGATCAGAGCCGGATGACCCACCTGTATTTGTCGGGTCCCCCTTTGAAGATGTAGATGGTCCTGAAGGATTTGAAAAACTGGGGTTTACGATTGACGCGCCGGAGAATGCAGAAAACTTGTATTACTGCATTTATGATAGTAAGATTGCCCGCGTTGATTTTACGCTGAATGGTCACGAATACACCTATGAAGCCGCCAAATTGGACGGAAACTTTTCCCGGGCAGAGGGAGATGCTGTGGGCAGTACTGCGCTCAATGCGGAGTATGGCGCAACGCTCGACTGTCTATCGCCTGACACATGGCGGGCGCATTGGAATTATAATGATATCAGCTATTATTTATCCAGCTTTGATCGTCCCAGTGAGGAAAATATAACCGAGATTGCGCAAGAGCTTATTGCCGCAAGCTGCAAATAAAAACAGAAAATAACAAAACTGCTGGGATGTGCCTGTTTCAGCAGTTTTGCTGTTTTTTGAGGCGATGTCAGTTGGCGACCAGTGCCCCTTTTGTCACAAAAAAAGTTTTTATATGTTATCCAACATTTTGCGAGCGCCCGTCGTATGGATATATGGAAGGGCAAGAGGGCGGCGTTTCCGGAGACGCCGCTCTGCCCCTCCTATAAAATGAATTTTGAACTACAAAGGAGCAAATAGAGATGAAACGCATTCTGACTTTTTTCTTGGCACTCACGATGGTGCTGTCTCTGGCCGCCTGCGGCGGAAAGGCCGATGACAATAAGGGCAAGACAGAGGTGACCATGACTGCACAAGAGATTATGGACACGTTGAAAGAAAAGCTGGGTGACAGTTTTGGATGCGACGTCGCTGAAACCGAAGATAACATAAGCGGTTATTGGGGACTGGATATGGGGCAAGTGGAAAGCTGGGCATCTATGAGCAATTCCAATTCCGCAGTCAATTCCAGTTACGCTGTTATTGTTAAAGTTAAGGAAGGCTACGCACAGGATGCTGCCGCACTTTTGCAGACTGGCTATGAGCAAATTCTCAGCTACTCCCGGATGTACAACATGGATTTGCAGAAGGTCTTGCAGGCTCGTTTGTTCGTGAACGGCAACTATGCGGCGCTGCTGATCCTCGGTGCGCAAGGTGACTGGGAGGCCAGTGATGAGGTGCAGGCTAAATTTGCTGCTGAGGAGGCTGCCAAGGTGGACGAAGTATGGAGAGATATTTTTGGTTCTGCTGACAACGGTATTACGATCCCAGAGGAGGACGACAGCAACAACGGTGGCTTTTTTGATATGACCGACGATGAAGGTAACAACGATCCGGTGCTTGGCGGCTAACTATGGTTTTCTCCAGCCTGACATTTTTACAATGCTTTCTGCCGCTGTGTCTGCTGGCGTATTTCCTTGTCCCACAGAAATGGCGCAACGGTACACTGTTTCTGTTCAGCCTGTTGTTTTACGCATGGGGTGAGCCGGTCTATGTGGTGCTGATGCTGTTTTCCACCGCGTTGGACTACACCTGCGGGCAAATGGTAGAGCGGCACCGGGGACAGCGGGGAGCAAAGATCGCGCTGTTGGTATCACTCTGTGTCAATTTGGGACTGCTGGGCGTGTTCAAGTACAGCGACTTCCTCATCGGCACGGTCAATTCCTTGTTCGGCACGGCGCTCCCCCAGCCGAATCTGCCGCTGCCCATCGGCATCAGTTTCTACACCTTTCAGACCATGAGTTACACCATTGATGTCTACCGGGGCGAGGCAAAAGCGCAGAAGAATATCATCAATTTCGGCGCGTATGTAACATTATTCCCTCAGTTGATTGCGGGCCCCATCGTCCGCTACCAGACGGTAGCGGACGAGCTGGAGCACCGGGACTGCACCGCTGACCTCTTTGCCGATGGGGCGAAACGCTTCGCCTGTGGTGTCGGGAAAAAGGTACTGCTGGCAAATAACATCGGTCTTTTGTGGGAGGCAGCATCCGCGCAGGCTGCTCCCACGGTGCTGACGGCATGGCTGGGTGTCATCGCCTACGGTTTCCAGATCTATTTCGACTTTTCCGGCTATTCCGACATGGCTATTGGCCTTGGACGGATGCTGGGGTTCCGATTTTTGGAAAACTTCAACTATCCGTTTCTGGCCGACAGTATTACCGATTTCTGGCGGCGCTGGCATATCTCCATGGGGACATGGTTCCGGGATTATGTCTATATCCCGCTGGGCGGCAACAAGGGCGGCCTTGCAAAGCAGCTCAGCAATATTGCTATCGTCTGGCTGCTGACGGGCTTCTGGCACGGGGCAAGCTGGAACTTTGTCCTATGGGGCGTGTATTTCGGAATACTGCTGGTGCTGGAAAAGCTGTTCCTATTGCGCTGGCTCAAAAGGCTGCCCGCCGTATTGCGGCATATCTACGCGCTGGTGCTGGTAACGATCAGCTGGACACTCTTTGCGTTCACAGAGATCAGCAAAGGAGCCGCGTGGTGCAAGGCCATGCTCTCCGGCGTGCTGTTCGACAGCAGCAGTCTGTATTTGCTGCTGACTTATGGGCCGATGTTGGCAATCTGTGCTTTGGCAGCCACACCGCTGGGAAAACGCTTTTATAAAAAGCTCGGCACACGGCTGGGGCAGCGGGCGCTGACCGTGGTTGACTGCGGCGGCCTGCTCTGTGTGCTGGTGATGGCTGCGGCCTATCTTGTCAGCGGCAGCTATAATCCGTTCCTGTACTTCCGATTCTGAGGTGAGAAAATGCAAAATAAAATCATAACCTCTTTCTTCTGCCTGCTGCTGGCGGTTTCTACTCTTGCCGGATTGCTGTTGCCTGATCGCTATTACTCCGAAAGAGAAAAGCGCACTTTGACACAAAAGCCCAAATTTACCGTTGCCGACTTTATCTCCGGCAAGTTTAGTGGCGAACTGGAAAAGTATCTTACCGATCAAGTTCCCCTGCGGGATGGCTGGGTCACGATGAAAACCTACATGGAACTGGCCATCGGTAAACGGGAAAGCGGCGGTGTCTATATCTGCAAAGACAAATATTTGATGGACAAGTTTACATCTTATAGTAAAAAGCAGCTTGCCTCCAACGCAGCCGCCCTTGCTGATTTACAGGAAAAACTGGCAGCAGAGGGCGTTTCTATGAATACGATTCTTGTCCCTATGGCGGCACAAGTGCTGACGGATAAACTCCCTGCCTATGCGCCCGTGGCGGACTACGCCGCTATTCTGCAAGTGCTGACCGATGCGGGCGTTGACACAACAGACGTGCTTTCTGCTCTCGCCAATCATAGCAGTGAGAACATCTACTACCGTACCGATCACCATTGGACGAGCCTTGGGGCCTACTATGCCTATTGTGCGTGGCGCGGTATTGAGCCTACGGCGGGCGAATGGACGCAGGAAGTACTCTGCGATGATTTCTACGGTACAACTTGGAATAAAGTCCCGCTGCCCTCTGTCCCCGCCGAGGAGATCACCGCATGGTATAAGCGCATAAATAGAAGTGTGTCCTACAACAACGGTCAGTATGAGACGGACAGCATCTACGAGCGGAAATACCTGTCCGGCAGCGACCAATACGCCGTGTTTCTGAACTCCAACCAGGCACAGACCGTCATTGAGGGCAGCGGAAAGAGCGGCAAGCTCCTGCTTATTAAAGACTCCTACGGCAACACCTTTACCCAATTCCCCGTGGAGGACTATGCGGAAGTTCATGTCCTCGACCTCCGCTTCTTCAAGAGCGATGTAGCGGAGTACGCCAAAGAGAACGGTATCACCGATACGCTGGTGCTGTACGGTACGCAGAATTTTGTGAAGGACATGAACATCAAGTTTTAGAGACTACCGATAGATAACTTTGGTTTTGCTTGGCTTGAGTCGGTAAGGCGGTCAAATCATATATCTCATTGTGGGAATCCGCTGGTTTCACACTTGAAAGCCCCCGGCTCCGCGTTAGTTGACGTGGTGCCGGATTTGCTTGCTTAGAAAAATTTTGGATAATAAAGCAAAGTAATCCGCCGTCTTCTGTGGCGGAGTGAAAGAAAAAAGCTGCCCTGCTTGTGCGCGGGGCAGCTTGAATATTCTTAGTAATGTTGCAGCAGGCGATTTTCGCAACTGCGTATCGCCGGTTCCTCTACGCCATTTTTACGCCATTTCCGCGTGGGGATGCGTAGGGAAATAGGAACTTTTATGTTTTGACTTCATCCGAAAATGCCTGTCCTATCAAGCTTTATCGGCATTTATGCGTTTGCGGAGAGTTTCAGAAACAGGCTCGCTTTCGACGATACCTAATTTCATTTGTACTCATCCTCCTTCGATTTTCCTTGATTTTCAAGGGGTTTCAGCGTGTGGTGTTTTGGCTGTTACACCATTTTTACACCATTTCCGCATTTGGCTTTATTGGACTATCAGTAGGCGCTTTTTGCGCCGCACGCAGATAATCTTCTCTGGTGATCATCATGTGGAGAAAACCGTCTTCCACGCCCAATTTTCGGAAGCCTGCTTTGCGATGGGTTTCCCATGCGGCAATTTCGTTCCGGGTGACCTCAAAGTCATTGTGGATTCTGGAAATACTGCAAACACGGAAAGCATGATCGAGCATCAGCTTCAGTGCAGAAACGGCATACCCTTTCCCACGGAATGGGGCATATATCACGATGCCCATATCCCACCAATCCTTCTCAGGCGCGTAATGAAAGCTCACATCACCGATCCATACTCCGTCGGAGCTTCGCTTGATATACGCATAGAAACGATCCGGCTCATTTCCTACCCATCCATCATACCAATTGGCAAGCGCCTCGTCCGGGTAATCGATACAACCGGTGTCCCGATGGTATCCCGGATAGTCAACATTCCAGCCTGCGTTGTAGGACATCGTTTCCGGGTCAGACATCATCTGCTGATAGAACCATAAATCTTCCAGTTGGGGGATGTACAGTTCGAGTTTCTCCATGTAGTTTGCTCCAATATGCTTGTCCTGCCGTCATGCGAAAAAGGTTACACTATTACATATAAACTATAGCATATAACGCCCTTCTTCTCAAGCTATCGCGTGAAAAAAACGCGCCACTTATTTCTAAATCTTCCGGAGCCGCGGATATCACCAGTTTTTCACGGATGAACTGTTCAAACGCCCGGCACTTTAGCAGCTTTTTGCCCAGACAAACAAAATGAAGGGGCAGTTCCGGGCAGTATTTTGCCCTGCTGCGCTTTCAGTTCGGCAACGACGGCATCGTAGAAATGCCCGGTGCTGTCTTAGAGTATCGGAGAAGAAAAAATGTCCCCGCTTCTGAAAAAGCGGGGACATCAGGCTGTCAAAAAAACTCGTAGAGTTCGCGCCCGCAGGCGATGCGCCCCACGTGGTTCCCCCTCGCGGCATAGCCGCTTCGGCCTACGCTAAAAAAGTGCCACTGGCACTTTTTCTGAACGCTGCGGCCTCGGACAAAACACATTATACCTGACAGTCCCTGACTGTCGGGCGTCCTTTGGCTTTGCTCAAGGCTCCGACCAGCACGCTCAGCACCAGCATTCCCAACGCCACGCCGAGCCAGCCGAAGCCCATTTTATAGAGAGGCAGTCTGTGCAGCAGCTGCCCCAGGCTGCCCAGAGGCACCCCGGCATCCCCAAGGGCATACAGGACACTGACCGCCGCAGTTCCCAGAACCGTCATGGGGTAGACAAACCGGTTCTGCTTCCAAAGGCCGTGGCTCAGTCCCAGCAGGATCAGCACAATGGACACAGGGTAGATGGCATTCAGTACCGGCACGGAGATGCTCAAAATCATGTTCAGCCCGAGGTTGCAAACCAGCAGGGAGAAGAACGTAATGACAAAAACCCAGGTGCGGTAGGAAACCCCTGCAAAAAGGGTGGAAAAATACTGAGAAATGGAATTGATCAGACCGACACAGGTCGTCAGACACGCCAGAGTGAAAATCGCCGCCAGAAGCACTGCGCCTGTGCCGCCGAACACCTGGTAGACGATGCACCGCAGAGTCCACGCGCCGTTGTCCTGAAGCGCATAAACACCGGAGCTGCACATTCCCATGTAGGACAGCATGGCGTATACCAGCGCCAGAATCATTCCGGCCAGAAGCCCTGCCAGAACCGTATAGCGCATTCTGTCCCGCTTTTTCCGCAGGCCGAAGGATGTCAGGGTGGTGGAGATCACCAGTCCGAAAGTCAGTGCGGCAATGGTGTCCATGGTATTGTAACCCTCGGTAAAGCCCTTCAGCAGCGGTGCGGCTGCATAGCTATCCTGGGGCTGGGCAACCTGCGTCTCTCCCCGGAACACGAAGCACACGAACAACAGCGTCAGCAGGATCAGCATCGCCGGAGTCAGCCCCCGGCCGATCCGGTCCACCAGCTTTCCGGGGCTCAGGCAGAGCCAAAGGGCCACCAGGAAAAACACAACAGAATAGACCGCCATCCACAGCGTCAAATTGGCTCCCTGAGGCAGATAAGGGGCGACCGCCATTTCAAAGGGAACCGAAGCGGCTCTGGGAATTCCCAGTCCCGGGCCGATGGAAAGATAAATCAGCAGCGTAAACACCAGAGCAAACCGCTTGCCCACCTGCTGTCCCAGCTTTTCCAGGCCGTCGAAGCGGGCCACCACGACCACGCCCAGCACCGGCAGGATCACCGCAGTTGCCAGAAAGCCAGCCATCGCCGCCAAGGTATGCGTGCCTGCATTCTGTCCCAGGAAGGGCGGAAAAATCAGGTTTCCGGCTCCAAAAAACAGCGCGAACAGCATAACGCTTACCACCAAAAGATTTCTTTTCCCCAGTTTCATCGTTCTCTTCCTTCCTTTTGAACAAAAAAAATAAAGACCCGTCTCAAATTTCTTTGAGACGGGTCCAAAATACCCGCGGTACCACTCAAATTGCGCGCCGAAACGCACCACTCGCTTCAGGCTCCAACAAGCCCTAGGCACTAACGCAGCCTGCGCGAAAGCCCCTACTGACAATACTGCTTTGGGGACTCCGGCTCAGAAGTGATGGGATTTATGAAGGCAGTCCACCGGGCTTCCACCGTCCCCGGCTCTCTATCGGCTGTACGATCAAATCCGTCTTCGTCATCGCTTTTTCTATGAAATTACGCTTATTATACGCCCGGTAATCCCGGATGTCAACAGCGATCTTTCTGCCGCTGTGAGGCTTGGGAGATCATTTCAAGGCTGCGCCGCACCCTTTTACAGCATTTCCTGTGGAGCGGTCATTCGGGCATCTGGATGTTCACGCCGTTGACAGCAACGCCGTCGTCCGCGCGGATGAGCAGATACGGCACGCCGCCGAGGAGCCGCGTTTCCAGAAGGTCCTTGCGGTCCGGAGCGATCTGGATCACGACATCGGGCGTTTTGACCTCAAATTTCTTCGGCGTGATGATGTTGCGCGGGCTGAGCTGCGCGTCCTCGCCGAATTCGCGGTCATATTCCACGCTGAACGCCGCCAGATGCTCGTCGGACACGCCGCAGTCGGCGAGAACGGACTTGACATCCTCCTTCGTGACGGTGAGCGGGTCGGGATCCTTTGTCTCCTTGTGGACATCGATGCGCTGGCACAGCTCGTCGTGCACAGACTCCACGACCTTCAGATCGCATGCCTCATTGAGCGCGCCGAGCACCGTCTGGAACGAGGTGCGCTGCTCCTCGGCGGGCATCGGCGGCTCGACATGAAACAGGCCCTCGATCAGCTCGGCGTGGTTGCCGGCTGCGTTTTTCGTGTAGTACAGCACGTCGTAGATGTTCGGCCGCCTGCCGTCAAAGGCAGGGAAAAGGAAGCCGAGCTCCGGCGCGGCGGCCGTCCAGCCGGGGGACTGGAGCTTGAAGCTCTTTTCCTCGGCACAGTAGCTCAGGGCGGGCTTTGAGGGCTTGACCGGACAGACGGCGCAGAGAATGTAGGAAAAAACGGTGTCGCCGTCCTCCAGTGATGCGCCGTCGCGCGCCTTGAACGGCACGTCGTAGCTCTCGTGCGCGAGCAGGATGAGATAGTGCCCCTCGATGGACAGCGAATCGATCACCGTCTGATAGAAGGTTTGCAGCGTTTCCTCGTCCGAGAGCTTCGTTTCCCGGAGCTTCATGAGAAGGCGGTGCTCGTCACTGTCCGCGACCTGCTGGGTGCGGAAGCTCAGGTCGAGCAGGTTCTTGTCGATCGAGCCGGAGAGCACCTTTTTGAGAAGGCCGAGATAGAGCTCCTTATCGTCCTCGGTGCAGATGGAGAGCGACTGACGGAAGGTGGAGAGAATTTCACGGCTGTCAGAGACGTAGCAGCCGTAGACGGAGGTGATGTTGGTGCGGTCGGGGCGAAGACGGCGCCGCAGCTCGCCGATTTCTTTGTCATTCATGGTGTCGGTTCCTTTCATGGGGGAAGTATGGCGGGGGAGCCGCGGTGCGGCTCCTTTGGCAGAGGCTATTATAGCACAACCTGCCGCGCCGCGCCAGAATCAGCTTGCCAAACTTTCTGACAAAAAGCCCGCCGCAGGCTTTTCTGCGGCGGGCCGGATATGCGCGTTTCAGCGGACGGCCTCGGCTTCCTCGTACTTGCCGAGACGCCGGAGCATGGTCTTTTTGACGGCGCGGAAGATGTTCTGATAGCCGGTGCAGCGGCACAGGTGGCCGGAGAGCAGCTTGCGCAGCTCGTCGTCGCTGTATTCCTTTCCGGCGGCGAGGATCTCCGTCGCGGTCAGGATGAAGCCCGGCGTGCAGAAGCCGCATTGGATGGCGGTCTCGTCCATGAAGGCCTGCTGGATGTCGGAGATCTCGCCATTCGGCCCCATGAGCCCCTCAAGCGTCAGGATCTCCTTCCCGTCCGCCCACGAGGCCAGATACAGGCAGGAGTTGACGGCTTCGCCGTCGATCAGAACGGTACACGCGCCGCACTCGCCGACCTCGCAGCCCTTCTTGACGGCCGTCAGGCGGAAGTCATTGCGGAGCATATCGGTCAGGCTTGCGCGGGTATCGACCATTTTTTCGACCTTCTTGCCGTTGATGGTACACTGAACGAGTTTGTATTGTGCCATTACAGCTCACCTCCACAGCGTTTGACGGATTCGATGAGGGCGCGCCGCGCCATTTCCACGGCGATGTGCTTGCGGAACGCCTTGCTGGCACGCCACGAGTCACGGGGCTGGATGTCCTCAAGAACGGCCTGCGCAAACGCCTCGACGTTCTCCATGGTGACGGGTCTGCCGTTGACGGCGGCCTCGGCGCTGGGGGCGCGCATCGGCACGGGGCCTGCGACGCCGTAGGCGATGCGGACGCGGTCAAACGTTTTTTTGTCCTCCGACAGGCGGACATTGACGGAGCAGCCGGTCGTGGCGATCTCCATTGCGTTTCGCATACCGTACTTGATGTAAAAGCCCTTTGTGTTTTCCCACGAGGCCCTCGGGATCAGAAGCGCGGTCTGGATCTCGCCCTCGGCGGCGCGGATGTCAACGACGCCGGCCTTGAGATAGAAGTCCCGTATGGGAAGACAGCGCTTGCCGTTTACACCGGTCAGCTCGACGATCGCCTCCCATGCATGGAGCGTGGAGGCGGAGTCCGCAGAGGTCACGCCGTTGCAGGTGTTGCCGCCGATGGTGCCCATGTTGCGGATCTGCGGGCCGCCGACCATGTCAACGGCTTCGCCCAGAACATTCATTTTCTCGATGATGATGGGGTCGCGGGTGATGTGCGAGAAGGTCGTGAGCGAGCCGATGCGGATATTCTCGTGCTCGTCGATGGAGATGCCGCGCATGGAATCGATCTCATGAATGGAGATCAGCTCCTTGCCGGCGCGGCGGCCCTCGCGCATCTGGACGAGCACGTCGGTCCCGCCTGCAATGATCTGTGCCTCAGGGTGCTCAAGACGGAGCTTTACGGCCTCCTCGACACTGTGCGCCTCATAGAGCGCTTTCATATCATACATGGTGCGCTGCCTCCTTAATCCTTGATAAGTCCGGCTTCGGTGAATTTCGCGAAGAGGACATGCGGCGTGATCGGGATCTGGTCGATGGCGACGCCGGTCGCGTGAAGAATGGCGTTGCGGATGGCGGGTGCGGCAGAGCACGCGGGCGGCTCGCCAAGGGCCTTGGTGCCGTAGGGCGAGGTCGGCTCGGGATTCTCCACAAACGCCGCCTGAAGATCGGGGTGATCCATAAAGGTGGAGAGCTTGTAATCGAGCAGGTTGTCATTGAGCGGGCGGCCGGTCTTCGGGTCGAACAGAAGCTGCTCGGAAAGGCCGTAGCCGATGGCCATCGACATGCCGCCGTGCACCTGACCCTCGGCAAGGGCGGGGTTGATGAGCGTGCCGCAGTCATGGACGTTCACAACGTTCAGGAGCTTCGCCTTGCACATCGGGATATCGACCTCGACCTCTGCAAAGGAGCAGCCGAAGGAATAGGCATTGTTGCGGATGGTGTAGGTGGACTCGGCGGTGATGTGCTCGCTGTGGACGGGGTTATACTGCGCCGTCATGGCAAGCTCCTTCAGGCTCATGAGCACCTTTCCGTCCTGCTTGCGGAGGATGCTGCCGCCCTGAAGCTCCATATTGTCCGCGCTCTGGCGCGTGAGCTCGCACGCATAGGCGAAGATCTTTTCACGCAGCAGCCGCGCCGTCTGCCGGATGGCGAAGCCCGCAACATAGGTCTGCCGCGAGGCATAGGCGCCAAGGCCGGTGGGGGTGATGTCGGTGTCCTGACAGGAGACGACATGCACATCGCGGTAGCTCGCAAGGCCGACGGCGTCGGCGACCATCTGGGCGTAGACCGTGTCAGCACCCTGACCGATCTCGGTCTCACCGCACTGGTAGGTGACGGTGCCGTCGAGATTGAGCTGCATCCGGTTGGCGGAGGTCTCCAGCGAGATGGGGTAGACCGCCGTGTTGTACCAGAAGCAGGCCACGCCGATGCCGCGGCGGATGGGGCCGGTCTGGTTGGCATATTCCTTCATCTTGCGGTCGTAGTCAATGAGCGCCCGGCCCTTTGCCATGCACTCGCGGTGGGAATCAAAATAATTGACGTTCTTGCTGAAGCCGTCCTCATAGCCGAGGGGCATCAGGAAGCGGTCGCGGTATTCGATCGGGTCCATGCCGACGGCGCGGGCGCAGTCCTCAATGTTCGAGTCGTTTGCGAACGAGGCCTGCGGCATACCATAGCCGCGCATTGCGCCTGCGGCGGGGCGGTTGGTGTAGACGGTGTAGGCGTCGCACTCCATGTTCGGGCAGGGGTACAGCTGCGGGAACGAGCCCATCGCCTTTGCGACGATGGAGTGGCCGTGCGAGGCGTAAGCGCCCTGATTGGAGAAGCACTCGACCTTGCGCGCGGCAAGCGAGCCGTCCTTGCGGAGCCATGTGACCAGATGGAAGCGGATGGCATGGCGGACGCGGTTGGAGACGAAGGTCTCCTCGCGCGAGCAGTCGAGCCGGACGCAGCGCCCGCCGACCTGCGTGCTGCACCATGCGCACAGCGGTTCATACAGCGCGTCCTGCTTGTTTCCGAAGCCGCCGCCGATGTAGGGCTTGATGATCTCCACATCCGCCCACGGGCAGCCGAGCGCCTGCGCGACAACGCGGCGAATGATGTGCGGGATCTGCGTAGAGCTGGTCACGACGATGCGGCCGTTCTGCGCATAGGCGAAGCAGCCGTGATTTTCAATGTGGCAGTGCTGCACGGTGGGGGTGTCGTACCAGCCCTCGACCTTGATCAGCCCAGGCTCCTGAATGGCAGCCTGATAATCGCCGAGCCGGATGGAGGACTGCTTGAGAATGTTGTTCGGCGAATGCTCATGGAGCTGCGGTGCGCCGCTCTGCATGGCCTCCTGCGCGTCCAGCACAAACGGAAGCTCCTCATATTCGATCTGGATCGCGCGCACGGCCTGCGCCGCCGCGACCTCGTTTTCTGCGATGACCACGCACACGTCGTCACCGTAATAACGCACGTGGCGGTTGAGCAGATGCCGGTCGGCGGTGTCCTGATGTCCGGGATCCATCGACCACGGGTGGCCGGCAGTCGGGAAGGGGATATCCGGCACATCAAAGCAGGTGAGGATCTTGACAACGCCGCTGATCTTCTCCGCCTCGCTGGTATCCACGGATCTCACAAAGCCGTGGGCGATGGTCGCGTGCTTGATGCGCACATACAGTGCGTCCGCCGGGACGAGATCTTCATAATATTTCGTTCTGCCGGTAGCCTTGTCAAAGGCGTCCACTCGGACTTCGCTTTTTCCTACGATGCCCATTGCGTTCCCTCCATTTTTCCATCGGCATGACGCCGGTTGGCCAATTTTACCTGAAATTCCAGAGGAATCATCTTGGGGCAGCACCGTACAATTGCTTCTTCGCGCTTCGACGGATCTTTTCCGCCAATCCTGCGGTTTGAAAAGCTTGAAAGACATACAGTATTCCTGCGCTTTTCAAACCTTGCCTTGACGAAAAATCTCTCGTCGAATCTGCTTGCCGAATTGTGCGGTGCTGCCTTAGTATTTGTAATAATTATATCATTGCACAGGGAGATTGCAAAGAGAAAAGCGTTATTCTACTTTCGGTACAACGATAATTTCGGAACTGGCGAATGCAGCGAGGCGTTCTTGACTCTTTTCATAAAAATGGGTATACTGTTTTGTAAAGAATGACCGGGAAATGGGAGGGGATACCATGGAAAACGCATGGCCGCGCCTTGGGTGTCTTGTGATGGCGGCGGGAAACGCGCGCCGCTTCGGAGAAAATAAGCTCACATGCACGCTTGAGGGACGGACGCTCATCGAGCGCACGCTCGAGGCTGTGCCGCGGGAGGAATTTGCGGCGGTCTGCGTGGTGTCGCAGTATGAGGACATCGAGGAGCTGGCAGGGCGGTACCACTTTGCGGCTATCCACAACGCCCATCCCGACTGGGGCATCAGCCACACCATCCGCCTTGGCACCGAGGCGATGCAGGACTGCGACGGGATCTTGTACCTCGTCTCCGACCAGCCGCTTTTGCGCCGCGATTCGGTGCTTCGCGTCGTGGAGGCGTGGAAGAAGCAGCCGGAGAAGATCGCAGGCGCCTCACACGCGGGCAGGCGCGGCAATCCGAACCTGTTCCCGGCGCGGTTTTTCCCGGAGCTTCTGGCGCTGGAGGAGGACCGCGGCGGAAATCTGGTGATCAGACGCCATCCGGAGGACTATCTGCCGGTGGAGCTTTCGGCGCAGGAGCTGCTCGACTGCGACACGCCGCAGGAGCTGGAGCATCTGATACTAAAACCTGATTAAAATCTTCCATGCTTTCTGGTCAAAATTGCGCCAGAATGCGTTATCTCCCTTGCTGGGCAACCGCCCAGCTGCGTCATCTGCCTTTTCTGGCACAATTTATCTTCAGAAATCTTTTAAAGATTTCAAACAGGTTTTAGTATGAAAACCTGAAAAGAGAAGCCTTCGGGCTTCTCTTTTTCGTTATATTTAGTGTTTTTCGAGGCGGTGAATGCTCCGGGGCGGGCGCATTTGCGTGTATCGGCGGAAAAACGGGAAAGATTTGCGAATTTGCCCTTTTTTTATGGCGAGGCATTGTGTATAATAGCAGGGAGTCGGCACATGTGCGTTTTGCGCTGTGCGGAAATGTGAGGTACGGTATGGGAACAGAAAACCTGGATGAATTTGATCTTGACGAGATTCGTCTGCTGATAAGAGATAGAGAAAATGATGAGCCTGCGGAAACATCTGCACCAACGCCGGAAAAGCCGGCGGAGCCAGCGCGCCGGACGCGCACGCGGGCCGGGCGCGTTTCCGGAAGGCGCGTGCAGAAGGAGCCGGCGCAGGAGCCCCCGCGGGAGGCGTCGGCAGGCCGGGCCTCAAGACGCCCGGTTCGGCGTGACCGCGCACAGGAGGCGCTGCTGGAAAACCAGCGCGATGCGAAGGACGAGCAGCCTCCGAAGGGCTACGAGGCGTTTACGCTTCTGCATGACGTGATCTACATGCTGGCGGTCGTTACGATCGTGTTTGTGTTTTTCTTCCGGCTGGTCGCGGTGTCGGGCAGTTCCATGTACCCGACATTCGTCAATGCGGACTGGCTGGTGCTGGAAAGCAATTTCTTATATAAGGATGTCGCACGCGGCGACGTCGTCGTTCTGAATGTGGACGCGCCGACGCTCGACGGCCCGATCGTCAAGCGCGTGATCGCCACCGGCGGCCAGAGCGTGGACATCGATTTTACGACCGGCTCTGTCTATGTGGACGGAAAGCTCCAGATCGAGCCGTATATCTACGAGCCGACCATGCTTGCCGGCGGGCTGGAATTCCCGCTGACAGTGCCGGAGGGCTGCGTCTTTGTGATGGGCGACAACCGGAACAATTCGCACGACAGCCGCGCAGCCGACATCGGCTGTGTCTCAACGGACAGAATACTGGGAAAGGTGCTGTTTCTGCTGGTACCCGGACAGGAAACAGACGAATACGGCAATGTGACCGGAAAACGGGAATTTGGCAGGATCGGAGCGGTGTCCTGATGGAACAGAATCTAAGCGATCAAAAAATGAACATCCAGTGGTATCCCGGTCACATGACCAAGACACGCCGGATGATGGAGGAAAACCTGAAGCTGGTCGATGCGGTCTGCGAGATCCTGGACGCGCGCATCCCCATTTCCAGCCGCAACCCGGATATTGACGCCATCTGCGGCACAAAGCCGCGTCTTGTCATCCTCAACCGGATCGACATGGCAGACCCTGCGATGGTCAAAAAATGGGCGGAGTATTTTAAAAGCCGCGGCATGGCGGTGCTCCTGACGGACTGCAAGAGCCGCAAGGGCATCAACGGCTTTGTCCCGGCGGTTCGGCAGCTGCTTTCCGAGAAGCTGCGGCGGTACGCGGAAAAGGGACAGGTCGGAAGACCGCTCAAGATCATGGTCGTGGGCATCCCGAATGTCGG
The DNA here is from genome assembly GCA_900548625.1 of uncultured Eubacteriales bacterium. Taxonomy (GTDB): domain Bacteria; phylum Bacillota; class Clostridia; order Oscillospirales; family Oscillospiraceae; genus CAG-170. The sequence goes on along the minus strand of URLO01000003.1, from coordinate 65,273 downwards.
GAAGTCCACCTTTATCAACCAGATCGCGGGACGAAAGGGAGCAAAGGCGGAAAACCGCCCCGGCGTCACGCGCGGAAAGCAGTGGGTGACGGTCGATACGGGCCTTTTGCTCCTCGATACGCCGGGCATTCTCTGGCCGCGGTTTGAGGATCCGGAGGTCGGCATCCGTCTGGCCTATACGGGCGCGGTCAAGGACGACATTCTGGACATCGAGACGCTGGCGTATCACCTGATGGAGATGCTCTGGAAGCGCTATCCCGACGCGGTGCGCGCGCGGTACAAGATCGAGCTGCCGGAGGACGCAGACGGCACGGCGCTGCTGGAGGCGGCAGGCCGCAAGCGGGGATTTTTGATCTCCGGCGGTGAGATCGATCTGGAGCGGATGTCAAAGGTGCTGCTTGAGGAGTACCGGAGCTGCAAGCTCGGCAGGTTCACACTGGAGTCACCGGAGCAGATGAACGTGGAGGAGGAAGCATGAACGCGGAAAAGCCGGATCTTTGGAGATTGGAGCACGAGGCGTTTGCAGACGGCTTCGAGCTTGTCTGCGGCGTGGATGAAGCCGGGCGCGGCCCACTGGCAGGGCCTGTCTGTGCGGCGGCGGTGATCTTGCCGAGGGATTTGCAGATCGAAGGCCTGAATGACTCAAAAAAGCTGACGGACAAGAAACGGCGCGAGCTGTTTGACGTCATCACGGCGCAGGCCGTGTCCTACGGCATTGCCTTCGCGGATGAAAAGGAGATCGACGAGATCAACATTTTACAGGCAACGTTCCGCGCAATGGCGCGGGCGATTGCGGCGCTCGATCCCAAGCCGCAGCTTGCGCTGATCGACGGAAACCGCGCCGCGGATTTTGGCCTGCCGGTGCGCACCGTTGTCAAGGGCGACAGCCTTTCAGCCAGCATTGCGGCGGCATCGATCCTTGCAAAGGTGACGCGGGACCGGCTCATGGAGCGGTACGCCGAGACGTACCCGCAGTATGGCTTTGAGGTACATAAGGGCTACGGCACCAAGCGGCACTATGAGGCGCTGCGCGCCTTCGGCCCGTGCGAGATCCACAGGAAAACGTTCCTGAAGAAATTCTATGAGAACGCGTGACGGCCTCGGCCCGTGGGGCGAGGCACTCGCGGCAAAGGCGCTCCGGCGCGGCGGTTACCGCATCGTCGAGCGAAATTACCGCAGCCGCTTCGGGGAGATCGACCTCATTGCGGAAAACGGCGCGTATCTTGCCTTTGTCGAGGTGAAGCTGCGCAAGACCGATTATTTCGGGCAGGCGCGGGAGTTTGTTGATCTGCGCAAGCAGCAGCGCATCCGCGCGACGGCCATGCTTTGGCTGGAGGCGCACGATACGGCGCTTCAGCCGCGTTTTGATGTGATTGAAATTTATGCGCCGGATGGGACGGATACGAAAAAACCGGAAGTCCGGCATTTGGAGGATGCTTTTGAATGAACTACACAATTTTTGACGGACACTGCGATACCCCAATCGAGCTTTGGAGAAACCAGGCTGCACTGCGCGAAAACAGCAGCGCCATCTCGCTCAGCCGTGCAAAGACGCTCGGCGGCTACGCCCAGTTTTTTGCGTTCTGCACGGCATGGATCGAGGACGGACTGTCCCACACCGAGCAGTATCGCCGCGCACTGGCGTACTTTATGAATCAGCTGCACGAAAATGAGGACATGGCTGCCCTCTGCCGCACGACAGAGGAGGCAGAGATGGCGATGCGTGCCGGAAAAGCGGCAGCTTTCCTCGCGATTGAGGGCGCGGAAGCCATCGACTGCGACCCCGGACGGCTGGACGAGGCGTATGAACAGGGCGTGCGGATGATCTCGCTGATCTGGAACATTGATAACACCCTGACCGGCTCCTGCAAAACGGGAACGGGTCTGACACAGAAGGGAAAAGATTTTTTCCGCCGCGCACAGAGGCTCGGGATGGTCGTGGATGTGAGCCATCTCTCGGAGCGCGGCTTCTGGGACATGACGGAGCTGGCGGAAAAGCCGATCGTGGCCAGCCACTCCAACTCGGCCGCCATGTGCCGCTGCGTCCGCAATCTGACCGATGCGCAGTTCCGTGCCATCTGCCAGCTCGGCGGCACGGCGGGACTGAATCTTGTCGGCTCGTTCCTGTCGGAGAGCGGCACGGCAACGTTTGAAGACTTCCGCCGTCATCTCGACCATTTTCTTGACCTCGGCGGCGAGGGTCACATTGCCGTCGGACTCGATCTGGACGGTACAACGGAGCTTCCGAAGGGCTTCACCGGCGTGGAGCATTATCGGGCGCTCGGCGAATATCTTGAGGGCTGCGGCTATCCGAAGGAGCTGCTGCGGGGTCTGTTCAGCAGCTCTCTCATGAAGGTCGTGAAGACATGCGCAATCTGAGTACCGGAAAGAACAGTGCGTTCAGAACGCTCCGCAGCTCCGGAAAAAAAGGCGCGCCCGCGTCCGCGCTGCCGGAAGCGCGCCTTGCAGAGAACCTCTGCACTGCGCGTTCTGCGAATAGGAGCCCGATGGAGCAGGCTGTCAGGGAGCTTTTGTAATGGCGCTGTGGGCGATCGGAGATCTGCATCTGTCGCTTGGCGGCAACAAGCCGATGGACGTATTCGGCGGACGCTGGGTCGGATATGTCGAAAAGCTCCGCGAGGGACTGTCGGTCATCGGGCCGGAGGATACGACGGTGCTGCTCGGCGATGTGTCGTGGGCGCTGGAGCTGGAGCAGGCGGAAGCGGATTTTTCCTTCATGGCAGCCATTCCCGGCCGGAAGATCATCCTGAAGGGAAATCATGACTACTGGTGGAGCACGGCGGCGAAATTCAACCGCTTCTGCGCCGAGCGCGGCTTTGCAGACATGCATGTGCTCAACAACAACTGCTTTTTCTACAGCGAGACGGCGCTGTGCGGAACGCGCGGATGGTTCTATGAGGAGGACAAGCAGGGGACGCACGATGAGAAGGTGTTCCGGCGGGAGCTTGGGCGGCTGGAGACGTCCCTGAAGGCAGCGGGTGAGCATGAAAAGCTCTGTTTTCTGCACTATCCGCCGAAATACCATGGATATGAGTGCCCGGAGATCCTGACGCTTTTGCAGCGCTACGGCGTCCGCGCGTGTTATTACGGGCACCTTCATGCGGAAAGCCTGCGGCTTGCGTTTCTGGGACGCTGCGGCGAGATCGATTTCCGATGCGTTTCTGCGGATTATGTTAACTTTAAACCGGAAAAAGTCATGGATTGAACGCATGCGGCAAAAAGTTTCCCGAAAATTAAAAAATATATGTGGAAATCTTGCAAAAAGTCTGATAGAATATTACGGATTCAAAATTGGTGAACTACGGCTGCGGTGCGGCCGCACCACATAGGAGGAAAAATCACATGAACGTAAAAAGCGTAGAAAATGAAAAGGGCAGCGCAAAGATCGTTGTCGAGATCGAAAAGCCGGAATTTGAGGCGGCGCTGACCAAGGCGTATGCCAAGTGCAAGAAGAATATCATGATCCCCGGCTTCCGTAAGGGCAAGGCCCCCCGTAAGATGGTCGAGGCCATGTACGGCGCTACCGTTTTCTATGAAGACGCTGTGAACGAAATTTTCCCGGAGATCTACGTCAAGGCCGTCGTTGAGCAGAAGCTCAAGGCAGTCGGCACGCCGTCCGTTGCGGACATGGACACCGATGAGAACGGCAACGTCGTTCTGACCGTTGTGACCGAGCTCTATCCCGAGGTCACCCTCGGCGAGTACAAGGGCATCGAGGTCCCGAAGGAAGCTGTCTCCGTCTCCAAGGCGGAGGTCGACGCCGAGATCGACCGCATGGCAGAGCGCAACGCACGCATCGAGACCGTTGAGCGCGCCGCACAGGAAGGCGACAGCGTCGTGCTCGACTTTGAGGGCTTCGTAGACGGCAAGGCGTTTGAAGGCGGCAAGGCGGAGGGCTACACCCTGAAGCTCGGCTCCAAGTCCTTCATCCCCGGCTTTGAAGAAGCACTCGTCGGCGCGGCTGCCGGTGAGGAGCGCGATGTGAACGTCACGTTCCCCGAAAACTATGCGCCAGAGCTTGCCGGTAAGGACGCCACCTTCAAGTGCAAGATCCACGAGGTCAAGCAGACCATTCTCCCGGAGCTGGACGATGAGTTTGCAAAGGACGTCTCCGAATTCGATACCCTCGCTGCCCTCAGGAAGGACATCAAGGCCAAGAAGCTCAGTACCCTTCAGGAGAACGCCGACCGCGCATTCGAGAACGCGGCTGTGGAGCTTGCCGGCAAGAACATGACCTGTGACATCCCCGCCTGCATGATCGACGAGCAGCTGGACAAGCATCTTGAGCAGTTCGGCTATCAGCTTCAGGCACAGGGCATGAAGCTCGAGGACTACGCCAAGATGATGGGCGGCGACCTCAACGGTATGCGCGCTGCGATGCGTCCGATGGCGGAGCAGACCGTTCGCTCCAACATCCTGCTCAGCGAGATCGTCCATCAGGAGAATATTGAGGTCTCCGAGGAGGAAGTCGAGGAAGAGCTCAAGAAGCTGGCCGAGCAGTACGGCATGGAGCTTGAGAAGGTCAAGGAAGCCGTCGATATGGAGGCTCTCAAGGCTGACCTCGCAGGCAAAAAGGCCGTCAAGCTGATCGTGGACAGCGCCGTCCCGGTCGAGGAGAAGAAGACCGCGAAGAAGACTGCCAAGAAGGCTTCCAAGAAGGAAGACGCCGAGGAAGCGGAAGAAGCTCCGGCCGCAGCAGAAGAGGAAGGCAAGGAATAATTCCCCTCCTGGATGGTTAGAATGTCTCAACCGATGAAAGGAGATCTTACTATGAATCTAGTTCCGTATGTAGTCGAGCAGACCAGCCGCGGAGAGCGCTCGTATGACATTTTTTCGCGCCTGCTCAACGACCGTATCGTCTTTTTGTCCGGTGAGGTGGATGCAAACTCCGCCAGCCTCATTGTCGCCCAGATGCTTTATCTCGAGGCGCAGGACCCGGATAAGGACATCCAGTTCTACATCAACAGCCCCGGCGGCAGCGTCACCGACGGCATGGCCATCTATGACACCATGCAGTACATCAAGTGCGACGTTTCCACCATCTGCATCGGCATGGCCGCGTCAATGGGCGCGTTCCTGCTGTCCTCCGGCGCAAAGGGCAAGCGCATCGCGCTTCCCAATGCCGAGATCATGATCCACCAGCCGCTCGGCGGCACGCAGGGTCAGACCACCGACATGCAGATCCATGTCGAGCGGATGCTGCGCATCAAGAAGCACCTCAACGAGATCCTCGCCGCCAACACCGGAAAGGCTCTTGAGACCATCTGCCACGACACCGAGCGTGACAACTTCATGAGCGCAGAGGAAGCCCGGGAGTACGGCCTTGTCGACAAGGTCATCTACAACAGATAATCATTCCTCATTTTGAAAGGAGGAGGCATATTGGCAAGAGACAGCGTGCGCTGCTCCTTCTGCGGAAAGCGGCAGGAGCAGGTCAACCGGATCATTGCCGGCCCCAACGTTTATATCTGCAATGAGTGCGTGGATCTTTGCGCCAGCATTCTTGCCGACGAGATGCATCCGGGCAGCAAGACCTCTCAGCTCGAACTGCCCGATACGCTCCCGACGCCTCAGGAGATCAAAAGCTATATGGACCGCTACATCATCGGTCAGGACGCGGCGAAGGTCGCGCTGTCCGTGGCGGTCTACAACCACTACAAGCGCATCTACTTTGAAAACGACACGGATATCGAGCTTCAGAAGAGCAACATCCTGCTGATCGGCCCGACGGGCTCCGGCAAGACGCTCTTTGCGCAGACGCTGGCGAAGATCCTGAACGTGCCGTTCGCCATCGCCGATGCGACGACGCTGACAGAGGCGGGTTACGTCGGCGAGGACGTGGAGAACATCCTCCTGCGCCTGCTTCAGGCGGCGGACTTTGATGTGGAGCTGGCGCAGCGCGGCATCATTTACATCGACGAGATGGATAAGATCGCCCGCAAGTCGGAAAACACATCCATCACGCGCGATGTCTCCGGCGAGGGTGTGCAGCAGGCGCTTCTGAAGATCCTTGAGGGTACGGTCGCGAACGTTCCGCCGCAGGGCGGGCGCAAGCACCCCCAGCAGGAATTCATCCAGATCGACACAACGAACATTCTGTTCATCTGCGGCGGCGCGTTTGACGGACTGGACAAGATCATCGAGCAGCGCACCGACAAGTCGACCATCGGCTTTGACGCGCCGGTCGAAAGTAAGAGAAACCGCGACGTGGGCAAGCTCTTCCAGCTCGTTCAGCCGCATGATCTGCTGAAATTCGGCATCATTCCCGAGCTGGTCGGCCGTCTGCCCGTCATTACATCGCTTGACAGCCTCCGCAAGGAGGATCTCGTCAAGATCCTGACGGAGCCGAAAAACGCCCTCTGCAAGCAGTATCATAAGCTGCTGGGCTACGATCAGGTCAGCCTCAGCTTTGAGTCCGGCGCCCTCGACGCCATCGCGGAGAAGGCCATTGAGCGTCAGATCGGTGCGCGCGGTCTGCGCGCGATCATGGAGGACATCATGACGAACATCATGTTCGACATTCCTTCCGATCCGACCATTCAGAGCGTCCTCGTCACGGAGGACTGCGTGCGAAACGGCTCCAAGCCGGTCGTGACGCGCGACCCCAGCAAGCCGCGTGCTCCCATCAAGAACGCGGGCGTAACACTGTAAGCCCCTTCGGGTGTACAGATCTGACCGGCAGGATGCCGGTCATGATGAGCGATTACTGACAAAAGGGGAGCATTTGCTCCCTTTTTGTGTTATTTCTCCGGGAAAGGAGACGAAATTATGAATGATAAGAGAGCCGTTACCTGCCTGCCGATCCTGCCGCTGCGCGGGCTTTGCGTGTTTCCGGGCATGGTGACGCATTTTGATGTCGGCCGCAAGAAGTCTGTGCTGGCTGTCGAGGAAGCGCTGCGTGAGAACCAGAGGATCTTCCTCGTTGCGCAGAAGGATGTGCAGACGGACGATCCGAAGATGCGGGATCTCTATGACATCGGCACCATTGCCGAGATCAAGCAGATCCTGCGTATGCCAGGCGAGAATATGCGTATTCTCGTCGAGGGCTGCGTGCGCGCGGAGCTGATCGATGTGGTACAGAGTGAGCCGTACCTGTTTGGGCGTGTGTCGGAGCTTGCGGATGTGCCGGTTACGCGCAGCTCGACCCGCACCGACGCGCTCGTGCGCTATGCGCACAGCCAGTTTGAGCAGTTCTGCGAGCTGGTCGGCAGAAACATTCAGGAGCCGCTGCTGCAAATGCTCACTGCGGACGACCCCGGCCTCATTGCGGACATCATCGGTCAGCATGCGACCTTTTCCTATCAGGACAAGCAGAAGCTGCTGGAGCAGCTGCATCCCGTGCGGCGGCTGGAGCATGCCACGACGCTGATGGAGAAGGAGCTTGAGGTCCTGCGCCTTGAAAACGAAATTTCGGAGAAGGTGCAGCAGAGCGTTGACAAGAGCCAGCGGGACTACTATCTGCGCGAGCAGCTCAGCGCCATCCGCGAGGAGCTTGGCGAGGACGCCGACGACGATGACGCGGATGTATACCGCGAGAAGATCCGAAAGCTGCATCTGGACGACGAGATCGAGGAAAAGCTCCTCAAGGAAGTGCGCCGCATGGCAAAGCAGCCGCCCAATTCTCAGGAGGCCGCGCTGCTGCGCAATTATCTGGACGCAGTGATCGAGCTGCCGTGGAACACACGGACAAAGGAACGGCTCGATGTGCGTCAGGCGCGGAAAATTCTCGACGCGGATCATTTTGGCCTTGAAAAGGTCAAGGAGCGCATCCTGGAGACGCTGGCTGTCCGGCAGCTCGCACCGGAGCTTCCGGGGCAGATCCTCTGCCTCGTCGGGCCTCCCGGTGTCGGTAAGACGTCCGTTGCCATTTCCATTGCACGCGCCCTCAACCGGAAGCTGGCGCGCATCTCGCTCGGCGGCGTTCACGACGAGGCCGAGATCCGCGGTCACCGCAAGACGTACATCGGCGCGATGCCGGGCAGGATCATGGCGGGTATTTCCCATGCCGGGTCTAAAAATGCGCTGCTTCTGCTCGACGAGATCGACAAGCTCGGCAGCGACTATAAGGGCGACCCTGCATCGGCGCTTCTGGAGGTGCTCGACGCAGAACAGAACTCCGCCTTCCGCGACCACTATCTGGAGGTGCCGTTTGACCTGCACGAGTGCATGTTCATAACGACCGCCAACACCACCGACACCATCCCGCGCGCACTTCTTGACCGCATGGAGGTCATCGAGCTCGGCTCGTATACGGACGAGGAAAAATTACAGATCGCGAAGCGCCACCTGCTTCCGAAGCAGATGGAAAAGCACGGCCTTGCCAAGGGCAGCGTCCGCGTGTCGGACGAGGCCATGCGTGAGATCATCACGTGCTATACAAGAGAGTCCGGCGTCCGAAATCTCGAGCGTGAGCTGGCGGCGCTCTGCCGCAAATGTGCGATGCGCTTCGTGTCTGCGGACGCGCCGAAGCGCGTGAGCGTGACGGGGGCAAATCTGGAGAGCTATCTCGGCGTGCGCCGTTTCCTGCCGGACGAGCTGCCTGCAAGCGACCCGGTCGGCCTTGTGACGGGACTTGCGTGGACGTCGGTCGGCGGCGAGACGCTGGAGGTCGAGGTCAACGTGGTCGATGGCTCCGGCAAGCTGGAGCTGACGGGCAATCTCGGCGATGTGATGAAGGAATCCGTCCAAGCGGCAATGAGCTACATCCGCTCGCGGACGTCGCATTTCGGCATTGCGCCCGATTTTTATAAGACGAAGGACATCCATGTTCACTTCCCCGAGGGTGCTGTCCCGAAGGATGGCCCGTCGGCGGGCATTACGATCTGCACAGCCATCGTTTCGGCGCTGACCGGTGCAACGGTCCGGCGCGATATCGCCATGACGGGCGAGATCTCGATCCGGGGGCGTGTGCTGCCCATCGGCGGACTCAAGGAAAAGACGATGGCGGCGCTCCGCCACGGCATCAAGACCGTCATCATTCCTGCTGACAACGAGAAGGATCTGGCGGAGATCGACCAGACGGTGAGAAATGCGCTGAACTTCATCACCGTCCGCCATGTGGACAGCGTGATCGCGGCGGCGCTTGATTTTTCAAAGTGCCGCACGGAGCAGGCAGAGCCTGCCGCAGCGGCGGCTCCGGAGGCCTCGCCTCTGACGCCCGTACCGCCTGTGAAGCGCCCGCGGCGCAAGCCCGCCATACGGCAGTGAGGAGGCGCATATGAATCTGCACAATGCGGAGTTCATCCGCTCTGTCACCGCGGTCGCAGACTGCCCGAAGGACGGCCTGCCGCAGATCGCATTCGCCGGAAAGTCCAATGTCGGAAAGTCCTCGGTCATCAACAAGCTGCTTCTGCGCAGGAATTTTGCCCGCGTGGGCGAGGCACCCGGAAAAACGACGCATATCAATTTCTTCCGCATCGACAACAAGCTCTATCTGGTAGACCTGCCGGGATACGGCTATGCCAAGGTCCCGATGGCGGAGAAAGAGCGCTGGGGCAAGCTGATGGAGAAGTACTTTGCGGCGGAGGATACCATCGATTTTGGCGTCATGATCGTCGATGCGCGGCATAAGCCGACGGCAAACGACGTCATCATGGCAGACTATTTTAAAGCCTGCGGCAAGCCCTTTGTCGTGGTTGCAAACAAGATGGACAAGCTGAAGAAAAGCGAGATCGAGCCAAATCTCACCTGCATCCGTCAGACGCTGACGCTGCCGGAGGATGTCGAGCTGATCCCGTTTTCAGCCGAAAGCGGCCTTGGCCGCGAGGCGCTCCTGCGCGTGATTTTGAAGGTGGCAGGAGAATAGAGCATCAAAGGGGCTGTCGAGCGTGTCAAAATAGTCATTTTGACACGCTCTCAAACGCGAACCGCAAGGCTGGGTTCGCGTTTGAAAAGGCTGCACCCGGCTGCGCGCATAATTTGTGCGCGTTTTGCGCACAAATTCCACACTTGCCGGGCGTAGTGTGTTTTGTCCGAGGTACACGCCCCCGGACAAAACCGATTTACACTGTATTCGCGCCTGCGGGCGCGAACTCTACGAGGTTTTTGACAGTCTGCAAAGGAGCGGTATGTAAAATACTGCTCCTTTTTTGCGCAGGATTTCGGGAAATGGGATTGACAACAGATGTCTAATCATGTAGACTATGATTACAGTCTACGATTGTAGACGAAAGGAGGCGTGCTTATGGAAACACCGAAGATCCACGAGGGCGAATATCGGTTTTGCCTGATCATGTGGGAGCATGCGCCGGTCACCGCCGCGCAGCTCGCCCGGCTTTGTCAGGAGCAGCTTGGCTGGAAGCGCACCACGACGTATACCGTGATCAAGCGGCTCGGGGAGCGCGGCGTTCTTAAAAACGAGGATGGCGTTGTCACCGCACTCGTTTCAAAGGATGAGGCGCAGGCGTATGAGATCGACGAGCTGGTGGAAAAGAAATTTGAAGGGTCGCTGCCCGCGTTCATCGCCGCCTTTACAAAGCGGCAGGATCTATCGAGCGATGAGCTTGACGAGGTGCAGCAGATGATCGACCGTATCCGAAGGGGGCAGTGAGATGGCAGAACTTTTTCTGAGGATCGTCAATACGAGCATCTCCGCAGGCTGGGTCGTGCTGGCGGTTTTGCTGCTGCGGCTCTGCCTGAAAAAAGCTCCCAAATGGGTAAATGTTCTGCTTTGGGGCATTGTGGCTGCGCGGATGGTTTTCCCGTTTTCGATTGAAAGTGTACTGAGCCTGATCCCGAGCGCAGAAACAATCAGCCCGACCATTATGATGGAGCAGTTACCTTCCGTTCAGACGGGTGTTCCTGCTCTCAATCATGTTATCAATCCGGTAATCAGCGGCTCGTTCACGCCTGCACCGGGCGCAAGCGCAAATCCGCTGCAAATCTGGATTCCGGTTTTAACGGGGCTTTGGCTTTTCGGAATAGCAGCACTTTTTCTCTATTCTGCTGTGAGTTACTGGCGTTTGCGGCGCAAGGTCTGCGAAGCGGTGATCCTGCGGGAGAATATCTATCAAAGCGAAAATGTCTGCTCTCCGTTTGTGCTGGGGGTCATCAAGCCCAAAATCTATCTCCCGTATCACATGGACAGCTACGAGTTGGATTATGTGATCGCGCATGAGCAGACGCACATCCGGCGCAGAGATCATTGGTGGAAGCCGCTCGGCTTTCTGCTGCTGACAATTCATTGGTTCAATCCGCTGATGTGGCTCAGCTATATACTGCTGTGCCGGGATATCGAGCTTGCCTGCGATGAAAAGGTGATCAGCGGGATGGGCAGGGAGCAAAGAGCCGATTATACACAGGCGCTTGTGGCGTGCAGCGTCAGCCGCCGCAGCATTGCGGCGTGTCCGCTCGCGTTTGGTGAGGTGGGCGTCAAGGAACGCGTAAAGTCCGTGATGCACTACAAAAAGCCTGCGTTCTGGATCGTTTTGGCGTCTGTGGCCGTCTGCGCTGTGGTCGCTGTCTGCTTTTTGACAGACCCGGTTGGATTCCGATTTGACGCGGACGCCACGCCTATTGTTTCTGCAAATCACTTTGATATGAGAAATGCGGACGAGCCGGTCGTTACGGAGATGAATCAGGCGCAGCTCGACGAGCTGAGCTCCCGGCTGGCGGGCTTAAAAAGCAGCAGGCGCAGCGACCGATTTGCGGGACTGACGCCGGGATATCAGATCAGTGCGCAGCTGCAAGATGGAAGCTATATCCGGATCAGCGGATATAACCTTTCCGACAACACAATGGTGGACGTTGAGCAAGGCGGCAAGCGGTATGCGGTGTCGGACAGGGAGTTTCAGGAATATCTGAGCCGAATCTGCGCCGGTGGAGATGTTTCTGCGGCAATCGATTTGCAGCCGCTTCGTGCGCAGTATCCGGAATACTTCGATCTGGATGCGTCCGCAGGACTGGATGTCTATGTCTGGCAGATGGCTCCGAAGAGTTATTCCTTTGGCTTGCTTCCACATACGGCATCTCCAAGAGACAGCACTGCACAGGAACTGCTGGCGCTTCGCGGTGCAAGTAGTGAGCAAATGCGGTATATCCTTGCCGCGTATGCGCTCGATCCGGAGGATATCCACGTCATTCCATGGCAAAATCCTGTTTCCAGCTATATTCCGGAGTGCTGGATCGTCACGGAAAACGGAGAAAGTCCGGAGGAAAAACAGGCGCAGTACATAGAAACAGTCAGCGCCATGCTTTTCGGAGATGGAGACGCGCCGGCACTCGACGACTACCCGATCTACGATTCCATCGTTTTCGATGTGGACGGGGACGGGATAGATGAGGTCTGCGTTCTCGGTCTGGGGCGAACCTCCGGCGTTTTCAGCTTCACATTCCGCGCCGCAGAGATTGGGGCAGACACGCTGAAATACGATACGCCATTCTGGACGGAATGGTATGATTTGTCCTTTAACCGTGGGGATGACGGCGTCGTTCGGGTACAGGCGGTCGATCATAAAACCCCTCCGCAGACGCACCTGTTTGACATTGCCGTGGTTGACGGCAGCATCGTGCTGACGGAGGACGGGCAGCCGGTTTCACGCTATTGAGCGCAGAGCCTCTGCCTTTGAGATAACAGAATACAGAAGCCGCCGTGACGCGCGCCCCAGAGGGTGAACGTCACGGCGGTTTTGGCTGCACCCCGCCTTGGACAGACACACGGCGTCTTTTCTTTGCAGTTTCCTTGTAAAAGGGAAAAAGCTGTGTTATACTGTTTGAATCTGGATAGAAGGAAGATTCGACCTTGGAAAAATTTCTTGCATGGGTGCAGCAGCTCCGCTTTGACGCCGTCTGGCAGACGGCAATTGTGGTCGCAGCGTCGCTGCTTTGCATCACGTTTCATGAGACAGCGCACGGGCTTGTCGCATACTGGCTCGGCGACCGGACGGCAAAGCGTGCCGGGCGGCTGAGCCTCAATCCGCTCCGCCATGTTGACATCGGCGGCCTCATTATGATGGCCATTTGCCACTTCGGCTGGGCAAAGCCTGTGCCGGTCGATATGCGCAATTTCAAAAATCCGAAGGCGGGCATGGCGCTGACGGCACTGGCAGGGCCGGCCGCCAACGTGCTGCTTGCATATGCCGCGACGATGCTGGCCTCGGTGTGCGCATATTTCTATGTCGCGCATCGGTATCAGGCGTTCTATTATATCTGGTTCATTTTCTACTACATCGAGCTGATGAGCGCCGGTCTTGCCGTGTTCAATCTGTTCCCGGTCCCGCCGCTCGACGGGTCAAAGGTGCTGTTTGCGCTGCTGCCGGATCGCTGGTATGAAAAGCTCATGTATATTGAGCGATACGGTATGATCCTGCTGATGGTGCTGCTGCTGACGGGCGTGCTCGATACGCCGCTGGAATTTCTGCGCGGCGGGCTGACAGACGCGCTCGAGGCCATCGGCGCGTGGCCGATCCGGCTTTTGTACAATCTTTCCGTTTAGGAGCGCCGCATGAACGAACCGATTTACCATCTTGAAAACGTTGTCCATGCAAAGGCGGAGGCTCTGGAGGACTTTGACGGCCCGCTGGACGTCATCTTCCTGCTGCTGAGCAAAAATAAGATCGAGATACAGGACGTCAGCATTTCCTCGATCCTGGAGCAGTATCTTGCCTATCTCGACGAAATGAAGCGCATGGACGTCGAGATCGCAAGCGAATTTACGGCGATGGCATCGCATCTGATGCTCATCAAAACGAAAATGCTCCTCTCTGCCGCAGAGCAGGAGGAGGCCATGAGCGAGATGGAGCTTCTCATCCAGTCGCTCGAGCAGCGGCAGCGCAAGGACGCCTACGAGAAGATCCGCGCGGCGGCGGGCTTCCTTGCCCAGCGCAACGAATTCGGCCTCGGCCTTTTCACAAAAGGGCCGGAGCCGCTGCAAAAGGATCACACATACCGATACAGCCATGACCGCGAGGATCTGCTCGCGGCGCTGGCGTCCATCGAGGAGCGCGAGGCGCGGCTGCTTCCGCCGCCGGCGGCAAATTTCCGCGGCATCGTCGGCGCGGAGCCGTATCCGGTGACGGTGAAGGCGGCGGAGATCCTCAAAAGCCTGATCTCACACGGTGTTTCGAGGTTTCTCAGCCTCTTCCGGCACAGCAGGAGCCGCTCGGAGATCGTGGCGACGTTTCTGGCGCTGCTTGAATTATGTAAACTTAAATCCGTTTCCGTTTCGCAGGACGATGCGGATGACGATGGCGAGGTCACGTTCCTGCAAATGCCGGAGGAGACTGCCGTGAAGGAATGAAAGAGGCACACATGGAACAAAATGATTTACAGCGCGCCATAATGGCCATCCTGTTTGCAGCCGGAGAGCCGGTCAGCACGCAGCGTCTGGCGGAATCGCTGGAGGTGGACGCGGACGAGATCCGCAGAGAGGCAAAATATCTGATGGATACGCTTGCGTTTCAGCGCAGCGGCATCCGCATCGTTCTTTTGGAGGACGCCTATCAGATGTGCTCTGCGTCGGAGCAGGCGCAGTATGTCACAAAAACACTGGAGACGCGCAAGCCGCCGAAGCTCTCACAGTCGCAGCTGGAGACACTGACGGTCATCGCGTACTATCAGCCTGCGACCAAGGCGTATGTCGAGCAGATCCGCGGCGTGGACAGCGCCTATTCCGTCAGCGCGCTTTTGACCAAGAAGCTCATTCGCGAGGACGGGCGGCTGAACGTGCCCGGGCGGCCGATCCTGTACCGGACGACGCCGGATTTCCTGCGGGTGTTTGGGCTTCAGTCTCTGGATGAGCTGCCGGAGATCGACAAGACGCAGCTCCTTTCGCGCAAGCAGCTTCAGATCGAGGCGGAGCAGGCGCAAAATGCAGATACGCAGCAGGATGCAGGCACAGCGCCGGCAGGGGAGGATGCACAGCCATGACATGGTGGATGATCGTGCTGCTCGTTTTTGCGGTGCTGTTTCTGATCGGCTGCATCCCGATAGGGCTGGATGCACAGTATCAGGACGGTACATGTTCGCTCCGCGCAAAGATCGGGCCGTTCTGGCTCGGCCGTATCCCACGCCGAAAAAAGCGCAAGGGAACAGCCTCAGCAGAAGAAAAGCCGGATGCGCCGGCGAAGAAAACACTTTTGACGCTTCCTGCAGGCAGCGCGTCTGAGACGTGGGAGCTGCTGCGCTTTTTGTCGGACGTCCTCGGAGATCTCCGACGGAAGATCCGTCTGAACGAGCTGACGCTGCATGTCCGCTTCGGCGCTGGCGATGACGCAGCCAAAACGGCGATCCGATACGGACGGGCGTGGGCGCTCATCGGAGTGGTCATGCCGCATCTGGAGCGCATTTTTGTGATAAAAAAGCGTGACATCGGCGCGGAGCTGGATTATAATGAAAAAGAAAATATGCGCGTGGATGCACACCTGCTGACAACGATCACTGTGGGACGCGCGCTTGCGCTGCTGGTCTACGCCGGTGTGCGTTATTTGAAGATGACTAACGGAATGAAAAAAGGCGGTGCAGGACATGAATCATCCCCTGAATGAAATGATGACAAGCTCGATGGCGAAGATCAAGGACATGATCGACGTCAATACCGTGATCGGCGATCCCATCACCACGCCCGACGGCGTGACGCTGATCCCGATCACCAAGGTCTCCGTCGGCTATGGCGGCGGCGGCTCGGATTTTGTGACGAAGAACTACCCGGCCAACCGTGACAACGCCTTCGGCGGCGGCGCGGGCGCAGGCGTGACCATCACGCCGATGGCGTTCGTGGTCATCCGCGGCGAGTCGGTGCGGATGCTTCCGATCGCGGAGCCCGCATCCACCTCGGTCGATCGGATCGTGGAAATGGTGCCCGATATTCTTGACCGTGTGGAGGCGCTGCTCCGGAAGCCGCAGGACAAGAACAGCACGGACGCATGATTTTTTTCTCACGCGGGAAAGCTATCCCGGGTGATGAAGCTTGAAACAAACGATCCTTCGGACGGCGGCGGCTTTGCTCGCCGCCGTCCTTTTCCTGACGCCGTGCCATGCGGCGCAGACGCCGCCCTCGCTCAGCGCGAAAAGCGCGATTCTGATGGACGCGGACTCCGGACGGGTGCTGCTTGCGCAGAATGCAGACGCACGCAGCCGTATCGCCAGCACGACGAAGATCCTGACGGGGCTGCTCGTCTGCGAGCAGATGGCGCTTGAAAAGACAGTCCGCGTTCCGAAGGAGGCCGTGGGGCTGGAGGGCTCGTCGATGTATCTTACGGCTGGCGAGCAAATCACGGTGCGCGAGCTGCTCTATGGCCTGCTGCTCCGGTCCGGAAATGACGCGGCAGCGGCGCTTGCTATCCTCTGTGACGGCTCGGCGGCGTCTTTTGCCGAGCGGATGAACGCGCGGGCAGCGCAGCTCGACATGGAAAACTCGCATTTTTGCAATCCGAGCGGCCTTGATGAGGACGGGCACTTTTCAACCGCCCGCGACCTTGCGCTTTTGACGCGCGCAGCGCTCCGCAATGCGGCATTTCGCGAGGCGGTCGGAACAAAATGCATCACGCTCGGCTCGCGTGTGCTCGAAAATCACAACAGACTCCTTTGGCGCTACCCGGGCGCAAACGGCGTCAAGACGGGCTATACGCGCGCGGCAGGCCGCGTGCTCGTCAGCAGCGCAAGCCGCGGCGGAAGGACGCTTATCGCAGTCACGATCTGCGACCCGAACGACTGGGACGATCATATCGCGCTGCTGGACTACGGCTTTTCAGCCTTTGAGTGGCGCGGCTTTCTGCGTGCGGGCGAGGCCGCCGGAACCGTTTCGGTGATCGGCGGTGTGAAGGACGCTGTGGGACTTTATGCCGGTGAGGCGCTTCGCTGGCCGCTTGCGCCGGAGGAAACGGCGGAGGTTCGGCTCCATGCGGCGAGGTTTGTGTTCGCACCGGTGCTGCACGGCCCTGCCGGTTATGCGGAGCTGCTTGTAAACGGCGTGCCGGTGCGGCGCGTCACGGTATATTACAGACATCCGGTGGCACGGACGCCGGAGACAGGGCTGCTCCGGCGGCTTTTGGGAGGATAAGGGATGGAAGAACGGCTGCAAAAAATACTCTCGCGCTACGGCATTGCGTCCCGCCGGAAGGCGGAGGCGCTCATTGCGGAGCGGCGCGTGCGCGTCAACGGCAATACGGCCGCCCTCGGCGACACGGCCGTTGACGGAGAGGATGTCATCGAGGTGGACGGCGTCCGGCTCAAAAAAGAGCCGGAGCGGCTGTATCTGATGCTCAACAAGCCGCGCGGCTATGTCACAACACTGTCAGATGAAAAGGGCAGAAAGAACGTCTCGGAGCTGGTGGCGGACTGCGGCGGACGGGTGTACCCGGTCGGGCGGCTCGACCTCAATTCCGAGGGGCTTCTTATCATGACGAATGACGGGGAATTTGCAAACCGACTGATGCACCCGAGCCGTGAGATCGAAAAGACGTATCTTGTGTGGGTGAGCGGCTGGCGCGCCGAGTGCCTTGCGGCGCTGAAGGAGCCGATCGACATTGACGGCCGCATGACGGCGCCTGCGAAGGTGCGCGTCCTGCGCGAGCAGGACCAGACGGCGCTTTTGGAATTTGTCATCCATGAGGGCCGAAACCGGCAGATCCGGCGGCTCTGCGAGGCGGCGGACGTGCGCGTGACGCGCCTGCGGCGCATTCGTGAGGGCGCGCTTGCACTGGGGGAGCTTCCGGTCGGCGCGTGGCGCGCGCTGACCGAGGCGGAGCTGGATGCGCTTCAAAACGAGCTGTAAGCAGGTGAGAATATGGAACAGAAATGTACATACTGCGGCGCGAAGCTGGCAGAAGGTGCGTCCTTCTGCCCGTACTGTGCAAAACCGCTGATCACAAAGCGCGTTGTGCCGATTCCGAAACCGAGAAAACGTGCCGCCATTCGCCGGTGCGCGGCGCTGCTGTCGGTCATGGTGCTGCTTGGCGGAGCAAGCGTGGGGCTATACTACGGGCTGCGGCGGACGGCTCCCTTGCCGGACACAAGCGCCGCTGACGCTGTGAAAAATCCGGCGGAAGAAAGCGTGGAAAATACTACTTCCGAGATACCTTCGCCTCCGGAAGCGGAACCGGTGCAGGAGGAGCACACGCCGAAGCTCTACGACGAGGGCGGTGCGGAGGTCACGTACTATGACGAGGACGGTACGTGGCATTTGCTGCTGGGATTCGGCGAAGGCGCAAGCGTTCAGAAAACGCCGGATCCGAGGGCTGAGGCCACCATCCAGGACGGCTCTGGGGCTGCCTTCCCGTCGCAGCTATATGTATACCGCGAGGACACAGACGAAAACGTCAACGAAGCGTTCATGCAGAAGGTACAGCGGTGTACGGTGCAGGCCATCCCGGAGGAGGGGGCAATGGCAATGAACTGCACAGAGGTGCGCTATAACAAAAGCTTCCCGGCGGCAGCGCGGATGACGGACGTGCTATACTGCTCCGATTGCGGAGCAAACGAGGTGCTGTGGTCGCTGAATATGAAAAATGGCGACACGGTCAACCTACGCCAGATGATCGTGATCACCCGGCGCGCGCTGATCGAGTACCATTTTGAAGATACGCCGCTGGATACGATGGATGAGCTGAAGGCGCTGCTGAGACAGATCAGTGATGAAGTCGATACACAGACGGCAGTGAACATTTACCTGCCGCCGGTGACCTATGAGGGGGAGCTGACGCTTGAGGGGCATGCCTGCTCGTTCTTCGGCTGTTCCAACGGTGAGAACCGGACCACATTCACCGGGACGGTCTCGGTGCGCACCCAAAACCCGGTTTCGCCGGAGTTTACCGGCATCCGCTTTCTGGGCAGCGGCGGGATCGGACTGATTGCGACGAGGTGCGTACTCCTGTACGAATGTGACTTTTCCGGCTGGGATGTTGCTGCCTCGATCGAGAATGGCGCATGGCCCTTGGTGTTCGGCAGCGTGTTCCAGAACAATAAGGTCGGCCTGCGCATCAATACCGAGTATTCCAGCGGTGCATCCGAGGAGCTTCCGGATAACCGCTTCTATGAAAACGAAACGGCGGTCGTGTTTGAACGCCTCTATGGCACGAGAGTCATCACGTTCAGAGGCAGCATCTTCCGCGGAAATCAGACCGATATCTCAAACCCGGATGAGCACCCGATCAGTCTTTCCGGAGCAAGTTTTGAATAGAAAACAGCTCGCCTCTCTGCCATGTGCAGAGAGGCGTTTTTTAGGCCTGAAGGTGCGCGTTTATGCAGGCGGATGTCTCCTGACGGGAAAATATTCTTAAAACCCTATGCAGCCAGTTAATTGTTTTTGGTGAAACGAGCATGTAAAATAAAAATATGACACCGATCGCGTGAATTCTCGTGAAAAGTGTATACGAAAGGAGAAGAAAGAAATGAAAAAATGGATTGCGGTGGTTTTGGCGGCGCTCATGCTGCTGTCGCTCTGCGGCTGCAAGAGCAAGGCTGCCAAGGAGACAGACGAGCTGATTTTAAAAATCGGCGAGGTAACAGCCAGCAGTACGGATGAGGTGGAACGGGCGCAGGGTGCGTATGATGCGCTCAGCGACAAGGAGAAGACGCAGGTAGAAAACTATGCCCTGCTGGAGCAGGCACAGAAGGATCTGGCTGAGGCCAAGCGGGCGCGTGCGATCTCTGAGTTTGAAAAATTCGCAAAGAACACACCGTATAAAGCGAAAGAGGGTGGCTCCCTGTTTGAGGTCGATACCGAACTAATCGAAAAATATGCCGCGAGGGCGTCAGAATTGCGCGAGATGGGCGTCACGGATGAGGAATGTCCGGCGCTGCTCTATGCGGATATGGTCGCGGAAATCGGAGAATATGCGAAATACGCGGATGCTGAGTTGATTGTTATCCTATTATACTCCAAAGTGCTGACAGCTCTTCAATATGAAGCCGATTCCTATTCCGCCACCACAGAGTCGGTGAAGCTGATACAGAAAGCCATTGATGAACTAGATGCTGGAATTGCTGCGGTAGATGGTTCTATTGACATGAATGCATATGGAGTGAAGACGCTCATGGATGCCGTACAAGAGTTACATGATAAATATGAGACGCTTCACGATGCTTATTCGGATTATTATCTCGGCAATGATGTGACGGCACTTTTGGGCCTGATTGCTAGCGGAACAGTAGACGCGTCAAAAGTAGGCGTGTCAGAGGAAGCAATGGCGATTTTAAGCGAAGTATCTGCGAAAAGTAATGAGATCGTAGAACTGGATAAAAAGCTCGACGAAAAGCACGCGGAGCTGTTCGGATAAGCAAAAGACAATATAAATATGCAATTAAGAAGGAGGAACGAGATGAAGAAATCACTTGCTATGCTGCTTTTGGCAGCGATGTGCCTGAGCCTGTGCGCCTGCGCGGCTGGTAGCACGAAAACGGGGGCGGAACCTGCGGTCATTTTGGGAAAGGCCGGCGCAGACGGCGACGCATGGATATCACGGATGAATGGGGAGGCTGTCAAGATCAAGGGAGAGATCGTGCGCTGTTACCTGTTGACCGACCGGAGCACAGTCATTGCATTGACGGATGACGGTGCACTGTTCCGGACGACTGTCAGTGACACGGAAGACAGAACAACATTGGCAGAAAACGTGAATAAGGTCAATGTCGTCAAAGACAGCGGCATTATTTTTACGGATACTAAGAATTATCAGTATCGGCTCAAATTTGGCGGCGTCGAGCCGCTTAAGCTGGGCGAGGATCTTGCCATGGCGGTCGCGGATGATACGCTGAGTCTGATGTATGCCGATGGTGACGGGAATATCTGCATTCTTCCTGAAAATGAGGAGGAGGCGGAAAAAATCGCAAACTGGAAGTCGCCGACTGTTCAGGTTGAGAGTATTTCCAACGACGGAAAAACAGCGCTCTGGATCGAAATCAACAAGGACAAAAACGAGTCGGTCTCTTATTTGTATCACGATGGAGAGAAGACGAAGCTGACGACATTGGACACCTCCTCCAGCAGCGCGACAATCCGCTTTAACAAATCCCAGAACGCGTTTGCGGTTGCGGACATCCACTCGGATGAATTCTATTTTCAGAACAAAGGCAAGGAGCTTGTCAAGGTGAGGCTGAGTGATGACCTTGGCAGCAGCACCCTCTACACGGCAAGCGGCAATCTGACTTATGACAATGGAAAAGCGATTGATGGCCTTTACATCACGGTCGATGCGGATAACGGTGACAATGTCTATTACGTCACTGCCGAGGGAGAGCGCGAAAAGCTCCTGTCCAATGTAAAGGAGATTGACATCCAGAGCGGTTTCATCGGCTATATTGACGAGGATGACAACCTGCGTGTGGCAAAGCTGAACGGCACGGAGCTAAAGGACGAGAAGAAGGTCGCTGGCGACGTCGCGGCTCTGAGACTCTCAAAGGATGGAAAATATCTCTACTATGTTAAGGGCGTTGACACCGAGCGCAACATCGGCGCACTGTATCGCTATACACTTAAGTCGGAGAAATCAGAAAAAATTGCCTCCGAGACCTATATCTGGGGCATGTTCGGCTTCTATCTCTCGTATTTCTACGTCAGCGAGGATGGGAGGACAGTCTATTACTTTGAGGACGTTGATGAGATTGAGGACACCTACACCAATTATGGCACGTTCAAGTGCGCTACGGTTGGAAAAGATCCGGTCAAAATCGGTACGGACATCCTTGTACAGACTCCGAACGACGGAATGAAGGGCGGTTATATCGACTCCAACGGCTTCGTGTACTCGAAATATGTCTCGCTCAATGCGGACGAGGAGGTTGTCGTGAACTGGATGTTCTATAACGGAAAGGACTGCGTGACGCTGGCAAAGGATGTGCTGGAGACGGCGTCGAGCGAGTCATCGGCAACGAACACTGATGTGCCTGAGATGCCTGTGCCTGAAACGCCTGTGGATGAGACGCCTACGGAGCCGTGCCCTGTAGGATGAGGCTGTGTATACGCACGGCCGGAATCTATTATATTTTAAAATAGGAGATGCATATTATGAAAAAAATCACATCGATTCTGATGGTTGTAATCGGCCTTGTCGTGATCGTGCTCGGCGCGTCCTTCCAACCGGAGGCCACATCTTATGACTTGACGGAAAAAACGTTCAAATATGCGGCGGAGAACTACAATCTGCAATACTGCGCGTTTGGCGGAGACTTCTATACGGAGATTTACGCGGCCTCCGACATGATCGTGGACGTGCTGGATGACATCAACCGCTCCACGGAAACTGTGGTTGCAGTCCAAAATGCAATCCACAACGCCTCTGCCTCCAGCGTTCATGCACTGGAAGAACTGAACCGAAACATTGGAAAAACGGTGCGTTTTGTGCTGATCGCAATCGGCTTGTCGATCGTTGCCGCTGCGCTCCCACAGCTTGGCAGCGCGTTTGCGCCTGAGGGCTGCAAGCAAAAGCCTGCTGCGCCCATGATTGAGCAGAATGCTCTGCGCGCAAGCGGAGACCCGTGCGGTGAGGAGGCTGACGCAGAAGCGGAAGCAGTGAATGCACAGCCCGCCATTTGTGCGGAGGAAGGTGATGAAGAAGCCTGAGCCGCCCGGACAAGGCTTGCTTCTTTGGGCGATCTGTGCTATGGTTGTGGCAGAATGCAGGAAGGAAGGCATGGGACATGCTCAGCGACTGCCATATCCATATGGTACTGGACGGCGTATACTGGAAGGACGCCATTGCACGCCACCGCGAGGGCGTGCGGGAGGACTGGGTGCGCCGGACGCTGTCTGCGTACAGACAGCGGGGAATCACCTATCTCCGTGACGGCGGCGACCGCTGGGGCGTTTGCGGCCTCGCGGCGCGGCTCGCGCCGGAGTACGGCATCCGCTACCGCATTCCGGGTGCGCCGATCCATAAAAACGGACACTACGGCGGCTTCATCGGGCGGGGCTTTGACACGATGGCGGATTATCGCGCGCTGGTGGAGGATGCCAGGCATTCAGGCGCGGACTTTATCAAGATCATGATCTCGGGCCTGATGGATTTTGACCGGCTCGGCGTTCTGACGGATGTGCCGCTCACGCCTGAGGAGGTCCGGGAGATGATCGCCATTGCGCACGGCGAGGGCTTTTCTGTCATGGCGCACGCAAACGGCGATGCGACCGTTGCGGCGGCCATCGCAGCGGGCGTGGATTCCATCGAGCACGGCGCATATCTTGGACAGGAGACGCTGCACCGCCTCGCAGAGAGCCGGACGGTGTGGGTGCCGACACTCGTGACCTTCGGGAATCTGATCGGCTGCGGGCGCTTCCCGGACGCGGTTTTAAAGCCGCTGCTGGAGGGCGCGATGGAAAACGTGCGGACGGCGGCGTCGCTCGGGGCGCTGATCGCGCCGGGCAGCGATGCGGGCGCGTTCCGCGTGCTGCACGGACAGGGAACGCTCGATGAGTACGCACTTTTGAAGGCCGCCATCGGCGAGGGCTGCGACGAGGTCTTGTCGCGCGGGATCCGGGAGATACAGGCGCGCTTCTGAGATTAAATACAAGCCGGCCGGCAGGTGAGGGAGAACCTCGCCGCCGGCCGGTTTTGGAAATGCGAAAAAGAAAAAGACAAGTCTTTCGACTTGTCTTTTCGGTTGTCTATCAGATCGCGCGCTCAACCTTGTTGGAACGCAGGCATCTTGTACAGACGTACACATGGCGCGGAGTACCGTCAACAATCGCTTTTACCCGTTTGACGTTGGGCTTCCATGCTCTGTTGGATCTTCTATGAGAGTGGGAAACTTTGATTCCAAAAGTAACGCCCTTGCCGCAGATATCGCACTTTGCCATTAGCTGCACCTCCTCGCCGCTTAAAAATCATATAACAGCCGTCCTACGGACGCCGACTAGTATAATAGCAGATGTTTCCGCAAAATGCAAGCACAAATTCTTGTATGGAACAAAAAATTTTTACGGAAAAAGCACCATATCTGTTTTTACGGTTGCCAAACCGTCAGAAACAGGTTATAATCGCCGTGAGGTGTTATGAATGTCAAATGTTTATTCGGTGCCCCTGTCAGAGCTTGTCGAGGAATTTCATCTGGAAAAGCTCTATGAGTCCTCAGACTATCATAAGATCCATGTCACGGTCGACGATGTGAGCCGGCCGGGTCTGTATCTGGCTGGTTTCTTCGATCATTTTGAACCGATGCGGCTTTATGTCTGCGGAACGGTGGAGTCGGCTTACCTTGAAAAGCTCTCCAGCGAGGAACGCCGGATCATTTTTGACCATTTCATGTCCTATAAAATTCCGGCGCTCATCATTGCGCGCGGCATTCAGGCGCTGCCGGAGTGTCTGGAGATGGCGGAGAAGCACAATGTCACGGTGCTGAGCTGCAAGGACACGACCTCGTATATCGTATCAAGCCTCATTACCTACCTCAAACGCAATCTTGCGCCGCGTGTGACGCGCCATGGCGTCCTTGTCGAGATTTACGGCGAGGGCATTCTGATCATGGGCGACAGCGGCATCGGCAAGAGTGAGACGGCCATCGAGCTTGTCAAGCGTGGCCACCGCCTGATCTCTGACGATGCGGTCGAGATCAAGATGATCTCGTCTCATGAGCTGGTCGGCTCGCCGCCTGAGGTGCTGCGGCACTATATGGAGCTGCGCGGCATCGGCATCATCAATGTGGCAAAGCTCTTTGGTATGGGCGCGGTCAAGGATAGCTGCAAGATCGATCTGGTCATCAAAATGGTTCCCTGGCGCGACGGCGAGGCTTATGACCGGCTCGGCATGGAGACGCAGTATATGGAGATCCTCGATGTGAAGGTGCCCTCAATCACCATTCCCATCACGCCCGGACGAAATCTCGCGGTCATCTTTGAGGTCGCTGCCATGAACAACCGTCAAAAGCGCATGGGCTACAATGCCGCGCTGGAATTCACGGAGCAGATGAACCAGTTTTTCGCCGGAAAAGAAAACAACTGAGAAAATGCCGCCCATCGGGCGGCATTTTGCATTTCACGGTACGTTTTTCCGGAAAAGTGCTTTTCCTGTTTGATTTTACATCAGTTTGTGCTATAGTAATCTTGATTAAACACCCGGAGGCGTTTATGAGTCGAATGGACAATTTACAGCCGCTGCGGGCGATGTGCCCGGACGCGGCGTTTGCAGAAAATGAGCCGCTCAGCGCCCATACCTCGTTCCGCATCGGCGGGCCGGCGGCGCTGATGGCATTTCCCAAAAATGAAGACGAGCTTGCAGTGCTGCTTCGTGCCGCCTCGCAGTGCGGTGTGAGGCCGCGGATTCTCGGCGCGGGCACGAATGTTCTGGCGCCTGACGAGGGGCTGGACGGGCTTGTGATCTGCACAAAGGACTGCCTGCTCGGCCTGCGCGCGCTGGAGGGCGGGCGCATTGAAGCGATGGCAGGCGAGACGCTTGCCCACGCGGCAGTTTTTGCACGCGGGCAGTCGCTCACGGGACTTGAATTTGCGCACGGCATTCCCGGCACGGTCGGCGGCGGCGTTTATATGAACGCAGGCGCCTACGGCGGAGAGATCGCGCAGGTCGCGGAGGAGACGACGGTCTTGATGGCAGATGGGACGCGGCGCGTCCTGCGCGGCGCGGAGCAGGCGTTTGCCTACCGCACGAGCGCGTTCGAGCGCACGGAGTGCATAATTGTAAAGACGGTGCTTGCGCTGCGGCCCGGTGATGCCGATGAGATCGGCGCACGGATGCGCGAGCTGATGGGAAAACGGCGCGCCTCGCAGCCGCTGGAGCTCCCGTCGGCCGGCAGCACGTTCAAGCGTCCTGCGGGGGCGTATGCCGGCGCACTGATCGAGGCGTCGGGTCTCAAGGGACGCGGCGTGGGCGGCGCGGAGGTATCGCGCAAGCACGCAGGCTTTGTTGTCAATCGCGGCGGCGCGACGGCACGGGATGTGCTTGAAACGATCAAGCTGGTACAGGAAACCGTTTATGCGGATTCCGGCTTCCGTTTGGAGCCGGAAGTGCGGATCTGGTAGGAGAAGGTTATGCAGTTTATCATTGTATCCGGCCTTTCCGGCGCAGGAAAGAGCAAGGCGGCGTCCAATCTTGAGGATCTCGGCTTTTACTGTGTGGACAATATGCCCTCGGAGATGATCCCGCAGTTTGCGCGGCTGTGTCTTGCGACGAAGGGGCGGTATGAAAAGGTCGCGCTCGTGACCGACGTGCGCGGGAGTCTCAGCTTCGACGTGCTGTTTCAGTCGCTCGATGAGCTGGACAAGATGGGGCTTCGCTACTCCATCGTATTTATGGAGGCGAACACCGAGGTGCTGGTCAAGCGTTTTAAGGAGACGCGCCGCCTGCACCCGCTTATGCGCGACGGGACGCCGATGCTTGAGGCCTTGGAGCGTGAACGCGCGCTGCTGGAGCCGATCCGAAACCGCGCCAACGTCATCCTTGACACCTCGCGCCTTTCAACCGGGGCGCTGCGCGGGAAGATCATCGACATGGTGGCGGGTGGCGTGCGCGAGCGCGCGATGACCGTCAATGTGCTTTCCTTCGGCTTTAAGTACGGAATTCCGCTGGACGCAGACCTTGTGTTCGACGTGCGTTTTCTGCCGAATCCCTATTACATCCCGGATCTGAGAGACGGCACGGGGCTTGACGAGGACGTGCGAAATTTTGTGTTCCAGTATCAGGCGACGAAGGACTTCGTTGAGAAGCTGGAGGATCTCATCAACTTCACGCTCCCGCAGTATCTTGAGGAGGGAAAGACAGAGCTGGTCATCGCCATCGGCTGCACCGGCGGACGGCACCGCTCGGTCGCGGTCGCAAAGGAGCTTTCCGACTTCATCACGAAGCGCGGCTACACCGTCGTTTCCAGACACCGCGACATGGACAGAAGGGGAGCGCGCGGATGACGATGCAGCAAGAGAACATACGGCTCTATCAGCCGAAAAAGCGCGAGCCGCGCATTGCCGCCATCGGCGGGGGACACGGGCTTTCCGCCATGCTGCGCGGCCTCAAACGCTATACAAAGCACATCACCGCCATCGTGACCGTTGCGGACGACGGCGGCGGCTCGGGTATGCTGCGCGAGGATCTCGGGATGCTGCCGCCGGGCGACATCCGAAACTGCATCATGGCGCTTGCCAACACGGAGCCGACGATGGAGCGGCTTCTGAATTACCGCTTCACCGAGGGCTCGCTCTCCGGTCAGAGCTTCGGAAACCTCTTTCTCGCGGCGATGAACGGCATCTCCGGTTCGTTTGACGAGGCGGTGCAGCGGATGGGAGAGGTCCTTGCCATCACGGGAAGCGTCCTTCCGGTGACGAATCAGAACGTCTATCTGGAGGCGGAATTCGACAACGGCTCCCGCACGCTCGGAGAGAGCAAGATTTTCTACGCAAAGAAGATCAACGACTGCCGCATCCGGCAGGTGCGGCTCGTCCCGGAGCACCCGCAGGCGCTTCAGGACAGCATCGACGCCATCCGTCAGGCGGATATCATCGTCATCGGGCCGGGGAGCCTCTATACCAGCATCATCCCCAATTTTCTGGTCGATGGCATCAGCGAGGCCATCCGCAGTTCCGGGGCGGTTCGGGAATACATCCTGAACATCATGACCCAGGACGGCGAGACCGACGGCTACACGGGTGAGGACCATGTGCGGGCGCTGCTGGAGCACGCAGGAGGCGACGTCATCGACGTGTGCATTGCAAACAATGCCCCTGTGCCGGAAAAGTGGCTCGCGCCGTACCGTCAGGAGGGCGGCGGCCCGATCGAGGTAGACCGCGCGGGGATCGAGGCGCTCGGCGTTGCGGTGCGGGAATTCCCGCTGTGCCGTCCGGGACGCTACATCCGCCACGATGCAGATGCGCTTTCGCGCGCCATTCTTTCGGTCTGGCGCGAATTTGAGGCTTAATCAGAAGGAGGACAAGCATGTCTTTTTCTTCCAATGTCAAGCAGGAGCTTTGCCGCCAGCCGCTCACGCGGCGCGCGGCCGCCGTGGCAGAGTTCTACGGCGTGCTGCTGTTCTGCAATACCTTTACACCGTCCGCCATCCGCATCGTGACGGAAAGCGCGGACTTTGCCGCAAGACTCCCGCGGGTGCTCAGGAAGGCGTTCGGCTTTGCCTTCGATCAGGAGCCGTCGGAGCAGGGCGGCGGCAAGCTGATCTTCGTGATCGAGGACGGCGAAAAAATTGCTAAAATTTTCGCAGCGTTCGGGGACTCTCCCTCCTCGAGCGTGACGCTGCATGTCAATTTCGGAATTCTCGAGGAGGAGAGCGACCGGCTCGCATTTTTGCGCGGGGCGTTTCTGGCGGGCGGCTCGGTCACAGACCCTGCAAAGCGCTATCATCTGGAGCTCATCACCTCGCACTATAAGGTCTGCCGGGAGACGTATGCGCTGCTGCTGGACGTAGGCTTCAGTCCGAAGGAGCTGACGCGCGGCGGCAGCGGTGTCCTGTATTTTAAGCAGAGCAACTACATCGAGGACTTCCTGACTGCCATCGGCGCGCCCGTCTGCGCGATGGGCGTGATGGAGGCAAAGGTCGAGAAGGATCTCCGAAACGGCGTCAACCGCCGCGTCAACTGTGAGACGGCGAATCTCACAAAGGTCGTTGACGCATCCATTGAGCAGCTTGCCGCCATCCGCAGGCTGGAGGAGCACGGCATCCTGAAAACTCTGCCGCAGAAATTGCAGGAGACGGCGCGTCTGCGCGTGGAGAACCCCGAGGCAACACTGGCCGAGCTTGCGCAGATGCCTGACCCGCCGGTTTCAAAATCCGCCGTCAATCACAGGATGCGGAAGCTGATCGAACTGTCAAAGGAGCTTTAAGGAGGCGCTGTCATGGGTTTTGTCCATCTGCATGTCCATACGGAATACAGCCTGCTCGACGGGGCGTGCCGCATCAAGGATATCATGGCGCGCGTCAAAGAGCTCGGGCAGGACGCTGTCGCCATCACGGACCACGGCGTGATGTACGGCGTGATCGACTTCTACCGGGCGGCAAAGGCAGCGGACGTCAAGCCGATCATCGGCTGCGAGGTCTATGTCGCGCCGCGCACGCGCTTTGACAAGGTCTACGCGCTCGACCGCGAGGCGTATCACCTGATCCTGCTGTGTGAGAACATGACCGGCTATCAGAACCTGACATACCTTGTCTCGCGCGGCTTCATCGACGGCTTTTATAATCGTCCGCGCGTGGATATGGAGCTGCTTCGCGAGCATCACGAGGGACTGATCTGCCTGTCGGCCTGCCTCGCGGGCCGCGTTGCGCAGAATCTCCATCAGGACGACTATGCGGCGGCAAAGCAGGCGGCGCTGGAATACAGCGGGATCTTCGGGCCGGGAAATTTCTATCTGGAGCTTCAGGATCAGCAGCTTCCGGAGGAAGCGAAGGTCAATCAGGGCCTTTTGCGGCTGGCGCGCGAAACGGGGCTTCCGCTCGTCGTGACGAACGACGCGCACTACCTGCGTCCCGAGGATGCGGACGTACAGGACGTCCTGATGTGCATCCAGATGGGAAAGACCGTGGACGATCCCGACAGGATGCGCTTTGGAAGCAAGGAGTTTTACCTCAAATCCGAGGACGAGATGCGTGCGCTTTTCCCGAATGTGGAGCAGGCGTATGAAAATACGTGCAGGATCGCGGAGCGCTGCAACGTGGAGTTCACGTTCGGAAAATACCACCTGCCGGAATTCAAGCTCCCGGCGGGCTACGACTCGCTGACATATCTCCGGGAGCTCTGCGACAAGGGCTTTGCCGAGCGCTACGGCGATGAGCACCCGGAATACCGCAAACAGCTTGAGTACGAGATCGACATGATCGACAAGATGGGCTTTACGGACTATTTCCTCATCGTGTGGGACTTTGTGAATTTCGCAAAGAGCGCCGGCATCCCGGTCGGCCCCGGACGCGGCAGCGCCGCCGGCTCGATGGTCACATACGCCCTGCGCATCACCGAGATCGACCCGATGAAATACGGCCTGTTCTTCGAGCGCTTCCTCAACCCGGAGCGTGTGACGATGCCAGATATCGACATGGACTTCGGTGACACGCGCCGCGGGGAGGTCGTGGAATATGTGCGCCGGAAATACGGCGACGACCATGTGGCGCAGATCGCGACCTTCGGCACGATGGCGGCAAGAGGCGCCATCCGCGACGTCGGCAGGGCGCTGAGCTTCACCTACGCCGAGACGGACGTGGTGGCAAAGCTCGTTCCCTCCACGCTCCACATGACGCTGAGCGAGGCGCTCAAGGTCTCGCCGCAGCTCAAGGAAATGTATGATTCCGATGCGCGCGTGAAAAAGCTCATCGACACGGCGCGTGCGCTGGAGGGAATGCCGCGCAACACCTCGACGCACGCCGCGGGCGTTGTCATCACGCGCCTTCCGGTTTCGGACTATGTGCCGCTGGCGACAAACGACGATACCATCGTCACGCAGTATACCATGACAACGCTTGAGGAGCTGGGACTTCTCAAGATGGACTTCCTCGGCCTTCGGAACATCACGGTCATTGACGATGCCATCCAGACCATTCGCCTGAGCGAGCCGGATTTCACGATGGCGCGCGTCAAGGACAACGATCCGAAGGTCATGGAGATGCTGACGCAGGGCAGAACGGCGGGCGTGTTCCAGATGGAATCGTCCGGCATGACGGGCGTCTGCGTCGGACTCAAGCCGCAGTCGATCGAAGATCTCTCCATCATCGTCGCGGCCTACCGCCCCGGCCCGATGGAATCCATTCCGCGTCTCATTGCCTGCAAAAACGATCCCTCGCTCGTCAAATACAAGCACCCGATGCTCCGGCCGATCCTGTCCGTCACCTATGGCTGCATCCTCTATCAGGAGCAGGTCATCGAAATCTTCCGCAAGCTCGGCGGCTACTCTCTCGGGCAGGCGGACATGGTGCGCCGTGCGATGTCGAAGAAAAAAGTCAAGGACATCGAAAAAGAACGCGGCGCGTTCATCCACGGAGACGCCTCGCGCGGCATCTGCGGCTGCGAGGCAAACGGCATCCCGGTCGATGTGGCGCAGAGCATCTACGACGAGATGTACGACTTTGCAAACTACGCCTTCAATAAGGCGCATTCCGTCGGCTACGCCGTCATTGCGTATCAGACGGCGTGGTTCAAGTGCTATTATCCGCGGGAGTATATGGCGGCGCTGATGACTTCGGTGCTCGACAGCTCGGTGAAGATCTCTGAGTATATTGCCGAGTGCAAGGTGATGGGCATTTCCGTCCTGCCGCCGGATCTCAACGCCTCCAGCGACCATTTCTCCGTCGGTGCGGACGGCATCCGCTTCGGGCTTGCCGCCGTCAAAAACATCGGGCGAGGCTTTATCCAGAAGGTCGTGCAGGAGCGGACGGAAAACGGGCCGTTCACCGGTCTTGAGGACTTCTGCCGGAGAATGTACGGCACCGATCTCAACAAGCGTGCGCTTGAAAATCTCATCAAGTGCGGCGCGTGCGACTGCTTTGGCCTGCGCCGGTCGCAGATGCTGCAAATCTACGATACGGTGCTTGACTCGGTGGCAAACAGCCGCAGAAGGAATGTGGACGGGCAGATGGGCCTGTTTGAGAGTCTGGCGGCGCAGGACGAGACGAGCATTCCCGCCGTGCGCGTGCCGGACGTGCCGGAGCTGAGCCGGCGCGACCGGATGGCGATGGAGAAGGAGACGACCGGCCTGTATCTCACCGGCCACCCGATGGACGATTACCGTGCGCTGCTGAAAAACGCGAACACCGCGCCGCTCGGCGCGATCCTTGAGAGCTTCTCCGAGCACACCGACGAGTACCGCGACGATCAGATCGTCACGGTCGCAGGCATCGTGCAGAGTGTAAAGATGAAAACGACCAAAAATCAGTCGATGATGGCCTATGTTACGCTTGAGGACGACACCGGCACGATGGAGCTTCTGACATTTTCCAATGCGCTCGGGCAGTACGGCACGTACCTGCATGAAAACTCGGCTGTGATCGTCACGGGGCGTATCTCGATCCGTGAGGACAAGGACCCGCAGATGGTCGTAAACCGCGTTCAGCCGCTTCAGGACTACACCGATGAGGAGGTCGCGGCGGCGGCGCGCGTGGAAAACGCGGCAAACAGGACGCTGTATCTGAAAGTCGATTCCGCCTCGCAGCCGGGCGCACACAAGGTGCTCCCGATCCTGCGGATGTTCCCCGGACGGACGCGGACGGTCATCTACTACGCCGACACCGGAAAGCGCCTCGGCGGGACGTGTATGCCGGACGAGCTGATGCTGCGCGAGCTGCGTGAGCTGCTCGGTGAGGCGAATGTGGTGCTGAAATAAAGATTGCTTTTTTCGGCGGAACTTTACAAAAGCGCTACACTTCCATTACAAATTGTGATATAATGTCTGGAGCAAACGGGAAAGGGTGTGCCGAAGCTGAAAAAATCTCAGAAAATTCTGCTGATCGCGGCAGCGGCGGCACTTTTGTGCGCGCTTTGCGGGTGCGCGGTGAGCAACGTCGAGGAGCTGTACGCGCTTCCGCGCCACTCCGACGAGGATAACGAGCTGCAAAAGGCGATCGACAGCGTGATGACGGAGGGCGTGCAGTATGCCGCGCCGGTCTCCGGCAAAAATCAGCAGTCGGTGCAGCTCGCCGATCTGGATGCGGACGGGGAGGACGAGGCCATCGTTTTCCTGCGCGTTCCGGGTGACAAGCCGCTGCGCGCGTGCGTGTTCGATCTCACGGACGGTGCTTACCGCAGCCTCGGCTTCATCGACGGCAGCGGCGCGGCGTTCGAGCGTGCGGAATATGTTCAGCTCGACGGTGAGCCCGGCGTTGAGATCGTGCTTGGCCGTCAGGTCGGAAATCAGGTGCTCCGCGCAATGAGCGTCTATACGCTGCGGGAGGGCCAGCTCGTCGAGCTGATGAGCACGAACTACTCGGAATATGCGCTGACGGATCTTGACCTGGACGGCAATCGGGAGATCTTCCTGCTCCGCTTTGATCCGGAGGCGAAAACCGGGACGGCGGGACTTTACCGCTGGAACGGCAGTGCGCTGAGTCTTGAAAATGAGGCCGCGCTCTCGGCGGGTGCGCAGTCCGTCCGACGCATGGTCACGGGCCAAATCGCCTATGACGTGCCGGCGGTCGTCGTGACGAGCGACTATCACGGCGGCGAGGGCATTGTGACCGATGTGTTCGCCATCCGGGGCGGAGCGCTTGAGAATATTTCAAGCGACGTCTCGGGACTCAACGTGCAGGCGGCGCAGGACAGCGCCGTGTATCCGGCGGATCCCGACGGAGACGGCCTGCTGGAGATCCCGCAGGTGGCATGGCTCGTGACAGACGATGAAAGCACCGATTCGGGTGCGATGATCTTCTGGTACAATCTCACGCTCGGGGGCAGCCTGACGATCAAAATGACCACCTATCACAATTTCTCCGGCGGCTGGTTCCTGCGTCTGCCGGATTCGTGGGGGAGCACGCTGAACGTCACACGCGGTGAGCAGACAAACGGCGTCAGAGGCTTCATTTTCTCCGCCGGCGGCGAGCCGGTCGTCACGATCTACGCCTTTACGGGCGACGAGCGCAACCGGCTTGCGTCGTCTGACGGGCGCTTCATCGTCGCGGAAAAGGGCGGCGTGACCTATGCGGCACAGCCGGGAAGCGCGCCGCTTGCGGCGGAGCTGACGCAGGAAGCACTCAAGAAAATGTTCAATTTTATTCACATAGACTGGAATTCGGGCGAAAGGTGAGGGGAACCCGTTATGAAAAAAGTAATGATACTCGAGGACGAGGTGAGCATCCGCAGCTTTGTGGTGATCAACCTCAAGCGCGCGGGCTATGAGGTCGTGGAGGCCGGTACCGGCGAGGAGGCGTTGGAGCTGCTTAAGGGCAACCCCGATGTCGGCGTTGCCATTCTGGACATCATGCTGCCGGGCATCGACGGCTTTGAGGTCTGCCGCAGCATCCGCACGACGGACAAGAAGATCGGCATCATCATGCTGACGGCACGCAGTCAGGAAATGGACAAGATCACGGGTCTTATGACCGGTGCGGACGACTATATGACAAAGCCGTTCAGCCCTGCGGAGCTGACGGCGCGCATCGACGCGCTCTACCGCCGCATCGACGGCGACAGCGCCGCCGACAGCGTCGAGCTGCACCTTGGGCCGTTCGCGCTCAACACACGCAACCGGACGCTTGAAAAAGAGGGCAAGCGCATCAAGCTGACGCAGGTGGAATATGCGATCATGAAGCTGTTTATGCAGAATCCCGGCCGCGCGCTCTCGCGCGAGGACATTCTGACCTCGGTCTGGGGACGCGATTATGACGGCGAGCTCAAGATCGTTGACGTCAACATCCGCCGCCTTCGCATCAAGATCGAGGACAACACCGCCAACCCCACGTACATCACGACTGTCTGGGGCTTCGGCTACAAATGGGGCGCGTGAGGGACGGCAGAGAAAATGAGGTGAGGGCCCGTTGCTGAAATTCAAAAAGATCACAGGGCTTGAGAAGCGGTGGCTGCTGAACAACGTCAGCATCATGATCGCGCTGGTCGCGGTGTGTATTTTTGCGATCACGTTTTTGCAGGCGTCGTACTACTACTCCAACATGGAATCCGGCCTGGAAAGCAAGGCGCGGACGACTACCGATTTTTTCGGAAATTATATCAGCCAGAGCTACAATGAATACTACCAGTCCTGCATCCAGTTTGCCCGCACCTTTGAGGACAAGGACTATCTGGAATTGCAGTTTATCAATACCGACGGCAAGATCGTCGCCTCGTCTTACGGCCAGTGGGCCGGCAAGCCGCCGCAGACAGCAGATGTCTCCGGCGCGCTGACGACGCAGAAAACGAGCGTTTTTCGGGGGCGTAATCCCTCGACCGGGGAGCGCATCATGGCGGTCTCCTGCCCGATGATCTACACGAACGGCGAGGTCATCGGCGTGCTGCGCTACGTCACCACGCTGCGCATCGTTGACCGGCAGGTGTTCCTGATCGCGGTCGTGACGATCGCGGTGGGGCTTCTGCTCATTGCGTTCATGCTGTTTATGAGCAGCTTTTTCATACGCTCCATTCTTGAGCCCGTCTCGCAGATCACCGCCACCGCCAAGCGCATTGCCGCTGGCTCCTACGGCGTGCGCATCCCGAAGCAGTATGACGACGAGATCGGCGAGCTGGCGGACACCATCAACGACATGTCGATGAAGATCGGGCAGGCGGAAAAAACACAGTCGGAGTTCATCTCCTCCGTTTCGCACGAGCTTCGCACGCCGCTGACCGCCATCTCAGGCTGGGCAGAGACCATTCTCAGCGCGGGCAAGCTTGCGCCGGAGACGCGGCGCGGCCTGCTCATCATCCAGCGCGAGTCCAAGCGCCTGACCGGCATGGTCGAGGAGCTGCTGGAGTTCACGAGGATGCAGAACGGGCGCTTTACACTCAATGTCGAAAAAGCGGATCTTCTGGCGGAATTTGAGGACATCGTTTTCATGTACGGAAGCAGACTCAAGCAGGAGGGCATCACGCTCGACTACACGCCGTGTGAGGAGGACATCCCGGAGATCCCGTGCGATGTTTCGCGTATGCGGCAGGTGTTTTTGAACATTCTCGACAACGCTGCCAAGCATGGCGGCGACGGCAAGCGCATCGACGCCTCCATCCGCTTTGAAGCGCCGAATGTGGTGGTGCGCATCCGCGATTACGGCCCCGGCATCCCGGAGGAGGAGCTTCCGCATGTCAAGATGAAGTTCTACAAGGGCAGCTCCAAGGCGCGCGGCAGCGGCATCGGCCTTGCCGTGTGCGAGGAGATCGTCTCGATGCACGGCGGTGTTCTGACGCTGGAAAACGCCGAGGGCGGCGGCACACTCGTTACAATTTCAGTCCCCTCCGGGGAAGAATAGAGGACATAGATGACAATACAAAACCAGTCGCAGGAAAAATTCAAAACGCTGATCGGCGGTCAGGCGCTGATCGAGGGTATCTTGATGCAGGGCCCGGACAAGCGCGCCGTCGTCGTGCGCGGTCCGGAGGGTCTTGTCTCAAAGGTGGAGCCGATCAAAAAGCGG
Source organism: uncultured Eubacteriales bacterium (assembly GCA_900548625.1). Taxonomy (GTDB): domain Bacteria; phylum Bacillota; class Clostridia; order Oscillospirales; family Oscillospiraceae; genus CAG-170. The sequence goes on along the minus strand of URLO01000003.1, from coordinate 29,333 downwards.
ACCGGCATTCTGACGTGGCCGCTCATCCGCGGCGTGGTCAACTTCGGCTCGTCGATGGTAAACGGCGTGAAAGCGCTCATGTACTCGGCGGACTTTTTCCCCGAGGAGGAGGGCGAGCCGTCCAAATTTGACCAGTGGCTTGAAACCAAGCTCGGCTCGGAGAAGCTCCAGCAGGTCGTTGTGACGTTCTCCGTGTTTCTTGGCGTGCTGTTCTCCGTGGCGCTTTTCTTCCTGCTGCCGACGCTGCTCGCGGGGCTGATCCCCGGACTCAAGGAGCGCGCGGTGCTGAGAACGCTGATCGAGGGACTGTTCCGCATCGCCATCTTCCTTGGCTACATGATCCTGATCTCGCGGATGAAGGACATGCGGCGCGTGTTTTCCTATCACGGCGCGGAGCACAAGACCATTCGCTGCTATGAGGCGCAGCTTCCGCTGACGGTCGAGAACGTCCGTCCGCAGACACGCCTGCATCCGCGCTGCGGCACGAGCTTCCTGTTCGTGGTCGTGATCGTATCGATTCTCGTCTCGTCGCTGTTCAGCGCACTCTGGCCCATCAGCAATACCTTCCTGAGGATACTTTCACGGCTTATCATGCTGCCGTTTATCGTGGCGATCAGCTATGAGTTCAACCGTCTTGTCGGCCGTCACGACAACTGGCTGACGCGCGCTCTCTCCGCGCCGGGCATGTGGTTCCAGCATTTCACGACCAACGAGCCGGACGACTCGATGATCGAGGTCGCCATTGCGGCGCTGGAGCTGGTCATTCCTGAGGAAAAGGGCAGCGACCAATGGTGAAAAAATATGGCGAGCTGTATCTGGAGGCGCGGCGCGCCCTGCGTGCGACGGAGGGAGAAAACGCCTCCTTCATCGCGCGGGAGCTGCTTTCCTATGCCTCCGGCAAGTCTGCGGCGGCTGTGATGGCAGACCGGGAGCTGTATGCCTCAGAAGCGACGGCGAGCACCATGCAGATGTATATTGAGCGCACCCTGCGCGGCGAGCCGCTTGCCTACATACTCGGCAAGTGGAGCTTCTACGGACTGGAGCTGACAATCACGCCGGATGTGCTCATCCCGCGCGATGACACGATGGCCGTCACAGAGCTTGCCATCGAGACACTTCGGACGATCGAGCCGCCGCAGCGGGTGCTGGATCTGTGTACCGGCTCCGGCTGCATCGGTCTTGCCATCGCGCATCAGGTCGAGTCGGCGCGTGTGACGCTGGCGGATGTCTCGCCGGAGGCACTCAGGATCGCGAAGCTCAACCTGACGGCGCTTAAAATGGCAGGACGCGTCAACGCATTTCAGGCAGATGCACGCGAGCCCGCACCGAAATTCTGGGGGCAGTTCGATCTGATCGTCTCCAATCCGCCGTATGTGACGGCGCAGGAGATGACGGAGCTTGAACCCTCGGTGCGCGACCACGAGCCGCATCTGGCACTGGACGGCGGAGAGGACGGGCTCGATTTTTACCGCGCCATCGTGGAGAATTTCACGCCCAGCATCCGCCCCGGCGGGTGGCTGTGCTTTGAGTTCGGCTTCCGGCAGCACGTGCAGGTCGGTATGATCCTGACGGATGCCGGATACCGCAATCTGCGCTTTGCGAAGGACAGCGGCGGCGTGATCCGTGCCGTTCGGGCACAGAAAATTAGTGAAACGAATGTTTGATTTTTAAACCGGCATATGATATACTGAGTGCAAACAAAACGAAAGAGAGGCACGCGGCATGGAGAAGCGGAAGAACATCCCCGAAAACCAGAACAGCGACAAGAAAAAGGCGCTTGAAACGGCGCTTCAGCAGATCGAAAAGAATTTTGGCAAGGGAACGGTCATGCGTCTGGGCGACAAGCCGGAGATGAACGTGGATGCCATCCCGACCGGCTCACTCGCGCTGGATGCCGCGCTCGGCATCGGCGGCGTTCCCAAGGGGCGCATCATCGAGATCTATGGCCCGGAATCCTCCGGTAAGACGACGCTGGCGCTGCACATCGTGGCCGAGGCACAGAAAAAGGGCGGTGAGGTCGCTTTCGTCGATGCGGAGCATGCGCTTGACCCCACCTACGCCGCCGCAATCGGCGTGGACATCGACTCCATGCTCGTCTCCCAGCCGGATACCGGCGAGCAGGCGCTGGAGATCACCGACGCACTGGTGCGCTCGGGCGCGGTGGACGTGGTCGTTGTTGACTCCGTCGCGGCGCTGACGCCGCGCGCCGAGATCGAGGGCGAAATGGGCGACACGTTTGTCGGCCTCCAGGCGCGCCTCATGTCGCAGGCGCTCCGTAAGCTCGCGGGCAACATCGCAAAGACAAACTGCGTCGTCATCTTCATCAACCAGCTTCGCATGAAGATCGGCGTCATGTACGGAAACCCCGAGACCACCACGGGCGGCAATGCGCTGAAATTCTACGCCTCCGTCCGCATCGACATCCGCCGCATCGAGGCCATTAAAAACGGCACGGAGATCATCGGCAACCGGACGCGGGCGAAGATCGTCAAAAATAAGGTCGCGCCGCCGTTTAAAGAGGCCGTGTTCGACATCATGTACGGCGAGGGCATTTCCAAGTGGGGCGAGCTGGTCGATATGGCTGTGCAGCTCGACATCATCCAAAAGAGCGGAAGCTGGTTCTCGATCGGTGAGGAACGCATCGGTCAGGGCCGCGACAACGCGCGGAAATATCTCATGGAAAATCCGGAGACCGCACAGCGCATCGAGGCGCAGGTGCGGGAGAACATGTGGAAGCTCCAGGGCTCGCGCGCAAAGCCGCCCGCGGCTCCGGCAGCAAAGCCCGTAGACGTCTCTGCCGACGATTTCAGCGATGAGGGTTGAACGGGCGGAGCAGGCCGGACAGAGCACGACTTGGCTCCAGCTCACGCTTGAGGACGGCTCACGGCTGAAGGCGCCAGCGTTTTCGGTCGCAGAGCTCGGCGCATTCGCAGGAAAAGAGCTGACCGACGAGGAGCTGGCGAGATTGAAGGCCGCCGCCTCGAAGGCGCGCACGAAGGAGCGTGCCGTGCGCACGGTCGCGGCATCCGCCGTGTCGGAAAAGGAGCTTCAAAAGCGGCTGCTGCAAAAGGGCGCGTCACAGGAGGACGCAGAGGAAACCGTCGAATGGCTGCGGGAGCTGCATCTTCTGAGCGACGCCGATACCGCCGCGCAGCTCGTGCGCAGTGCCGCGGCAAAGGGCTACGGCGAGGCGCGCATCAAGAATATTCTGTATGAAAAGGGCATCCCGAAGGAGCTTTGGGACGCGGCGCTGGACGAGCTTCCGGAAATGGACGGCGCGATCGACAAGTTTCTGCACCAGAAGCTGGACGGCAGAACGCTTGACGACAAGCTCATCAAAAAAACAGCCGATGCGCTTATGCGCCGCGGACATTGCTGGCAGGACGTCCGGGATGGGCTGCGCCGCTACCGCGAGGGGCTGGATTTGGAGGAAATGGAATGAGTCAATCGATCGGCATGGTCAGCCTCGGCTGCGCCAAAAATCAGGTGGACGCGGAACAGATGCTGTTTCTGCTCCAGCAGGCCGGATTTGAGATCCACGCAGAGCCGGCAGGCTCGGATGTGGTCATCATCAACACCTGCGGCTTCATCGAGTCCGCCAAAACGGAGGCCATCGACAATATTCTCGCCATGGCCGCGCTGAAGGCAGAGGGCAGCATCGGCAAAATTCTTGTGACGGGCTGCCTCGCACAGCGCTATCAGCAGGAGATACTAAAGGAGCTTCCCGAGGTGGACGGTGTGCTCGGCACCGGCTCGTACTACGACGTGGTCGGCGCCGTCAAGCAGCTTCTCTCGGGCCGCGAGGGTCTTGAGGAATACGGCGACATTCAGGCGCCGGTTCAGGAGTGCGGGCGCATCCTTACGACGCCGCGGCAGTATGCGTACCTGAAGATCGCGGAGGGCTGCGACAATCACTGCGCGTTCTGCATCATTCCGGCGCTGCGCGGACGCTACCGCAGCCGCCCGATGGAAAAGCTGATCGAGGAGGCAAAGGTGCTTGCTGCCGGCGGTGCGAAGGAGCTGATCGTCGTGGCGCAGGACACCAGCCGCTACGGCATCGACCTGTACGGCGAGCGCAAGCTCGCGGAGCTGCTGCGCGAGCTTTGCCGGATCGACGGGATCGTCTGGGTGCGCGTTCACTACCTGTATCCGGATGAGATGTCCGACGAGCTGATCGACGTGCTGGCGAGCGAGCCGAAGATCGTGAAGTATCTGGACATTCCCATTCAGCACATCAACGACGGCATTTTGAAGAAGATGAACCGCCGCGGCAACAGCAAATATCTCAGGGAGCTTCTCAGAAAGCTCCGCCAGCGCATTCCCGGGCTCGTCCTTCGCACGAGCCTGATCACGGGCCTTCCGGGTGAGGGTGAGAAGGAATTTGACGAGCTTTGTGACTTCCTGCGCGAATTCCGCATGGAGCGCGTGGGCGCGTTCGTCTTCTCCCCGGAGGAGGGCACCCGCGCGGCAAAGATGGAGTATCCCGACACCGAGATTGCGCGGCAGCGCGCAGACTTCATCGAGGAGCTTCAGTCGCGCATCATGGACGACTGGAACGAATCGATGATGGGAAAACGGCTTCAGGTCCTCTGCGAGGGCTTTGATGCAGACGAAAACTGCTATTATGGACGGACTTACGCAGATTCGCCCGACATTGACGGTCGAATCCTGTTTGAGTCAGAGCAAACACTGGAGCCGGGTGATTTCGTGACGGTCGAGGTCACGGACGCCTGCGACGGAGAATTGATCGGAGTAATGGAGGAGACAGAACATGACGACTGCAAGTAAAATCACCCTGGTGCGCGTGGCGCTGATCCCGTTTTTCATGGTATTTCTGCTGCTGAACATCGGCGGCGGTGCGGAGTGGCTCCGTTGGGCGGCACTGGCCACGTTCGTGGTGGCGAGTGTCAGCGATTTCCTTGACGGATACATCGCGCGGCATTGCAATCAGGTCAGCGATTTCGGAAAGTTCCTCGATCCGCTGGCAGACAAGCTGCTTGTGACCTCGGCGTTCATCATGTTCGTTGAGTGGGGCCGTATGCCCGCGTGGGCGGTTGTGCTCGTCGTGGCGCGCGAATTTGCGATCAGCGGTCTGCGTATGGTCGCTGCCAACAACGGAACGGTCATCGCCGCCGCATGGAGCGGAAAGATCAAGACGGCCTGCACGATGGTCGGCCTCATCGCCATGATGGCATTTACGACCTCGCAGGTGCTCGACACCGTGGTGACGGTGGTCATCGTTGTGACGACGGTCTACTCCGGCATCGAGTATTTCGTCAAAAACGGCAAGTGTCTGAAGCTCAAGGGTTGACAGGCTCCCGGCAAAATGCTAAAATACGCCTATCCGGAGACAGTTTTGCGGCGTATGCCCGTGTTTCTCCGGAGAAATGAATATCGCGTTGACCGAAAAGAGTACCTTGCGGAAAGCAGCAGAGAGCCTTCGTCACCGGCTGAAAGCGAAGGCGGCGGCCTGCATGGGAACGTGCGTTCGTGAGCGAGGGGAGACCCCGTCTAAGCCGCGTCAAGGCTATAGTGAGAAATCAGAGTGGAACCGCGAGTTTTTACCCGCCTCTTGATTGCAATCTGCATCAGGAGGCGGTTTTTTATTGCCGGCCACACCGCGCGGCAGCCGAATGCTCTGCGCGCAGCAAGCACCGTAAGTATCACAAGGAGGAAACGCCATGTATCTCTATAATTCCGCATCGCACAAGAAGGAAGAATTTGTCCCGAATCACCCGGATATCGTAAAAATGTATACCTGCGGCCCGACGGTCTATCATTTTGCGCACATCGGCAATCTCCGCAGCTACATCATGGAGGACATTCTGGAGAAGTATCTGCGCTACGCCGGCTACAACGTCAAGCGTGTAATGAACATCACGGATGTCGGCCATCTGACCTCCGACGCCGACGAGGGCGAGGATAAGATGCTCAAGGGCGCCAAGCGCGAGCACAAGTCCGTGATGGAGATCGCGCAGTTCTATACTGACGCATTTTTTGATGACTGCCGGAAGCTCAATATCAAGCGTCCGGACGTTGTCGAGCCGGCCACGAACTGTATTCAGGAGTATATCACGATCATCACCAAGCTTCTCGACACCGGCTACGCCTATCAGGCGGGCGGCAACATCTACTTCGACACCTCAAAGCTGGAGCGCTATTATATCTTCAACGACCACGATGCCGACGATCTGGCAGTCGGCGTCCGTGAGGGCGTGGAGGAGGACACCAACAAACGCAACAAGAACGACTTCGTGCTCTGGTTCACCAAATCGAAGTTCGAGGATCAGGCGCTCAAATGGGACTCTCCGTGGGGCGTCGGCTATCCCGGCTGGCACATCGAATGCTCCGGTATTTCCATCAAGCATCTGGGCGAGGATCTCGACATCCACTGCGGCGGCATCGACAACGCCTTCCCGCACCATACAAACGAGATTGCGCAGTCGGAGAGCTATCTGGGTCACCACTGGTGCAACTACTGGATGCATGTGCTGCACCTCAACACCACGTCCGGCAAAATGTCCAAGTCGAAGGGCGAATTCCTGACGGTCTCGCTGCTGGAGGAAAAGGGCTACGATCCGCTGTGCTACAGACTGTTCTGCTTGCAGAGCCACTACCGCAAGAGTCTTGTTTTCTCGTGGGAGAACCTCGACAATGCAGCGGGAACGTACAAAAAGCTGATCGCCAAGATCGCTGCGCTCAAGCCCTCCGACGAGCCGATCGACGAGGCTGCCGTTGCGGCGCTGCGCGAGCGGTTCAACAAGGCGCTCGGCAACGATCTCAACACCTCCCTTGCGGTGACGGCACTGTATGACGTGCTGAAATACCAGACAAACGACGCGACCAAGCTCTTTGTGCTGGACGATTTCGACAAGGTCCTGAGTCTGGACCTTCTCAAAAAAGCCGCCGAGCAGCGAAAGCTCCTGGAGAGCGAGAAGGCGAAAGCCGGAACGTACAACATTCTCTCCGAGACCGGCGAGCAGGACGAGGCTGTGACGGCGCTCATTCAGGCGCGCTATGAGGCCAAGAAGGCGAAGGATTTTGCCGAGGCCGACCGCATCCGCGACGCGCTGAAGGAGCAGGGCGTCGAGGTCACGGACATCCCCGGCGGAGCCAAGTGGAGACGGCTGTAAACTAGAATTAAAACAGGAGATGCATCTGCATCTCCTGTTTTTCGCTTTGCATCTTAGTTGGGGACTGCGCCGCAGGCAGGGCAGAAGGCATCGCTGTCTTCCAGCTTCTCACCGCAGGCGGGGCATTTGCGCTCCGGCGCGGCGGAAAGCGGCTTGCCGCACTTGTAACAGAACGTCGCGGAGGCTTTCTTTGCGGGAGTCCCGCAGAAACTGCATACGGGCATGGCCGGCGCGGCAGAAGCCTCCGGTTTCTTTTTGTACTCGTAGACGTCAATGCCGCATGTCGGGCAGTAGCGCATGCTCCAGTCCATCCGGCGCTGACATTTCGGGCAGTGCAGCTCCTCGACAAGCTCGCCGCCGCAGGCGGAGCAGAAGCTGCTGCCCGCAGCCCTTTCCATGCGGCCGCACTGGACGCAGTGCTTTATCGGCGCACGAGCAGAACCGGCGTGCGCAGACGGTGCAGAGACAGGGTGCGCCGCCGCACCCGTTCCCACTGTGGCGGGCATTTTTATACAGATGACCCATCCGGCAATGCTCAGCGCAAGCGTCCAGTAGGCTGCACTGTGGAGCTTGAAAACATTGTCGATCCAGCCGTCCGTCTCGGAGGAAAGGGCGGCGTTCGCGATCGTAATCAGCAGGAACATACAGGCAAACAAAATGACGCCGAACAGATAACCGGCAATGCTGACAGTCTTTGAACGGAACAGATTTGAGACCGTCCGCCACGTCATGCTGGCGCCGATCACCAGCAGCAGATAGATGAGTACCGCGATGAACATTAAGCCGCCGCCGCCATTGGAGCAGATGTTCGTGGCGATGCGCTTCATCAGGCTGCCGACCTTCAGAAGCGTTGCGCTGCCGGCACTGATATAGATGTCGTAGCCGAGCCACTTCCCGAACACGATCAGCAGAATGATCACGAGCTGCATTCCTGTGAGAAGCCACCGCTTCAAGGACCATTGGTTGAGTTCCATCTTTCTCTCTCCTTAACCCCATATGATATGGAAGCGAACACTCCCTGTATGAACTATATCAGAATTTGGAAGATGAGTCAATCCTTTAACGCGCAGCATGTGGTTTTATGACGATCGCTTTGCGATTGAAAGCGCGGGATTTTTATGGTATCATAGCCTCAGCTTACAAGGGGGCGCTATTATGAAACTGATGATCCTCGACGGTAACAGCATTCTGAACCGTGCGTTCTACGGGGTGCGGATCCTGACCACGAAGGAAGGGCTGTGTACCAACGCCATTTTCGGCTTTTTAAATATTCTCGAACGTCTGCGCAAGGAGGAAACGCCGGACGCGCTGTGCGTGGCGTTCGATCTCAAGGCGCCCACATTCCGCCATCTGCAATACGAGGGCTATAAGGCCACGCGCCACCCGATGCCGGACGAGCTTGCCATGCAGCTTCCGTATATGAAGGATGTTCTGCGCGCGATGCACATTCCCATCTTTGAGTGTGAGGGCTGGGAGGCCGACGACGTGCTCGGCACCGTCGGGCGGCTGTGCGGGGAAGACGGCTGGGAGTGCGTGATCGTCACCGGCGACCGCGACAGCCTACAGCTCGTTGATGAACACGTACATGTGAAGCTCATCACGACCAAGGGCGGCCAGACGACCGCCACGCTTTACGATGAGGCGGCGTTCACCGCCGAATACGGCTTTGCGCCGAAGCGCCTGATCGATCTCAAGAGCCTGATGGGTGACAGCTCCGACAACATCCCCGGCGTTGCGGGAGTGGGGCCGAAGACGGCGACCGGTCTGCTGCTGCAATACGGGACGCTCGACGGCATTTACGAGCATCTGCCGGAGATTCGTGAGAATCTGCGGAAGAAGCTGGAGGCAGACCGCGAAAAGGCATATCTCTCGTATGACCTTGCGACCATCCGATGCAATGCGCCGATTTTGTTCCGCCCGGAGGACTGCATGGTACGCGAGCCGGACGGCGGGACGCTCTATGACCTGTTTATCAAGCTGGAATTCTTGAAGCTCATCGACCGCTATCAGCTGCGGCCGGAGCGGAACCGCGCGGAGGAAAAGACGGATTTCATTCAGGGAGAATGTACCTCCGAGACCCCGGAGACGGCGGAACGTGCCAAGAAAGTGCTTCAGGAGCTTGCGGCGCAGCCGTATGTGTCCGTGACGGCCGAGGACGGGCTTTCGGGCGTCGCGGCGGAGATGCCGGATGCCGGGCACATGGTCTATTTCAGCCGCGAAGCGCTTGGCGCAGAATTTGACGCAGTCTTGCGGCAGCTCTTTGGAAGCGGCATCCGCAAGGCGGCGCACGATGTCAAGGGACTGATGCGGCAGCTTTACGACGCGGGGCTTCCGGCGGAGGATTTTTGCTTTGACACGGCGCTGGCCGCGTATCTCATCGACCCGACGCAGGGAAGCTATGAGCTTGAGAAGCTGACGGTCGCGTATCTGAATTTTGAACCGGCGAAGCTCGATGCAGGAGTGGCAGGGGAGAACGCAGCGCGGCTTGCAGACCTGTTCAGCCGCACGGCGTCCGTCTCCGCGCTTGCAGAGCCGATGCAGGAAAAGCTCCGGGAAATGGGGCTTGAGACGCTCTATTACGACGTGGAGCTGCCGCTTTGCGCGGTGCTTGCGCGCATGGAGCACGAGGGCGTGGCGGCCGACCAGTTTGCACTCATGTCGTTCGGACAGATGCTCTCCGAGCGGATCGAGGATACACAGGCGGCGGTTTACCGCTATGCTGGCGAGGAATTCAACATCAATTCCACGAAAAAGCTCGGGGAGATCCTGTTTGACCGGCTCGGCCTGCCGCCCGTCAAAAAGACAAAAAGCGGCTACTCCACCAATGCAGAGGTCCTCGAAAAGCTGCGGTCCAGGCACCCCATCGTTTCGTGCGTGCTTGACTACCGGATGCTGACAAAGCTCAAATCGACTTATGCAGACGGCCTTCTCAAGCAGATCGCAGAGGACGGACGCATCCACACCACGTTCCAGAACATGGTCACGGCCACGGGACGGCTGTCCTCGACCGATCCGAACCTTCAGAACATCCCCGTCCGCACCGAGCTTGGAAGCGAGATCCGCAAGATGTTCGTCCCGCGCGAGGGCTGGATCTTTGTTGACGCCGATTACAGTCAGATCGAGCTGCGCGTGCTGGCGCACATCGCCGACGACAAGCGGATGCAGGAGGCGTTCACCTCAGGTCTGGACATCCACACGGCGACCGCCGCGCAGGTCTTTTCCGTCGCGCCGGAAGATGTGACGCCGCTGATGCGCCGCCACGCAAAGGCCGTCAATTTCGGCATCGTCTACGGCATCTCGGCATTTTCGCTGTCGGAGGACATCGGCGTTTCCGTTGCGGAGGCGAAGCAGTATATCGATAACTACCTGAGAAACTACGCAGGCGTGCGCGAATACATGAAGCACATCGTTGAGCAGGCCAAGCACGACGGCTTTGTTACCACGCTGCTCGGACGGCGGCGCGAGCTGCCGGAGCTGAAAAGCTCGAATTTTAACCTCCGCTCGTTTGGTGAGCGCGTTGCGCTCAACACGCCCATTCAGGGCACCGCCGCCGACATCATCAAGATCGCCATGCTGCGTGTGGACGCGGCCCTGCGCAAAAAGAAGCTCCGCGCAAGGCTCATCCTGCAGGTACATGACGAGCTGATCGTCGAATGCCCGCTGGAGGAACGCGAGGCGGTCATGGAGATCGTCAAGTACGAAATGGAGCATGTGATGACGCTCCGCGTCCCGCTTCTGGCAGAGGCCAAGTGCGGCGCGAGCTGGTATGAGGCAAAGTGATGGAATACAGGATCGTACCCATGGCGGCGCACCATGTCCCCGCCATTGCAGCGCTGGAAACGCAGTGCTTCTCTGACCCGTGGAGCGAGAGCGCCATTGCGCCGGAGCTTCAAAACCCGCTGAGCCTCTGGCTCGCGGCGGAGGCTTCGGACGGGACGCTGCTCGGATACATCGGAAGCCAGCGCGTTCCGCCGGAGGCGGACATGATGAACATTGCCGTTGCACCGGCCGCGCGGCGGCAGGGCATTGCAGAGGCGCTGGTTCAGGCGCTCATCCGCGCGCTGGACGCACGCGGCGTGACGAGCCTGACGCTTGAGGTGCGCGTGTCAAATCTCCCCGCGAGGACGCTTTACGAGAAGCTCGGCTTCGCGGCGGTCGGATTGCGCAAAAATTACTATTTTCATCCGAAAGAGGATGCCTGCATCCTCAGAAAGGACTGGAACGCATGAATATTTTATCTGTTGAATCCTCCTGCGACGAGACTGCCGTTGCCATTGTCCGCGACGGGCGGGAGATCCTGACCGACTGCATCGCCTCGCAGGTCGAGATCCACAAGCTCTACGGCGGCGTGGTGCCGGAAATTGCCTCGCGAAAGCATATTGAGGCGATCTATGGCCTTGCCGATCAGGCGCTGGAAACGGCGCAGCTGACGCGCAGCGACATTGACGCCGTTGCCGTCACCTATGCGCCGGGGCTGATCGGCGCGGTGCTGGTCGGGGTGAATTTTGCAAAGGCAGCCGCGCTCGCGCTCGGCGTGCCGCTGGTGCCGGTCCACCACATCCGCGGTCACATCGCGGCGAACTATCTGGCCTATCCGGAGCTGGAGCCGCCATTCGTGTGCCTCGTCGTCTCGGGCGGACACAGCCTGATCGTCGATGTACAGGACTACACACGCATGAAGATCCTCGGCACAACGCGCGATGACGCGGCAGGCGAGTGCTTTGACAAGGTCGCACGGGTGCTCGGGATGCCGTACCCCGGCGGTTCGGCGCTGGACAGGGCCGCGCAGACGGGGGATGACGAAAAATACCCGATGCCGCACAGCCATGTGGCGGGAAGCGAGCTGGATATGTCGTTTTCGGGTCTCAAAACGGCGGCGCTGAACCTCATCCACAACGCCGAACAGAAGGGAGAGGCGCTCGACATTCCGTCGCTCTGCGCGTCATTCTCAAAGGCAGTGAGCGATGCGCTCGTGCCGCGCACGATGCAGGCGCTCCGTCAGACGGGCTATGGGAAGCTCGCCATTGCGGGCGGCGTTGCTGCCAATTCCCGCATCCGCCGCGATTTTGAGGACGCCTGCCGCCGCGAGGGAGCCGCGCTCTACCGCCCGCCGCTGAGCCTCTGCGGCGACAACGGCGCGATGATCGGTAGTCAGGGTTACTATGAATACCTCGCCGGAACACGCGGCGACCAGAGCCTCAACGCCTACGCAACGCGCTCCATTGAGCTTGGCTGAGCGCAAAGACCGTTTGGAGCATCGCCGCTCGAATCAACACTGTATTTTGATAAGCGCACGCGCCGCCCGATGGGGCGGCGCGTTTTATGTGGTTACAAAAGGATGGCAGGGTGCCTGCATAATGTGATTATGTAAATCTTTTTCATACATTTACCAAAGAAAGAAGCTGTTTTGCAAGCTTTCCGTTAAATGACAGAAAAACGATTCGGCTATGAAGCTGCAAAGAGTTTTCGGCTGTGGACAAATCTGTTGACAATGTGAATAACTTTTGCAAAAATTCTGTCACGTTATCATTACGGTGAACCGAACGTGCGTTTTGCAGCGTGCCGGAGACGCGGAGGCATCGGATTTTTCTTTTCAAACCGTGCTGCGTGTGCTATGATTGGCATAGGCAAGGCCGCGCGGACATACGCTTTTCCGAGGTGATATTATGGAAAAGCTTTGCAGGAGGCTGGCTGCGGCGGCACTGCTGCTGGGAGCGGCCTTTTTGTGCGTTTATCCGCTGCTTCGTCCCGATTTTGCGGCAAGTGCGGCGGCGGCGATGCCGCCGCGCGTCATGATCGACGCCGGTCACGGCGGAGAGGACGGCGGCGCGATGTCCGTTACCGGCACGCCGGAAAGCGGCATCAACCTCGACATTGCGCTGCGGGTGCGCGACCTGCTGGCGTTTGCAGGTGTGCAGCCGCTCATGATCCGCACGACGGATACGGCGGTCTATACCGGCTCGTGCGCCTCGATCACGGAGAAAAAGGTCTCTGACCTCAGAAATCGCGTGAAAACGGTAAACGACGCCGCGCCGGAGCTGCTTGTCAGCATCCACCAGAATTTTTTCGAGCAGAGCAAATACCGCGGCGCGCAGGTCTTTTTTGCAGGATCCGACGGCAGCAGACAGCTTGCCGAGACGATGCAGCAGACGCTCCGCGCCTGCGTTGACCCTGCAAACCGGCGCCAGAGCAAGCCGGCACAGTCGGTGTATCTGATGGAGCACGCCGCATGCACGGCTGTTCTGGTCGAGTGCGGCTTTCTCTCCAATCCGGAGGAGGCGCGGCTGCTGCAAAGCGACGCCTATCAGAAAAAGCTATCGGCCGCAATCTGCGGCGCTGTGACAGAGTATCTCTCTGAAAAGGAGAACGCCAATGAAGTCTAAAACCATCTTCTACTGTAAAAACTGCGGAAACGAATTCCCGCGCTGGCAGGGCCAGTGCCCGGCATGCGGCATGTGGAACACCATTGAGGAGCATGTCCAAAAGCCGTCCGCGCCCGGACGCGCCGCCGCGACTGGGCCTTGCGGCAGGGCCGCGCCCAAAATGCTCCGCGAGGTGGAAAGCGGCAGCGAGATCCGCTTTTCGACCGGTCTTGGCGAGCTTGACCGTGTACTTGGCGGCGGCGGTGTGCGCGGCTCTCTCGTGCTGGTGGGCGGCGCGCCGGGCATCGGCAAGTCTACGCTTTTGCTTCAGATCTGCGCCTATCTTGGAAAAACGCAGCGAATTCTATACGTCTCCGGTGAGGAAAGCGAGCAGCAGATCAAAATGCGCGCCGACCGGCTGGGCGTGGAGGGTGAGGATCTGATGGTACTCGCCGAGACGGACGTCACGACCATCGTGGAGACCGTCCGCGAATGCACGCCGGATATTCTGATCGCCGACTCCATCCAGACGCTTTACAATCCCGAAAGCAGCTCGACGCCCGGCAGCGTCAGTCAGGTCAAGGACTGCACGATGGCGCTCATGCAGCTTGCAAAGGGGAGTGCGGTGACGGTCTTTGTGGTCGGTCACGTCAACAAGGAGGGCGCGATCGCGGGCCCGAAGGTGCTCGAGCATATGGTGGACTGCGTTTTATACTTCGAGGGCGAGCACGCAAGCAATTACCGCATCCTGCGCGCTGCCAAAAACCGCTTTGGCTCGACAAATGAGATCGGCGTGTTCGAAATGGCAGAGCACGGCCTGATCGAGGTGCCGAACCCGTCCGAAATGCTGCTGGCGGGACGGCCCATCGGCGCGCCCGGAACGTGCGTTGCCTGCGCGATGGAGGGAACGCGTCCGGTCATGGCTGAGGTGCAGGCGCTTGTCGCGCGGACGAGCTTCAATGTGCCGCGCCGGACGGCAGACGGCTTTGACTTTAACCGGGCAAATCTTCTGCTCGCGGTGACGGAAAAGCGCGGCGGGCTGCCCATCGGCATGTGCGACGCCTACATCAATGTCATCGGCGGCTTGCAGCTCGACGAGCCTGCGGCAGATCTCGCGTTTGTGCTCGCGGTAGCCTCCAGCTGCCGGGACAAGCCCATTGACGGCAAGACGACCGCCATCGGGGAGGTCGGCCTGACGGGCGAGGTACGCGCCGTGACGGCGCTTCAGCAGCGTCTGACGGAGGCTGCGCGGCTGGGCTTTACAAGGTGCCTCATCCCGCGTCACGGCACGCAGCAGATCATCGCGCCGGACGGCATGGAGCTTGTCCGTGTGCGGAACATCCGCGAGGCGATCGAGTTCACACTTTGAAAAGGAGATGCGGCAATGGAAGCAAGGAAGCTGTTGGAGGCGCTGCATGTCGCTGAGCGCCTGAAGGATGTCACGCGGCACTGCTACACCTCCGGAGGACGCCATGAAAGCGTCGCGGAGCACTGCTGGCGCATGGCGCTGATGGCCTATTTCGTGAGCGATGAGTTCCCGGACCTGGATATGGGCAAGGTCATCAAAATGTGCCTGATCCACGACCTTGGAGAGGCGTTCACGGGCGACATTCCGTCGTTTCTGAAAAACGGCGGCGACGAGCAGAAGGAGGAGGCGCTGCTCCTGCGCTGGACGGCATCTCTGCCGGAGCCGTTTGCGGGCGAAATGACGGCGCTCTACCGCGAGATGGCCGCGCGCCGGACGCCGGAGGCAAAGCTCTATAAGGCGCTTGACAATCTGGAGGCTGTCGTGCAGCACAATGAGTCGGATATCTCCACGTGGCTGCCGCTGGAGTACAGCCTCAACCTGACATACGGTGCGGACAAGGCGGCATTTTCCGCGTATCTGTCGGCGCTGCGCGAGGAAATGCGCCGCGACACGCGCGAAAAGCTTGACGCCGCCGGTATCGAGATCCCGCAGACAGAATAAGACAAGACCGTATGCATTCGAACGTGAATGCATACGGTCTTTTGGTTATTCCTCTTCGTGAAGCGGCTTACCGCGCGCAACGGCGTCTCGCTCAGCACAGAGCTGCTCATGCAGCTCAAGCGAATTCCAGCCGCGGTTCGACTCGGTGAGCACGCACTTGAGGGGCACGTTCAGGCGCGCCGCGCGCAGCTCCTGCAAAAAGCAGCTGAAAAGCGTCTGCGGGAAATGCGCCATGACGAGCATTTCCTCTGCGAAGCCCTCGCCGTCATAAAACGAATCAAAGCTCCCGCAATCGCCGGTGAAGCTGCCTACGGGGCTGAGATATTCCCATTTTTCCACGGCCTTCACGCGCACGCCCATGCGCATGGCAAGCACGCGCACCTTTGCGGCGCGTTTGGCGGGCAGACAGTAGGTGAGAAGGACAGGCTGCGGCATATTATATCTCCTTTCCATCGGGCGAGGAAGCAGACGGCCTGCGCAGGAAGCCCGCCCAGACGAGCATGGCGGCAAGCGTCCAGAAGTAGACCATCATATACGGCTGCTCAAAAATGTTCTCAAAAAGGCAGTGGGCAAGGACGCCGCAAAGGCCCGCGAAAATGCCGGCGCAGAGCGGATAGAGCGTTCCGGCAGGCTGCTGTTTCTCCGCGCGGACACGGCGCAGCGTGCGGCTGCCGGTCACAACGAGCGAGAACATCATGACTGCAAACGAGGCAAGCCCGACATAGCCCATTTCCACAAGGATCTTGAGATAGTAGTTGTCCATGTAGAAATACTCGATCCAGTCCATGATCTTCGTCTGCATCGCGATCGCGCCGCCAAACATACCAAGGCCATAGCCGAGCCACGGGTTCGACGCCCTCAAGAGCGCAAGTCCCGTTGCCCAGCGCTCGCTGCGGCCGCCGTTGTTGCTGGCGGCGACAAATTCGTCGGTGAACAAAAAGCCGATGCGCGTGCGGACAAATGGCACGAACATCAAAAGCGCACCAGCCGCCAGCAGCAGCCAGAACAGACGCCGGTCAACCAGCAGGATGAACAGAACGATGGAGATGGCCATTCCGACCCAGGCGCCGCGCGACATCGTAAACAGGCAGGCAAAGCACATCACGATCGCCGCCAGCCACGCAAGCGCCTTGACGGGCGCTTTTTTCGTGTAATACGCCAGCGCGGCCGTCATGGGGACGAACATGACCATGAAATCGCCCATGATGTTGGGGCTGCCGAAAATGGAGAAAATTCGCGTGCGGACGGCGGTCTCCGCCTTCGACATCCAGTGCGAGGGCATCGGCACGCCGATGATATACTGATAGATACCGTGCAGCGCCAGCACGAATGCCACTGCGCACAAAAGAGAATAGAGCCACGTAAAGTCCCTCTCATCGCGCAGAAGGCGCGTGCAGAGAAAGAACCAGAGGATATACTGCACCGTCGCGCGATATCCGGCAATCTGGATGGAGGGATACGACCCGACCGCGCACATCAGAGCAAAGCCGATGCAGAAGAACGAAAAGACCGGCAGGTCGAGGGGATTTGCGCGGGCGCGGAGCGGCCTTTCGCGTCCCATGCGGCTCCAGACGATCCAGAACAGCGCCAGCAGGATCAGCAGCTCGTCCCAGACCGAGGAGAGAAGCGGCACGGTCAGAACCTCGCGCAGCGTGTAGTCGATGAGCACATAAACGCCCAGCAGCGTCAGAATCAGCCCCGTAACACCGCGGCGGAACAGCCAGCCGAGCAGACGGCTCTCGCGCCCGCAGCGTGCGATGGCGCAGAGGATGCGGCGCAGAAGTGAGCTGCGCCACGCGCGCCGGAGCACAAAGCAGCGCGCCAGACGGTCGTTCAGGCGCTGCGCGCGATGCGTTGTCCACGAGGCCTGCGTCCAAGCATCCGGCGCATCGAGCCGCCGCAGAAGCCAGCCGCGCAGACGCGCGTGCTTCCATGCGCGTGCAATGGCTGCGTTCAAACGGCTCCCGCGCGCGAGCGAGGCCAGCCACGCGCCGATGGCGCAGAAGATGCGCCAGACCACGCTGCCGGAAAGCAGCTTAGCCATTTTCGACCTCCATGGCGCAGATCACGCCCGGAAGCTCAAAGTACGGTGTTTTGACGTTGTATTCATAGCCTGTGCGGATCTCCTGACTTGCGACCTTATAGACGTTGTTCGCCGTTGTGGCGGCGGCGTCGATGGTGATATAGAGATCCTGCGCGCCGTCGGGCGCATCCGGGCTGGACGGCTCGGCGCGGCACTCGGTGATGACGGCATCGAGGAACACGGCGTTATTGAGAAGCTTTTCACCGACCTGCGTCTCGGCAAAGTCGCAGATCTCCTTCGGCGTTTCCGCGCAGAGCACCGTATATGTGGCGCGCTGCGGCTTGGCGGCGTGCTCGGCAGCCTTCTTGCCGGCGGTCTTCCAGATCAGAGCCGCGGCTGCGGCGATCACAAGCAAAAGCACAAGCAGGTCGATCAGATTGACTTTTCCGAACAGCCTGCCTTTTTCATCAACGATTTTCATAGGGGCCTCCTTGGTGGTTTTTTCATTGATTCCCGCACGAACATGTATTATAATGAAAAATGCGTATGCGAATCGCCCTTATTTTATCCGATTGCGGCGCAAGAAACAAGTCTTACTTCTCAAATCAGGAGAATTCTATGAAAATCATGCATTTGATCTCCGGCGGCGACGTCGGCGGCGCGAAAACACATGTGCTTTCGCTTCTCAAGGTACTCGGGCAAACGCAGACGGTACGGCTGGTCTGCTTTACCGGGGGCGCGTTTGCCGATGAGGCGCTGGAAATGGGCATCGACACGCTGGTCATGGACTGCGGCGTGCCGGAGGCCGTGCGGCGGCTGAGCGCGATGATCGCAGGCGAGGGCTTCGAGATCGTCCACTGCCACGGCGCGCGCGCAAACATGATGGGCGCGATCCTGCGCCGGAAGATCAAGGTCCCCATCGTGACGACTGTGCACAGCGACTACCGGCTGGATTACCTCGGCCGCCCCCTGCACCGCATCACCTACGGCACCATCAATACCATCGCGCTGAGGCTGTTTGATTATCACATCGGCGTGTCCGATGCCGTGGCGCAGATGCTCATTTCGCGCGGCTTCGACCCGCAGACGATGTTCTCCATCTATAACGGCGTAGACTTTACGCCTGTGACGCCGAAAATGAACCGTGAGGAATTTCTCGCGAGCGTCGGGCTGACGGCGGAGCCGGACAGCGTTGTTTTCGGCATCGCGGCGCGGCTGTCTCCCGTCAAGGACATCGGGATGCTCATCCGCGCATTTTCTGCCGCGCAGAAGAAAAAACCCGCCATCCGTCTGGTCATCGCGGGCGACGGCGAGGAGCGTGAACGGCTCGAGGCGCTGGCGGCGGAGCTGTGCGTGCCGGGAAGCTATGCCTTTGCCGGATGGGTCACGGATACCGACAGCTTCTACAGTGCCATCGACGTCAACACGCTTTCCTCGCTTTCCGAGGCATTTCCGTATGCGCTTCCCGAGGGAGCGCGGATGCACTGCGCGACCATCGCCACGGCGGTCGGCGGCGTACCGTATATCATTGAGCAGGGCGTGACGGGGCTGCTCACCGAGCCGCGCGACTGCGAGGGCTTTGCGCGGCACATGGAGACGCTCGCCTCGAACCCGGCCTACCGTCAGCGGCTTGCGGAAAATCTGCATGACCGCGCCTCGCGGCTTCTCTCCATCGAGGCGACCGTCTCGCATCAGATCGAGATCTACGAGACGATCCTTCGCCGGGAGCGCGCGCCGAAGAAAAAGAGAAACGGCGTGCTCATCTGCGGCGCATACGGAAAAGGAAACGCGGGCGACGACGCGATCCTCAAGGCGATCCTGCGTCAGATGAAGAACATTGACGAGGACATGCCCATCTGCGTTTTGTCACACGATCCGGCGGAAACGCGGAAGAGGTATTACGTCGGCTCGGTGCACGCGTTTGCTCCGTTCGCATTCTGGCGCGTGATGCGCAAAACGAGGCTTTATATTTCGGGCGGCGGGAGTCTGATCCAGGACAAGACCAGCTCTCGCTCGCTTTGGTACTACCTCTGGAGCATCCGGCTTGCAAAGCTCGCCGGAAACAAGGTTCTGATGTACGGCTGCGGCATCGGTCCGGTAAACGGCGCGCGCAACCGCCGCATGGCGGCGCGGGTCATCAACCGCTGCGTTGACGCCATCACGCTGCGCGAGGATATGTCACTGGAGGAGCTGCGCGCGATGGGCGTGACGAAGCCGGACATCCGCGTGACCGCCGACCCCGCCATGCTGCTTCAGCCGGGTGAGGATGGCGCGGTCGAAAGCTTCCTGCAAAGCAAGGGGCTTGACCCGGACGGCGCATATGCGCTCTATGTGCTGCGCCCGTGGCCGGGCTTTGAGGAAAAAAAGCAGAGCTTCTGCGATACGGTGGAGGCGGTGCGCAAGGCATACGGCCTGACTCCGGTGTTCTTCGCGCTCGAGCCGGAGCGCGACACCGCGCCGTGCCGCAGCGTCATGGACATGCTGGAAGGGGAACGCTTCTTCATCTCGGCGCCGAGAGACGAAAAGCTCATCATCGGCATGATGCGCAAAATGCGCGTCATCGTGTCGATGCGGCTGCACACGCTGATCTTTGCCTCATGCGTCGGCGCAAAGCTCGCCGCCGTGTCCTATGACCCGAAGGTCACGGGCTTCATGCGCTACATCGGGCAGAAGCACTGCATCGCCTTTGAGGATGTGACCGCCGAGCGCCTGACGGCGCTGATCGGCCAGACGCTTTCGGACGATGAGCCGTACTGCGTGGAGCATCTCCGCGCACTTGCTGAGGAAAATGAAGAAGCCGCAAGGCGGCTTTTGGAGGAACATACATGAAACAGATCGTTTGCCTTGCCACTTCGCCGTGGTTTCCCATCCCGACGCGCAAGCAGCAGGTCATGAGCCGCATTCCGGACGCGGAGATCTTGTATTTTGACCCATCCGCGACCGTCATTGCGCCGCTCAAGGACAAAACCACAAAGCCGCTCATGACCGCGTATAAAAAGCCCGGCTTCCGGCCGCAGCCGAACATCACCGTCTACAGCCTGCCGCCGGTACTGCCGTTTTTCAACCGCTCGCGCGCCATCAACCGCATCAATCAGAAGCGGATCGCTGCCTATGTGCGGAAGATCATGAAAAAGCACGGCTTTGAAAAGCCGCTTCTGTGGGTCTACTCCCCGGTCACGGTGGACGCCGTTGACCGCATCCCGCACAGCACCCTCGTCTACGACTGCGTTGACCGCCATTCGGCATACGGCGGCATCATGAACCCCGAGCAGGTCGATGCGGAGGAGCTGGAGCTGGCGGCCAAGTGCGACATGGTCTTTGCCACGGCGGCTCCGCTCGCAGAGCGTCTTCAGGCAGCCAACCCCAAGGCGCGTTTCATCCCGAACGGCGCGGACTTCGAGCGCTTCAACCGCGCATCGTGGCCCATCGCCGTGCCGGACGAGATGCGCGCCATCCCACATCCGATCTTCGGGTTCGTCGGAGCGCTTCAGCCGTGCATCGAATACAGCTTTGTCGAATACGCGGCAAAGGCGCATCCGGAGTGGAGCTTTGTCTGGATCGGCGGAGAAAAGCCGGGCGCAAACCTGTCTGCGCTCAAGGCTCTTGGGAACTGTCATTTCCTCGGCATCAAGCCGAACGACCAGCTTCCGCAGTATCTGGCGCAGTTTGACGCATGTCTGAATCTGTTCGCCGCGGGAAAGCTGAGCAAGGATGTCAGTCCGCTCAAATTCTACGAGTATCTTGCGACCGGAAAACCCATCGTCTCCACGCGCCAGCCGGATCAGATCCTCCGGTATGCGCCGCTCATCCACATTGCGGACACGCCGGAGCAGTTCACCGCCCGCTGCGCGGAGGCGCTTTCGGACACGCAGCCGGAGCGCATGGAGGCGCGCATCGAGGAGGGCCGCAAAAGCTCCTGGGATTCGCGCGTGCGCGAAATGTGCGCCATCCTGCGGGATATGGGGATATTATAAGGGCAGCCTTTAAACACGGGAACGTCTCTTATGAGGCGTTCCCGACAGCCTGTCAAAGAACCTCGTAGAGTTTCGCCGCGCACGGCGAAATAAAATGTAAATCTGTTTTGTCCGGGGGCGTGAACCTCGGACAAAACACGCTACGCCCGGCAAGTGTGGAATTTGTGCGCAAGCAGCGCACAAATTATGCGCGCAGCCGGGTGCAACCTTTTCAAACGCGAACCCAGCCACGCGGTTCGCGTTTGAGAGCTTGTCAAAATGGCTATTTTGACATGCTCACGGGAACGTCTCTCATGAGGCGTTCCCGATTTTGTCACTTGTCGGCAGTTCTGGCACAGCCGGTGCAGCTCTGCGACGGCGGAATGCATGAGTCGTTCTTTGACGGAAAAAATGCGTCCATCGGGAATTCGATCTGCCCGAACACATCGCAGGGGCTTTCTGCGCCTGCAACGCCGGAGTTCGGGCACTGTCTGGTGGGAACGCAGTAGTCGAACGTCGGAATCAGGAGCTGCGTCGCCCGCTGAAGGCGCGTGATCGAAAACTGACCGATGGTGACGAGCATACGCCTGCACTCGCCCTTCAGGACAAGCTCCTGATCGAAGCAGGCGAGGATCGGCTCCGGGATAAGAGGCGTTTCGGGGGTGCAGCAGCAGGAGCAGGCGTCCTGCACGCTCGAACCGAGGATGATCGGGTCAACGACCTCGACCACGCCCGTCGGGCAGGCACAGTTCACAATGGTCTGCTTGCTGAGACAGCCGCACTCGCGGCTCAGGAAGGTCTTGGCGCGGCTCTCGCCGCCGAACAGGACGAGACGCTTGGAGAAGACCGCAAGGCCGGTGATGGTGTTCGGGCAGCTTCCGGTTGCGGACGTCTCGCCGAGGACGCGGTAGTAGTATGTGATGTCCACGGTATAGTGTCCGGTGTTGTAGGGGACGGGCTCGACCTGCACGCTCACGTGCATCAGCTCGACATAGCGCGCCCGCGCGCTTGCCGCGCCGTCGAGCGCGCGCTGGGAATCGAGCGTTAAGTATACGCGCAGGTCTTCGATACAATCCTTCGCAAGACAGCTGTCTGTGATCTTATCCGTATGCACGCAGACCGCTTCGCGGATGCCGCGCAGGTCGCATGTCTGAGCGGTTTGACTGGTATCTGACATCGGATTACCTCCTGACTTGGATTTTAAAGCACAGGCTTTCATAACAGTTTATGCCGAAGACGTGCATTGTGAAACCAAGCCGGTACGGGAAAGAGATTTCCGCGCCGCGATAGACAAAACGGCGCGGATGTGCTAAAATAATGAAAATAAACTGGCGAGGTGCGCCTGCATATGAAAACAGATATCATGGGGCTGCAATTTGACAATATTACGATGGAAGAAGCGCTGGATGCAGCCAAGGCGCTGCTTCAGGGCGAACATGCTGCCCGTGTGGTGACGCCAAACGCGGAGATCGCGTATGAGGCGCTTCACGATGAAAACATGAGAACGCTTCTCAACAGTGCGGAGCTGATGCTGCCGGACGGCGCAGGCGTGGTGCTGGCGTCGAAGATCCTGAAAACGCCGCTCAAGCAGAAGGTCGCGGGCGTCGATTTCGCAGACGGCTTGCTCGGCGTTCTGGAAACGACCGGGCAGAGCCTCTATCTGCTGGGCAGCAAGCCCGGCATCGGCGAGCTTGCCGCGCAGAAAATGATGCAGAAGCATTCGAAGCTCAGGATCGCAGGTATTGCCGACGGATATTTTCAGGACGAAGCGCCCGTGATCGACAAGATCAATGCCTCCGGCGCGGACGTGCTGTTTGTCTGCCTCGGCGCGCCGAAGCAGGAGCAGTTCATGGCGCGGCATCAAAAGGCCCTGCATGTGAAGCTCATGGCCGGACTCGGCGGCACGCTCGATTCCTTTGCCGGAACGGTGAAGCGCGCGCCGAAGTGGATGATCCGGCTCAATCTCGAGTGGCTGTACCGGCTCATCAAGGAGCCGAAGCGCTTCAAAAGAATGCTCCGGCTGCCCAAATACTTGTGGGCCGTGGTGTGCAAACGGATAAGAGGAAGGTAATTATGGGAAAACTGATCGTGATCGAGGGCTCTGACGGCTCCGGAAAGTCCACACAGTTCAAGCTCCTGACGCGCCGGCTGCGCGAGGAGAAGACCGCATTTCACAAGCTCCAGTTCCCGCAGTATCTTGAGCCGTCCTCCGCGCTTATCCGCATGTATCTCGGCGGCGAGTTCGGCGAGCAGCCCGAGGACGTCAACGCCTACGCCGCATCCACATTCTATGCGGTCGATCGCTATGCGTCCTATGTCAGGGTCTGGCGCGAGCACTATCAAAACGGCGGGCTCATTCTCTCCGACCGCTATACGACCTCCAACGCCGTGCATCAGGCCGGAAAGGTCCCGCCGGAGGAGCGTGAGGAGTTTTTCCGCTGGCTGTATGATTTTGAGTTCGGCAAAATGGGATTGCCGAAGCCGGATCTGGTGCTTTGTCTCGACATGCCCGTGGAGCTGGCGGAGGAGCTGATGCGCCGGCGTGAGGCGCAGACCAATACGCACGCCGACATCCACGAGCGAGACGAGGCGTACCTCTATCAGTGCCGCCAGATGGCGGCAGAGGCCGCAAAGTTCTACGGGTGGAAGGTCGTTCCGTGCGCTGTGAACGGGGCGCTCCGCTCCATCGAGGACATCCATGAGGAGCTGTACAACTGCGTAAAAAAGTGTCTGGAGGGGTAAACTATGGTAGCGATCCTGCTTGGAAACGGCTTTGAGCCGCTGGAGGCCGTCGCGCCGTGCGACATTCTGCGACGCGGCGGCGTGGAGGCAAGGTTTGTGTCGATCCATGCGCAGCGGCTGGTCGAGGCCGGTCACGGTATGCGCATCGAGGCAGACTGTACCCTGGACGAGCTGAATGACGATGACATTGAAATGGTGATGCTCCCGGGAGGGCTCCGGGGCGTGGAGTCGATCCTCGCGTCGGAGAAGGCGCTTTCTCTGGTGCAGACGGTCTACGACCGCGGCGGTCACGTCAGCGCCATCTGCGCTGCACCGACCATCCTTGCAAGGCTCGGCCTGACGGAGGGCAAGCGCGCGACCTGTTATCCCGGCATGGAGCCGGAGATGGGCGGCGCGCGGATGCAGGACGCGGGCGCGGTGCGCGACGGCAGGATCCTGACGGGCCGCGCTGCTGGCTCCGCGGAGGAATTCGGACTGATGCTGCTGGCAGCGCTCAAAGGGGAAGCTGCCGCAAAGCAGGTCGCACAGGCGATCGTATATACCCGCTAAACGCGGAGAACGGAGGAATTTATGCCCGATTTAGACGACCTTCAGTTCAACAAACCGGAGGACGAGATCGATTACAGCGACATGTCCATTGATGAGCTGCTGGAAAGCACGCGTGAGGAGCTTGCGCATGACGACGAGCTGATGGGCGAGACGCCCGAGCAGAAGGCTCCGGAGGAGCAGCCGCGCGCCAAAAGCACGTTTCCGCCCTTCAAGCCCACCCTGCCGGAGGAGTATGCCGACCTGACGGTCGATGATGCGCCGCAGGACGGCCCAAAGGAGCCGGACGAAGAAGCGCCGCCCGCGCGTCCGCGTCTTGCGCCGGGGCTTCGGGTGCTGCTGTATGTCTGCTGTGTGCTGGCTGCATCCGTGCTGCTGGCGGTCGGCGCGTGGCTCTGCGCGGACGATGTGCTCGCACTGACCAAGCCCAATCGGAAAATGACGGTCACCATTGCGGAAAATGCGAGCATTGACGACGTGACAAGAGCCCTTCATGACAATGGCCTTGTGAATTACCCGTGGCTGTTCAAGTTCTACTGCTGGTATTCTCATGCCGAGCAGAAGATCGAGCCGGGCACCTACACGCTGAACAACATCTATGACTACCACGCGCTGGTGAACGCCATGCGCGAGACGTCGCAGCAGCGCTCGACGGTCGAGGTCACGATCCCCGAGGGCTATGAGTGCAAGGATATTTTTGCGCTTCTGGCAGAGCAGGGCGTCTGCTCTGCAGACAAGCTGGAGGCTGCCGCGGCAGACTATGAATTTGACTATGCGTTCCTGCAGGGGCTGCCATACGGCGACAAGAACCGTCTGGAGGGCTATCTGTTCCCGGATACCTATCAGTTCTTTGTCGGGGATGACCCGGAGAACGTCATTGACAAGTTCCTGACGAACTTCGACCGAAAGCTCACCGAGGAGCTGCGCAGCGCAGTGGCGGGCGTCAATGAAATGCTCACCGAGAAGATGACCGAAAACGGCTTTACCGAGCAGGAGATCGCAAACTCCATGCTGGATCTGCATGACATCATCACGGTGGCCTCGCTGATCGAAAAGGAAACAGCCAAGACCTCGGAGAGCGCGACCATCGCCTCCGTCATCTATAACCGCCTTTGCAGCAAGCTCTATCCGTGCCTCCAGATCGACGCGACCATCCAGTATGCGCTTCCGGAGCGCAAGGAGGTCCTGTCTGACGCGGACAAGTCGCTCATCAGCCCGTACAACACCTATACGAACGCCGGCCTCCCGGCGGGGCCGATCGCGAACCCCGGCATCAATTCCATCCGTGCGGCGCTGTATCCGGCGGAGACGGACTATTATTTCTACGCGCTGAACAAAAACGGCGTGCATACCTTCTCGGAGACGTATTACGAGCATCAGGAAGTGCTCGCGGAAATGGGGCAGTAAAGAATATGAGAAAAAAACCGGAGCTGCTCTGTCCCGCGGGGGATATGGAAAAGCTGAAAATGGCCGTGCTTTACGGCGCGGACGCCGTCTATCTCGGCGGTACGAGCTTTGGAATGCGCTCGTTTGCGGGAAATTTCGACCGTGACGAGCTGCCGGAGGCTGTGCGTTATGCGCACAGCCACGGCGTGCGCGCACATGTGACCGTCAACACCATGCCGCGCAACGAGGAGACCGCAAAGCTTCCGGAGTATCTCCGGTCACTGGACGCGGCGGGCGTGGACGCGCTGATCGTGGCCGATCTCGGCGTTTTTACGATGGCAGGGAAGTACGCGCCGAACTGTGAGCGCCACATCTCTACCCAGCAATCCATCGCGAACTACGCCTGCGCACAGGCATGGTATGACCTTGGCGCGCAGCGTGTGGTGCTGG
The DNA here is from genome assembly GCA_900548625.1 of uncultured Eubacteriales bacterium. Lineage (GTDB taxonomy): Bacteria > Bacillota > Clostridia > Oscillospirales > Oscillospiraceae > CAG-170. The sequence continues at coordinate 2,769 of URLO01000003.1, read as the reverse complement.
CGCGGGAGCTTTCGCTGCCGGAGATCCGGGAGATCCGCGCTCGAGTGCCGGAAAAACTGGAGCTGGAGACCTTCTGCCACGGCGCGATGTGCGTTTCCTACTCCGGACGGTGCCTGCTGTCAAACTATATGACGGGCCGTGACTCCAACCGCGGCGAATGTGCCCAGCCCTGCCGCTATCAGTACGCGCTGATGGAGGAAAAGCGTCCGGGAGAATATTTCCCGGTGTTCGAGGACGAGAAGGGCACGTACATCATGAACTCGCGCGACATGTGCATGATCGACCATCTGGACGATCTGATGGACGCAGGGGTCGACTGCCTGAAGATCGAGGGCAGGGCAAAATCGGCGTACTACGCCGCCATCGTGACGGGGGCGTACCGCCATGTTCTGGACGATCTGGAGGCCGGACGCGCGCCCGATCCTGTCTGGCGTGACGAGGTGGAGCATGTCTCGCACCGCCACTATTCGACCGGCTTTTTCTACGGCCAACCCGGGCAGTACACCGAAAACTCGCGCTATCTCCGTGAGTGGCAGATCTGCGCGGTGGTCGAGCGCTGCGATGCAGACGGAAACGCCGTCTTGAGCCTGCGCAACAAATTCCGTACCGGAGACACCGTCGAGCTGGTCGGGCCTGACTTCCGCCCCATGCTGTGGACAGCCGGCGCAATGGAGGACATGGACGGCATTCCGCTCTCGGAGCCGCGCTCGCCGCAGATGCGCTTTCGCGCAAAGCTGCCGTGCTGTGTGCCGGAGCTTTCGTTTGTGCGCCATGCAGTGGAGCTGAGCCCGAAATAGGCGCAGTTTTCCCTTTACAGACGTGCGTTTATCCGTTATAATACATCCCGAACAATCTGGAAGTGTGGTTTTTATATGAGTATGATCGAATTTGACGAATATAAGGTCAAGCTCAACGGCCTGAAGCCGAAGCTTGACGAGCTGGCGCTCTCGCTCAACATTGAGGGTGCAAAGGAAGATCTGGAGCGTCTGCATGCGCAGATCGAGTCTGACGGCTTCTGGGACAATCAGGAGCTTTCGCAGAAGGTCATGAAGCAGACGCGGCAGCTTGAGGACAAGGTCGAGCGCTACGGCAAGATGTGCACGACTTGGGACGATCTTCTGACCATCTGCGAGATGGCACTGGAGGAAAACGACGAGTCCATGCTGGAGGAGCTCAAGGAGGGATATCACAGTCTCGAGGAGCAGATGGAGACGGCGCGGCTTGCGACGCTTCTTTCCGGCGAGTATGACAGCCTCAACGCCATTGTCTCATTTCAGGCGGGCGCCGGCGGCACCGAAGCGCAGGACTGGACGCAGATGCTCTACCGCATGTACACCCATTGGGCTGAGGCACACGGCTTTACTTATAAGATTCTCGACTATCTCGACGGAGATGAGGCCGGCATCAAATCTGCCAGCATCATGATCGAGGGCACAAACGCCTACGGCCTTATGAAAAGCGAAAACGGCGTGCACCGGCTGGTGCGCGTATCGCCGTTCGATGCAAACGCCCGCCGTCAGACGTCGTTTGCCGCGGTGGAGGTCATCCCCGAGATCACGGACGACTCGAAGGATGTGGACATCCGCCCCGAGGACATTGAAATGCAGGTCTTCCGCTCCTCCGGCGCGGGCGGCCAGCACATCAACAAGACCTCGTCTGCCGTGCGTCTGATCCACAAGCCGACCGGCATCGTCGTCTCCTGCCAGACGCAGCGCGATCAGTTCCAGAACCGTGAGACCTGTATGCGTATGCTCCGGTCAAAGCTCATCGAGATCAAGGAGCGCGAGCATTTGGACAAGATCTCCGACATCAAGGGCGCACAGCTCAAGATCGAGTGGGGCAGCCAGATCCGAAACTACGTCTTTATGCCCTATACGCTGGCAAAGGACACCCGCACGGGCTATGAAATGACCAATATTAACGCCGTCATGGACGGAGAGCTGGACGGCTTCATCAACGCCTATCTCACCTGCGCGGCGACCAATACATGGCCGACAAAATCCTGACTTTGCTGCGGTTTTCCGCGAAAAACGCAAAAAATGCGAATTGCCACTTGCAACATGCCGAAAGTTATGGTATCATAATTTCTGCTGTTTCAGAGCAATCTGCGATATTCCGGCTTGCCGTCTGCCGATGAAGAACGGCGTCATTATTGATTTGGAGGAATTATGGGAGTTCTGCATACTATTCTGACGATCGTTCAGGTCATTCTGGCCGTTGGCCTTGTTGTTATCGTAACGCTTCAGTCCGGCAAGAGCGCCGGCCTGTCTTCCGCGATCGCGGGCGGTGACGGCTTCTCCGCGAAGGGCGGCAGCAAGGCGTTTGACGCGAAGCTCGCCAAGGCGACCAAGTGGGTCGGCGGCGTGTTCCTGGTTCTCACGCTCGTCCTGAACCTCATCTAATCATGCATGAGCACCTCAGAGCATCGCTCTGAGGTGCTTGAGCTTGTCAAAAGTATTTTGACAAGCTCTCAAACGCGAACCGCGGAGCTTGGTTCGCGTTTGAAGAGACTGCATGGTGCTGCGCGCATAATCTGCGCGCAGTTTGCGCCCAAATTCCACACTTGCACCATGCAGTGTGTTTTGTCCGAGGTACACGCCCCCGGACAAAACCGATTCACATTTTATTTCGCCGTGTGCGGCGAAACTCTACGAGGTTTTTACAGGCTGCGGCACCTCAGAGCATCGCTCTGATACTAAAATCTAGTAAAACACTTTAACCGTCTTACCAAATATGCTATACTGTATCTGGGTGATGAATAATGGCATC